>NZ_JAMQOL010000072.1:0-78059 GCF_023717965.1 Paractinoplanes hotanensis | reverse complement strand
CAGGCGCTGCTGGCCACGTACGGGCAGGAGCGGGAGACGCCGTTGTGGCTGGGATCGGTGAAGTCGAACCTGGGCCATACTCAGGCCGCCGCGGGTGTCGCTGGTGTCATCAAGATGGTGCAAGCGATGCGGCACGGTGTGCTGCCGAAGACGCTCCACGTCGACGCCCCGAGCAGCCACGTGGACTGGGAAGCCGGATCCGTCGAGCTGCTCACCGAGGCGCGGGACTGGCCCGGCACCGACAAGCGGCGCGCCGCGGTGTCGTCGTTCGGCATCAGCGGCACCAACGCCCACGTCATCCTCGAAGCGACGCCGTTCACGCCGGCGGCGGACCCGGCCGACGGCCCGATCGTCCTGTCGGCCGCGGACGGCGACGCCCTGCAGACGATGCTCGACCGCCGCGACGACTACCAGGACCCGGCTGCTCTCACCGCTCGGGCTCAGCTGTCCCACCGCGCGGTCCTCCTCCCGGACGGCCACACCGTGCGGGGCGTGGCCACGGAAGGCCGCTTGGCCATTGTCTTCACCGGCCAGGGCTCGCAGCGGGCCGAGATGGGCCGCGGCCTGTACCAGCGGTTCCCGGCCTACGCCGCGGCGTACGACGCCGTCCGGGCCGAGCTCGACCTGCCGGACCTCGACGCTGACCAGACCGGCTGGGCCCAGCCGGCCATCTTCGCCGTCGAGGTGGCACTGCTCGAACTCGTACGGGCCTGGGGCCTGACACCGGATGTCGTGGCGGGCCATTCGATCGGTGAGGTCGCCGCCGCGTACGCCGCCGGGGTCCTGACCCTGAAGGACGCCGCCCAGCTGATCTCGGCCCGCGCGCGGCTCATGCAGGCGTTGCCGTCCGGGGGTGCCATGCTCGCGGTGCGCGCCGCCGAAACGGATATCCACACCGCCTTCCCCGATTTGGACATCGCCGCGGTCAACGGCCCGAACGCCGTTGTGGTGGCGGGGACCGAGGACCAGATCGCCGCCGTTGCCAAGAGCGCCTGGAAGACGACGAGGCTGCGGACGAGCCACGCGTTCCACTCGCGGCTGATGGATCCGATGCTGGACGACTTCCGCGCCGTTGTGGAGACCCTGACGTTCCACGAGCCCACGATGCCGGTCCAGGCCGACTGGACGGATCCCGGGTACTGGGTCCGGCACGTCCGCGACACGGTCCGCTGGGCTGACGTCCAGCTCGACGCCGACCGAGTCCTCGAGCTGGGCCCCGACACCGTGCTGGCCACGTTGATCCCCGACGCCGTGGCCGCCCTGCGCCGCGACCGCGACGAGCCCACCACCCTGCTTGCCGCGGTCGCCGACCTCTGGGTACGCGGTCAGCACGTCGACTGGGCGGCCGTCCTCGGCCGTTCGAACGCCGGCGCGCCCACGTATCCGTTCCAGCGCCGCCGTTTCTGGCCGCGGGCCCGCACCGGCGCCGGCGGCGACGTCACCGGCCTGGGTCTGACCGGCACCAGCCACCCCATCCTGGCCGCGTCGGCCGAGGTCCCCGGGGCCGGGCTCGTGCTGCACACCGGCTCGATCTCGGCCGCCACCCACCCGTGGATCAGCGACCACCGCGTGCACGGCCGTGTGGTCGTCCCCGGCGCCGCGCTGGCCGAGATGGCCGCTACAGCAAGCGATTCCGCGGTGGACGAACTCCTTCTGCACGCGCCCCTGGTGGTGCCCGACGGCGAGACCGTGCAGCTGCGCCTCACCGTCGACACCGGCCGTGGCGCGGTCGCGATCCACTCGCGGCAGGGCGAAGCCTGGACCGAGCACGCCACCGGCACGCTGACCGGAGAGGAGGGCACCGCGACGGCCGTGACCGTCCCGGCCGGCGCCGAGGAGCTCGACCTCGCCGGTTTCTACCCGGCGATGGCCGCTGCGGGCCTGGACTACGGCCCGGCCTTCCAAGGGCTGCGCCGCGCGTGGCGGGACGGCGACAACGTGTACGCCGACGTCGAGGTGCCCGACCCGCCGGCCGGCTTCGCGCTGCACCCGGCCCTGTTCGACGCCGCCTTGCACGCGATCGCCGCCGGCGGCCTGCTCACCGGCGACACCATCCAGCTACCGTTCGCGTTCGAGGGCGTCCGCCTGCTCAGCCCCGGCGCCACCTCGCTGTTGGTCCGCCTCACTGCGAACGGCCCGAGCGGCGTACGGCTGACGGCGGCCGACGACACCGGCCTACCCGTGGCGTCGGTCGACCGGATCGCCCTGCGCCCGGTGGCCGCCGAGACGACCAACCTGCACACCGTCGAGTGGACGCCCACCAGCGTCGACGGCGCCGAGGCGGTCGGGTGGCACCTGTTGCCGCTGGGCCAACCCCTTCCGCAACCGGCGCCGGTTCTGCTGCTCGACGCGACCGACCCGACCACCGTCCGCGAAGCCCTGGCCGACACCCTCTCGACGCTGCAGGCCTTCGTCGCCGATCCCGCGTGGTCCGACGCGCACCTGGTCGTGCTGACCTCCGGCGCCGTCGCCGCCGGCCCGCACGACGCGGTCGACGGCCTGCCCCACGCCGCCCTGTGGGGCCTGGTCCGCTCGGCCCAGACCGAGAATCCGGGCCGCTTCACACTGATCGACGCCGACCGCAGCGACTCGGGTCACGCCCTCGTGCCCGGGGTGGTCGAGGCCGGCCTTCCGCAGGCTGCGATCCGCGACGGCAAGCTGCTTGTCCCGCGTCTCGTCCCGGCCCGCCCGGGGGAGCCGGCCGGATTCGGGGACGGCACGGTCGTCGTGACCGGCGCGACCGGCGCGCTCGGCTCGGAACTGGCCCGCCACCTCGTCGAGACGCACGGCGTGAAGAACCTGCTGCTGATCAGCCGCCGCGGCGCCGAAGCGCCCGGTGCGGCGGAACTCCTGCGGAGCCTGGCCGGCGTCGAGGCCCGCTTGGAGGCGTGCGACCTCGCCGACGCCGACGCGGTCCGACGGCTGCTCGAGCCGCTGCCGGTCAGCGCCGTCATCCACGCGGCCGGCATCACCGACGACGCGATGCTCACCTCCTTGACCGTCGACCGGTTCGAGGCGGTGCTGCGAGCCAAGGTCGACGCCGCGGTGAACCTCGCCGCCGCGACGACGGACAAGCCGCTCGCCGCGTTCGTGCTGTTCTCGTCGGTCGCCGGTGTGCTCGGCAACGCGGGCCAGGGCAACTACGCGGCGGCGAACACGTTCCTCGACGCGTACGCCGCTCGCCTTCGCCACCAGGGGATCCCGGCCACCTCGCTCGCGTGGGGCCTGTGGGAGGCCGGAATGGGCGGCGCCCTCACCGACGCCGACCGCGACCGCCTGCGCCTGGGCGGCGTCGAACCCCTGGCCACGCGGACAGCCCTCGACCTTTTCGACGCCGCCCTCACCACCGGCGCCGCCCTGGTCGTCCCGGCGATCCTCGGCCCGGCCCGGCGTGGTCCCGTGAAGAAGAAGACAAACGGCCGCGAGCAGGCGCTGTCCCGCCAGCTGAGCGCGCTCACCGCGCCCGAGCAGACCCGCACCCTGCTCGGCCTGATCCGCGCCCACATCGCCGCCGTCCTGGGCGACCTGGGGCTGGACGGTATCGGCGACACCCGCGCGTTCGGCGAACTCGGCTTCGACTCCCTGACCGCCGTGGAGTTTCGCAACCGGCTGGCCGCCGACGTCGGCCGGCGCCTGGCCCCGACGCTGATCTTCGACCACCCGACCCCCCTCGCCCTGGCCGAGGCCCTGCGCGAACAGCTGGCGCCGGCAGCGGCCACGGAGGACGCGGCGCTGCTGGCCGAGCTGGCCCGCCTCGAAGCGGCGGGCGCCCCGAGCGAGGCAGCCCGCACCTCGGCCGTCCTGCGGTTGCGAGCTCTGCTCGCCGATTGGACTGCTCCGGCGGCCGAGACCACCGCGGGCGACCACGACATCGCCGACGCCGACGACGACGAGTTGTTCAGCCTGCTCGACAACGAACTCGGCCCGACCTGATCCGCCCCGAACCGACCCCGCCCAGCCCTGGAGTAGGCGACACATGGACACCGAAGAGAAGCTCCGCGACTACCTCAAGCGGGCCACCACCGACCTCCGGCAGGCCCGTCGCGACCTCGTCGACGTCCAGGAGAAGGCGGCCGAGCCGATCGCCATCGTCGGCCTGGCCTGCCGTTACCCGGGTGGTGCGCACACTCCCGAGCAGCTGTGGGAGCTGGTCGCCGCCGGTCGGGACGCCATCACCGGCTTCCCTGCCGACCGCGGTTGGGGGCCCGTCGACGGCGACTTCGCCCAGCGGGGCGGGTTCCTCGACGAGGCCGGCGCATTCGACCCGGCCGTGTTCGGCATCTCGCCCCGCGAGGCGCTGGTGATGGACCCACAGCAGCGGCTGCTGCTCGAATGCGCGTGGGAGGCGTTCGAGCGGGCCGGGATCGACCCGCTCGGCGTGAAGGGCTCGCGCACCGGGGTCTTCGCGGGCGTCATGTACCACGACTACGCGTCGCAGCTGACCTCGCTGCCCGAGGGCGTCGAGGGCTACCTCGCCACCGGCACCTCGGGCAGCGTCGTCTCGGGCCGGGTCGCGTACGCGTTCGGTCTGGAAGGCCCGGCGCTGACCATCGACACCGCCTGCTCGTCGTCACTGGTCGCGCTGCATCTGGCCGTCCAGTCGCTGCGCCGCGGCGAGTGCGCGATGGCGCTGGCCGGCGGGGTCACCGTGATGGCCGGCCCCAGCACGTTCGTCGAGTTCGCGCGGCAGGGCGGGCTCGCCGCCGACGGCCGCTGCAAGCCGTTCGCCGAGGCGGCCGACGGCACGGGCTGGTCCGAGGGCGCGGGGCTCGTGCTGGTGGAACGGCTCTCCGACGCGCGCCGCCTCGGTCATCAGGTGCTCGCCGTCGTACGCGGCAGCGCCGTCAACCAGGACGGCGCCTCCAACGGCCTGACCGCACCCAACGGCCCGTCCCAGCAACGCGTCATCCTGGACGCCCTCGCCGACGCCCGCCTCACTCCGGCCCAGATCGACGCCGTCGAGGCGCACGGCACCGGCACCCGGCTGGGCGACCCGATCGAGGCCCAGGCACTGCTTTCCGCGTACGGGAAGGACCGCGCGACCCCGCTGAAGCTGGGGTCGCTGAAGTCGAACCTCGGCCACACCCAGGCCGCGGCCGGCGTCGGCGGAGTCATCAAGATGGTCGAGTCCATGCGCCGCGGCGTGCTGCCCAAGACACTGCACGTGGACGCGCCTTCAAGCCACATCGACTGGTCGACCGGCGCTCTGCAGCTGCTCACCACCGAACAGCCGTGGGACAGCGGGGACGCACCGCGCCGGGCGGCGGTCTCGTCGTTCGGGTTCAGCGGCACCAACGCGCACATCGTCCTCGAACAGGCCCCCGCCGCCGAGATCCCAGCCGCCGGAACCGCCTCGGTCGTCCCATTGCCACTGGCCGGAGCAACCCCCGAGGGCGTACGGGCGGTGGCCGCGACCGTCCGCGACCATCTGACCGCCACCGGATCGTCCCTGGCCGACGTAGGCGCCACCCTCGTCACCCGCGGCGCCCTTCCCGTCCGGGCGGTCGCCTGGGACGCCGAGACCCTGGCCGCCGCGGCCGACGGCCTCGCCCCGGTCACCGGATCACCGCTCGGCAACGCCGATGTGGTGTTCGTATACCCCGGCCAGGGCGGCCAGTGGCTGCACATGACGGCCGGCCTGCTCAGCAGCGCGGCCTTCGCCGACCGGCTCCGCGAGTGCGACGCCGCGCTGACCCCGCTGGTCGGCTTCTCGGTCGAGCAGGTGCTGCGCGGCGACGACGACTGGCTGTCCCGGGTGGACGTCGTGCAGCCGGTGCTGTGGGCCGTTGGCGTCGCCCTCACCGCCTGGTGGGAGTCCCACGGCGTACGCCCGGCGGCCGTCATCGGCCACTCCCAGGGCGAAGTCGTGGCCGCCGTCGTCTCCGGCGCACTGACGGTCGCGGACGGCGCGCGCGTCGTGGCGGCTCGTTCGCAGGCACTCATCGACCTCGACGGCACCGGCCGGATGGCATCGGTCAGCGCTCCCGCCGCCGACGTCGAGACCTGGCTGGCCGACCCGCGCTGGTCGGGCCTGGTGGTCGCGGCCGTCAACTCCCCGGCCCAGGTCGTGGTGTCGGGGGAGCGGGACGCCGTCGAGCAGTTCGTGCCGTGGTGCGACGAGCAGGGCGTGCGGGCCCGGCTGGTCGAGGTCGGCTACGCCTCCCACTCACCCCAGGTCGAGCCCGTGCGCGAGTCGATCGCCGCCGCGCTCGACGGGCTGAGCGGCACCGTCCCGGCTGTCCCGTGGTTCTCGACCGCAACCGGCGCGCAGGTCACCGAGCCCGTGGACGCCGCCTACTGGTGGCAGAACCTGCGCCGCCAGGTTCAGTTCGCGCCCGTCGTGCAGCGCCTGGCCGAGGACGGCTTCCGGCTCTTCGCCGAGGTGTCCGGGCACCCCGTGCTCACCGTCGCGGTCGAGCAGACCGCCGCCGGGGCCGGGGTGTGGGGCACCCTGCGCCGCGGCGAGGACGGCCCGGCCGCCCAGATCCGGGCGCTCGGCGAGGCCTGGGTGCGCGGTGTGCCCGTGAACTGGTCGGCCTGGCCCACCGACGGCCACCGGCTCGCCGCCCTGCCCACGTACCCGTTCCAGCGGCAGCACTTCTGGCTGTCGTCCCACCCGGGCGCCGGGGACCTGGCCGCGGCCGGGCTCGACGGCACCGGCCACCCGGTCCTGGCCGCCGCGGTCCGCCTGCCCGACACGGACACCGTCGTGTTCACCGGCCACGTCGCCCGGCACGCCCAGCCCTGGCTCACCGACCACGAGGTGCTCGGTGACGTGCTCGTGCCCGGGGCCGCGCTGCTCGACCTGGCCCTGGCCGCGGGCGAGCAGGTCGACGCGCCGGTCGTGGGGGAACTGCTGCTGCAGGCGCCGATGACCCTGCCCGCGAGCGGTGGGCTCGATCTGCGGGTCACCGTCACCGGCCGGTCCCTGGCCATCCACTCGAGGCCCGGCCGCGACGACCCCTGGACCTCGCACGCCACCGGCACGTTGCGGCCCGGCACGTCCTCCGAGAACATCGAGCTGCCCTGGCCGCCCCGCGACGCCGAGCCCGTCGACGCCGAGAGTCTGTACGCCGCGCTGGCCGACACCGGGCTCGCCTACGGCCCGGCGTTCCAGGGCTTGCGGCAGGCGTGGCGGCGCGACGGCGAGATCCTGGCCGAGGTGGCGCTCGACGCCGGGGTCGGCCTGGACGGATACGGGATCCATCCGGCGCTGCTCGACGCCTGCCTGCACGCTCTGGCCGCGGGCGGGCTCGTTCCCGCCGGGGACGGCGCGGCCCGGCTGCCGTTCGTGTTCTCCGGCGTACGCCTGCACGCCGTCGGCGCGGCATCCCTACGCGTCCGCCTGACGGCCGCCGAGGGCACCGAGACCGTACGCCTGCGGGCCGTCGACGAGACTGGTCAGCCCGTCCTCGACATCGACGCCCTCGCCGTCCGCCCGATCACCACCGCCACCACGGTTCAACCGCCGCTCTACACAGTGGACTGGGTCGAGGTCGAAGCCGCCGACCCGGCCGACACCGACCTGGTCGTGCTGGACTACGCGGGCGAGACCGGCACTGTCCACAGCACCGCCGCCCGCCTGCTGAGCGAGCTCCAGGCGTTCCTGGCCGACCCGGGGCGTGAGCACTCCCAGCTGGTCGTCCGCACCGACGGCGCGGTTGCCGTCGACCCGGCCGACACCGTGCCGCACCTGGCCCAGGCCGCGCTGTGGGGCCTCGTCCGGTCGGCGCAGAGCGAGCACCCCGGCCGGATCACCATCGTCGACACCCCCGACCCGGACCGCATCCCGGCCGGTCACCCGCAGGCGGCGGTGCGCGGCGACCGCGTCCTCGTGCCCCGGATCGCCCGGCACCAGCTGCCCGAGGAAGCCGAGCTTCCCGATCTGACTGGCGGGACCGTCGTGGTCACCGGGGCCACTGGCACGCTCGGCAGGCTGATCGCCCGTCACCTCGTGGAGACTCACGGCGTACGGGACCTGCTCCTGCTTTCGCGCACGGGCGGCGCTTCCGACATCGCGGGCGCCACTTCCGTCGCCTGCGATGTGTCCGATGCCGAAGCGGTTGACGCGGCGCTGGCCGGCAAGGAGATCACCGCGGTCATTCACGCCGCGGGTGTTCTCGACGACGGTCTCCTCGCCGACCTGACCCCCGAGCGGCTGGAGACGGTCTTCCGCGCGAAGGTCGACGCCGCCCGCAACCTGGCCGCCGCGACCAGCAACCTCCAAGCGTTCGTGCTGTTCTCGTCGGCGGCGGGCCTGCTCGGCAACGCGGGCCAGGCCAACTACGCCGCCGCCAACACGTTCGTCGACGCCTTCGCCGCCCACCTGCGGGCCGAGGGCGTTCCGGCCACCTCGATGGCCTGGGGCTTGTGGGACACCGACGAGGGCATGGCCGGCGACCTCACCGACGCCGGCCGCCGGCGTCTGCGCCGCGGCGGCGTCCTGCCGCTCGACCCGGCCCAGGGCCTCGCGCTGTTCGACACCGCTCTGCGCTCCGGACTGGCCCTCACCGTCCCGGTCGCGCTGAGCCTGTCCGCCCTGCGCGAGACCGCCGCCGGCGGCCTGCTGCCACCCGTGCTCTCCGGTCTGGTGCGTACCGGCCCTCGCCGCGCCGCCCGGGTCGGCGACCCCGGTTCGTTCGCCCGCCTCCTGGCCGGGCTGTCCGAGGCCGAGCGCGAGCAGCACGCCGTCGAACTGGTTCGTAGCACCGTCGCTGCCGTGCTCGGCTTCACCTCGGGTAGCGCGATCGACGGGAACCGCGCCCTGCGCGAGCTCGGCTTCGATTCGCTCACCGCGGTCGAGCTGCGTAACCGCCTGCAGGCCACAACCGGGCTGACCCTGCCCGCCACGCTCGCCTTCGACTACCCGAACGCCCACGCCATCGCCCGCCACCTGCTCGACCGGGTGCTCGGCAGCGACGACAGCCCCGCCGTCCCGCCGGCCGTCAGGGCCTCCACCGACGAGCCGATCGCCATCGTCGGCATGGGCTGCCGGTTCCCGGGTGGCGTCCGCACCCCGGACGACCTCTGGCAGCTGTTGAACGGCGGCGTAGACGCGATCGGCGGGTTCCCGACCGACCGCGGCTGGGACCTCACCGGCACCGGATACACCCAGCAGGGTGGTTTCCTGTACGACGCCGGGGAGTTCGACGCCGGGCTGTTCGGCATCTCACCCCGCGAGGCCCTCGCCATGGACCCGCAACAGCGGATCCTGCTCGAGATCAGCTGGGAAGCTCTCGAACGGGCCGGGCTGGATCCGCTGGGAATCAAGGGCTCCCGGACCGGCGTGTTCGCGGGACTGATGTACCACGACTACGGCACCGGGCTGACCACCCTGCCCGAGGGCGTCGAGGGCTACCGGGCCACCGGGGTCTCCGGCAGCGTCGTGTCGGGCCGGGTCGCGTACGTCTTCGGCCTGGAAGGCCCGGCGCTGACCATCGACACCGCGTGCTCGTCGTCGCTGGTCACCCTGCACCTGGCGGCCGAGTCGCTGCGCCGCGGCGAATGCGACCTGGCGCTGGCCGGCGGCGTCTCGGTGATGGCCAACCCGAGCACGTTCGTCGAGGTGGCGCGCCAGGGCGCGACCGCCGCCGACGGGCGCTGCAAGCCGTTCTCGGCCGCAGCCGACGGCGCCACCTGGTCCGAGGGCGCCGGGGTGCTGCTCGTCGAGCGGCTCGCCGACGCCCAGCGCCTCGGCCACCCGATCCTGGCCGTCGTGCGGGGCAGCGCGGTCAACCAGGACGGCGCCTCCAACGGCCTGACCGCTCCCAACGGCCCTTCCCAGCAACGGGTCATCCGGGCCGCCCTGGCCGACGCCGGCCTCACGCCGCAGGACGTGGACGCGGTCGAGGCCCACGGCACCGGCACCACGCTGGGCGACCCGATCGAGGCCCAGGCGCTGCTCGCCACCTACGGCCAGGACCGTATGGGCGACCCGCTCTGGCTCGGCTCGATCAAGTCGAACCTCGGCCACACCCAGGCCGCCGCGGGCGTCGCCGGGCTGATGAAGATGGTTCTCGCGCTCGGCCACGGCGTGCTCCCGCGCAGCCTGCACATCGACGCCCCGTCCCCGCACATCGACTGGAACTCGGGCGCAGTCGAACTGCTCACCGAAGCGCGCGACTGGCCTGCCTCGCGGAAGCGCCGCGCGGCGGTGTCGTCGTTCGGGATCAGCGGCACCAACGCCCACATCATCCTCGAACAGGCTCCGCCCGCCGCTGCCGAGCCCCCGAACCCGGACCTTCCGGTCGTCCCGCTGCTGCTCTCCGGCCGCGCCGCCGCCGTGCCCGCCGCCCAGGCGCGCCGCCTGACCGCGTTCCTGCGCGACCGGCCCGGGCTACCGTCGGTCGACATCGCCCATACCCTGGCCGGCCGGGCCCGGCTCAACCACCGCGCGGTCGTGCTCGACGAGAACGGGCTGACCGCACTGGCCGACGGTCGCCTCTCGGCCGATGTCGTGGCCGGCGTGGCCGGGCCGGCCGGGGGAGTCGTCTTCGTCTTCCCCGGGCAGGGCGGCCAGTGGCCGGGTATGGCGGCCGACCTGCTCGACACCTCACCGGCCTTCGCGGCCCGGCTGCGCGAGTGCGACACCGCGCTCGGCGAGCACCTGGACTACTCGGTCGAGGCCGTACTCCGGCAGGAGGCGGGAACGCCGTCGCTCGACCGGCTCGACGTCGTGCAGCCGGTGCTGTTCGCCGTCATGGTGTCGCTGGCCGCCTGGTGGCAGGAGCACGGTGTCACGCCGGCCGCGGTTGTCGGGCACTCCCAGGGTGAGATCGCCGCGGCCTGCGTCGCCGGGGTGCTGACCGTCGAGGACGCCGCCCGGATCGTCGCGCTGCGCAGCATCGAGATGATGACGATCGCCGGGTCGGGCGCGATGCTCGCGGTGGCCGCGGCCGAGGACGCCGTCGCCGCCCGGCTGGCCGAGACCGCGTACGCCGGGGTGGAGATCGCGGCCGTCAACGGACCGGCCTCGGTCATCGTGACCGGCCCGTCCGAGACGCTCGACGCGCTCGCCGCCCACTACGAGACCGACGGCGTACGGGCCCGGCATATCAAGGCCAGCGCGGCCGGCCACTCGGTGCAGGTCGAGGTGTTGCGCGACCGGTTGCTCGACCTGCTCGCGCCGGTGCGCGCCGAGGCGGGCCGGGTGCCGTTCTACTCGACGATGCTGGCCGAACCCACGGTCCCGGGCGACGGCGCCCGATACTGGTACGAGAACATGCGCCGGCCGGTCCGCTTCGCCGCCGCCGTCGAACGGCTGCTGGCCGACGGCTACCGGCACTTCGTCGAGGTCAGCCCGCACCCGGTGCTCACCGCCGCCGTCCAGGACATCGCCGCCGCCGGTCCGGATGCCGTCGCGGTCACCGGAACCCTGCGTCGCGACGAGGCCGGGCCAGCCCGCGAGGTCCGCACCCTGGCCGAGGCGTGGGTGGCCGGCATCGGCGTGGATTGGTCCAGCGTGCTCACCGGCCGCCGCCGCGAGCTGTCCGTGCCCACCTACGCGTTCCAGCACCGCCACTACTGGCTGGCCGACGAGCCCGGCACGGCGACCCGCGGCGACGACCCGCACGAGGAGTTCTGGAACGCGGTCGAGAAGACCGACGTGGCCACGCTCAGCCAGACCCTCGGGGTCGACCCCGGCGCGCTCACCCCGGTGCTGCCGGCCTTGGCCGGCTGGCACCGCGCCGGCCGCGAACGGTCCGAGCTGGACGCCTGGCGATTCCGGATCGTCTTCACCCCGCTGCCCGAGCCGGAACCGGGCCGCCTGACCGGCACCTGGCTCGTGCTGCACCCCGCGGACATCGACCCCGGCGAGGTGACCCTGGTGCTGATCGGGGCGGGCGCCGATGTCGAGCACGCCACCAGCTTCGAGCCCGGCCGGACGTACGCGGGGATTGTCTCCCTGCTGGCCTCGCCCGAAGACACTTTGTCGCTGATGCGTGAGCTCGGCGGCACCGGGACAGCCCTGTGGATCGTCACCCGTGAGGGCATTCAGGCCGCCCCGGGCGACCGGCCCAGCAGCCTCGCCGTCGCTCAGATCTGGGCGCTGGGCCGCACGTTCGCCCTCGAACACCCGGAGTCCTGGGGTGGCCTGCTCGACCTGCCGGCGACGCTGGACCCCCGCGCGGCCGGGCGGGCCGCTGCCGTGTTGGCGGGACTCCAGGACGAGGACCAGGTGGCCGTGCGCTCGGCCGGCGTGCTGGCCCGGCGCCTGCTGCCCGCCCCGGCCGACCCGGTCAGTCCGCTGTGGGAGCCGCGCGGCACCGTCCTGGTCACCGGGGGCACCGGCGCTCTGGGCGCGCACGTGGCCCGCTGGGCGGCCGGATCCGGCGCCGAGCACGTCGTGCTCACCAGCCGTCGCGGCGACGCCGCGCCCGGCGCCGCCGAACTGCGGACCGACCTGACCGCCGGCGGTGCCCGGGTGACGATCGCCGCCTGCGACACCGCCGACCGCGAGCAGGTCGCCGCCCTGCTGGCCGGCCTCGGCGAGCCGGTCACCTCGGTCGTACACGCGGCGGGAACCCTGACTCCCGAACTGATCGCCGACTCCACGACCGAGGAACTGACCGACGTGCGTTCCGGCAAGGTGCGTGGCGCGCAGAACCTTCTCGACCTGCTCGACCCCGAGCACCTGGAGCAGGTGGTGTTCTTCTCGTCCAACGCGGGTGTGTGGGGCAGCGCCCGCCAGGGCACGTACGGCGCCGCCAACGCCGCCCTGGACGCCCTGGCCGAGCAGGCCCGCGAGCGTGGCCTGCCGGTCACCTCGGTCGCCTGGGGCCTGTGGGCCGGCGGCGGCATGGCCGAGTCGGCCGGTGGCGAGGACTACATGCGCAAGCGTGGCTTCCGCGGCATGGACCCGGCCGCCGCCATCATGGCGATGCGCCAGGCGGCTGGGGCGGGGGACACGTTCCTCGCGGTGGCCGACGTCGACTGGCCGGTGTTCGCCCCGGCCTTCGCGTTCGCCCGGCCCCGCCCGCTGATCGCCGACCTGCCCGAGGTGCGGGCGACGCGCGAGATCGCCGAGGCGGCACCCCCGGCCGACGCCGGGGACGCGCTGCGGCAGCAACTGGCCGGGGTGCCCCCGCACGAGCACGAGCCGATCGTGCTCGGCCTGGTGCGGGCGCACGCGGCCGCCGTGCTCGGCCACGACAGCGCCGACGCGGTCGACGCCCGGCGGCCGTTCAAGGAGATCGGCTTCGACTCGCTGACCGCGGTCGACCTGCGCAACCGGCTCGGCGCGGCGAGCGGGCTTACCCTGCCTGCCACCCTGGTCTTCGACCACCCGACCCCGGACGCGGTGGCCCGGCTGCTGCTCGACCGCCTGGCCGGTGACGCCGGGGGCGGGCCCGAGGCGGTGCTGTCCACGCTCGACCAGCTGGCAGCCGGCCTGACCGCCACCGCGGGCGACACCGCGCTGCGGCTGCGGGTGGAGATGCGGCTGCGCGGCCTGCTCGATGGGTTGCGCGCGGACGACAAGGCGCCGGAGAGCACCGCCGACCGCCTCGAATCGGCCAGCGCCGACGAGGTGTTCCGCTTCATCGACGAGCTCGGGGTCTGAATCCCCTGGCAGGGGCGGCCTAGGGGTAGGCCGCCCCGAGTGCCGCCGCCTACCTTCGGTCGAAGCTGGCGATCCCTCGCGCCCCCGAAAACCGATCTTGGTGAGGCCTCCGTTGTCGGATCAGGACAAGCTCCTCGACTATCTCAAGCGGGTCACCGCGGATCTGCACCAGACCCGCGAGCGGCTCCGCCAGGCCGAGTCCGCGGATCGGGAGCCGATCGCGATCGTGGCGATGAGCTGCCGCTACCCGGGCGGCGTCCGCACCCCGGACGACCTGTGGCGGCTGGTCAACACCGGCGCTGACGCCATCGGCCGTCCGCCGTCCGACCGGGGGTGGGACCTCGACGACGCGTACGACGAGGACCCCGAGCACGGCGACGACTACGCGTCCGAGGGCGGCTTCCTACAGGGTGCGGGCGACTTCGACGCGGCGTTCTTCGACGTGAGCCCGCGCGAGGCGCTCTCGATGGATCCGCAGCAGCGCCAGGTGCTAGAGGCCTCGTGGGAGGTGCTCGAGCGGGCCGGCATCGATCCGGCCACCCTGCGGGGCAGCCGCACCGGCGTGTTCGTCGGGTCCAACACCCAGGATTACGTACGCCTGATCGGTGGCACCGTGCAGGCGGCCGAGGGTTTCCTCATCACCGGTACCACCGCGGCCGTCCTTTCCGGCCGCGTGTCGTACACCCTCGGCCTCGAAGGCCCGGCCATCACCATCGACACGGCCTGCTCGTCGTCGCTGGTCGCGATCCACCTGGCCGCGCAAGCCCTGCGCTCCGACGAGTGCACGATGGCCCTGGCCGGCGGCGTCACCGTGATGGCCACGCCGAGCGCGTTCACCGAGTTCTCCCGCCAGCGAGGCCTGGCCGCCGACGGCCGCTGCAAGGCGTTCTCGGCCGGCGCGGACGGCATCGGCCTCTCCGAGGGCGTCGGCCTCGTGCTGCTCGAACGGCTTTCCCGGGCCCAGCGCCTCGGCCATCCCATCGTGGGCGTCATCCGGGGCAGCGCGGTCAACCAGGACGGCGCCAGCAACGGCATCGCCGCCCCCAACGGCCCGTCCCAGCAGCGCGTCATCCGGCAGGCGCTGGCCGACGCCGGCCTCTCCGTCGACGACGTCGACCTCATCGAGGCCCACGGCACCGGCACCCGGCTCGGCGACCCCATCGAGGCGCAGGCCGTGCTGGCCACGTACGGCCAGGACCGCACCCCGGGCAAGCCCGCGCACCTCGGCTCCGTCAAGTCGAACATCGGGCACACCCAGGCCGCCGCCGGTGTCGCCGGTGTCATGAAGGCCGTCCTGGCGCTGCGGCACGAGACCATGCCCAAGTCGTTGCACCTCGACGAGCCCAGCCCGCACGTCGACTGGGCGGCCGGCGACGTCGAACTGCTCACCGAGGCGCGACCGTGGCCCCGCCGGGACACCCCGCGCCGGGCCGGCATCTCATCGTTCGGTGTGAGCGGCACCAACGTCCACCTGGTCCTCGAGGAACCGCCCGCGGAGGCCTTCCCGGAGCCCGCGGACGTGCCGTCGCCGGTTCCGGTGGTGCTCTCGGCCCGCGACGAGGACGCGTTGCGCGCGCAGGCCCAACAGCTCTACACGTACGTCGGTGACCGCCCCCAGCTGCGGGCGGGCGACCTGGGCTGGGCGTTGGCCACCGGTCGGGCCGCCCTGGAACATCGGGCCGTGGTGCTGGCTGACGACCGCGACGCCCTGCAGCGCGGTCTGGCCGCCCTCGCCGTCGGCGAGCCCGAGCCCGGGCTGATCACCGGCGCGCCGGCGACCGGCAAGCTCGCCTTCCTGTTCACCGGTCAGGGCGCCCAGCGACTGGCCATGGGCCAGCGGTTGGCTTCGCGGTTCCCGGTCTACGCGTCCGCCTTCGCCGAGGCCGCCGCGGCGGTTGACCGTCACCTCGGAGACCACACGCTGCGCGACGTGCTCGACTCCGACCTGGTGCACCGGACCGGTTTCGCCCAGCCCGCCCTGTTCGCCGTCGAGGTGGCGCTGCTGGCCACCGTCCGCTCGCTCGGCCTCGAACCCGAGATCGTGGCCGGCCATTCGATCGGTGAGGTCGCCGCCGCGTACACGGCCGGGGTCCTGACCCTCGACGACGCGGCCGCGCTGGTCGTGGCCCGGGGCCGCCTGATGCAGGCGTTGCCCGCCGGCGGCGCGATGGTCGCGGTGCAGGCGGCCGTGGCGGACGTTCGCGCCGCGTTCCCGGATGTCGACATCGCCGCGGTCAACGGCCCGGCGTCGGTGGTCGTCTCCGGACCCGTGGCGCAGATGGAAGAAGTCGAGCAGCGCGGCTGGAAGACAACCCGGCTGCGGACCAGCCACGCCTTCCACTCGCGGCTTATGGAGCCGATGCTCGCCGAGTTCGGCACGGTCGTCCGCGGGCTCACCTTCAGCGAACCCACTCTGGCCGCCGTCTCCAGCGTCACCGGCCGCCCGGTCGGCCGGCGCGAGTGGAGCGAACCGCAGTACTGGATCGACCAGGTGCGCCGGCCGGTGCTCTTCGCCGACGCCGTGCACTCCCTGGCCGAGCTGGGGGCGGGCCGCTATCTCGAACTCGGCCCCGACACCGTGCTCGCCGCCATGGCCGCGGACAACCTGCCGGACACCCCGGCCGCGTACGCCGTCATGCGCCGCGACCGTGACGAGGTCGCCACCTTCCTGGCCGCGCTGGCCCGCATCCACGTCGCCGGCGCCACCGTCCGCTGGCCGGCCCTGCTGCCCGAACGCCCGGCCGAGCGCCTCGACCTGCCCACCTACCCGTTCCGCCACCAGCTCTACTGGCCCTCGTCGGCCGACCTGGTCACCGTGGACGCAGCCGGGCTCGGCCTGGCCGCCACCGACCACCCGCTGCTGGGCGCCGTGCTGTCGCTGGCCGAGGGCGACGGCACCGTCTTCACCGGCCGCCTCGCCCTGCCGACCCACCCCTGGCTGGCCGACCACGCCATCCTCGGCTCGGCCGTGCTGCCCGGCACCGCGATGGTCGAACTCGCCCTGCGCGCCGGCGAGCAGACCGGCGCCCCGGTGCTCGAGGAGCTGACTGTCCAGGCCCCGCTGACCGTGCCCGCCTCGGGCGGCGTCGCGCTCCAGGTGGTCACCGGCGCGGCCGACCACAGTGGACGACGGCCGGTCACCGTGCACTCGCGGGCCGAAGACGCACTGCCCGACGACCCCTGGACCCTGCACGCCACCGGGCAGCTCATTCCTCAGGCGGCAGCGGCCGAGCCGGTCGACCTCAGCGTGTGGCCACCCACCGGCGCCGTCCGGCTGCCGATCGACGGCTTCTACGACCGCCTCGCGAGCGCCGGCTTCGGCTACGGCCCGTCCTTCCAGGGACTGAGCGCGGCCTGGCGGCTCGGCGACGACATCTACGCCGAGGTGGCGCTGCCCGAGCCCGATGCCGGCCACGCCGGTCGCTTCCAGCTGCACCCGGCCCTGCTCGACGCCGCGCTGCACGGGGTGGCGCTCGGCGCGGAGGCGGACGGCTCGGCCCGCATGGCGTTCGCGTTCACCGACGTCACTGTGCACGCCGTCGGCGCGACCACGTTGCGGGTGCGGCTCACTGCGAACGGCACCGACCGGGTCGCCCTCGCCGCGGCCGACGGCACGGGCGCGGGCGTCGTGACGATCGGCGCCCTGGTCATGCGACCGGTCAGCCCGGCGCAGGTGGAGGGCGGGTCCCGTACGGCAAGCCGGTCGCTGTTCGGCCTCGACTGGGTCGAACGCCCGGTCGAAACGGCCGCGACCCCGCAGGACTGGGCGGCCCTGGGCGACAGCCGCGACACCGGCCTGCCGCTCGGCGACCCGCCCACGCCCGCCGTGCTGCTGCTCGACTGCCCGCCCCAGCAGGTCGACCCCGCCGACGACCCGGTCGGCCTGGCCGCCCGCACCCACGCGGCCACCACCCGCGTGCTCGAAGCGCTGCACCAGTGGCTCGGCGACGACCGGTACGCCGCCACCACGCTCGTCGTCACCACCACCGGCGCGGTCGCCGGCGGCCCGGGCGAGGAGCCGACCGACCTGGCGCACGCCGCGGTGTGGGGCCTGATCCGCTCGGCCCAGTCCGAGTACCCGGCCCGCATCGTGCTGGCCGACGTCGACGGCAGCCCCGCCTCGTGGGCCGCGCTGCCCGCGCTGGTCGGCGCGGGCGACATCCCGCAGGCGATGGTCCGCGGCGGCGCCGTCGCCACCCCGCGCCTGGCCCGCATCGCCCCCGACCCCGGGATGACCCCGCCCGACGCGCCCGCCTGGCGCCTCGAGAGCACCGGCGGCGGCAGCCTCGACAACCTTAGCCTGGTCGCCACCCCCGCCGGCGGCCCGCTCGATCCGGGCATGGTCCGCGTCGCCGTCCGCGCGGCCGGCCTGAACTTCCGCGACGTGCTCATCGCGCTCGGCGTGTACCCGAGCGACAACCCGCTCGACATGGGCAGCGAGGGCTCCGGCGTCGTCCTCGAAGTCGGCACCGATGTCACCCACATTGCCCCGGGCGACCGGGTCATGGGTGCCTTCGCGGGTGGCTTCGGGCCGGTCGCGGTCACCGACGCTCGGCTGCTCGTCCCGGTGCCCTGCGACTGGACGTTCGCCGAGGCGGCCGCCGTGCCGATGGCGTTCCTCACCGCCTTCTACGCCCTGAACGACCTCGGCCGCGTCCGGCCGGGCGAGACCGTCCTCGTACACGCGGGGGCCGGCGGCGTCGGCACCGCCGCCATCCAGATCGCCCGGCATCTGGGCGCCCGCGTCCTGGCCACCGCGAGCCCCGCCAAGTGGGACGCCCTGCGCGCGCTCGGCCTCACCGACGACGAGATCGCCTCCTCCCGGGACACCGGCTTCGCCCGCAAGTTCGCCGGCCGCCGCGTCGACGTGGTGCTCAACTCGCTGGCCCACGAGCTCATCGACGCCTCGATCGAGCTGCTCGCGCCCGGCGGCCGGTTCCTCGAGATGGGCAAGACCGACCTGCGCGACCCGGCCGGGCTGCCCGGCCGCACGTACCGGCCGTTCGACCTGTTCGAAGCCGGGCCGGACCGGATCCGGGACATGCTCACCGAGATCCACGCGCTGTTCAACGCGGACGCGCTGCGGATGCCGCCCGTGCGCGCGTGGGACATCCGGCACGCCCGGGACGCGTTCCGTTTCGTCAGCCAGGGCAAGCACGTCGGCAAGAACGTGCTGATGATGCCGCGCCCGCCCCGCGAGAGTGGCACCACGGTCGTCACGGGCGCCACCGGCACGCTCGGCGGCCTCCTCGTCCGCCACCTCGTGCACTCGGGCGGCGTCCGCGACCTGCTGATGCTCAGCCGCACCGGCAGCGACGCCCCCGGCGCCGGCGAACTGTGGAGCGAACTCACCGAGGCCGGTGCTCGGGTCCGCCTCGTGCGCTGCGACGTAGCCGACCGCGAGGAGCTCGACCGGGTGCTCGACGGCGTCGACGTCCGCGCCGTCGTGCACGTGGCCGGTGTCCTCGACGACACCGTGCTCACCGGCCTGACCCCCGAACGTCTCGACACCGTGCTCCGGGCCAAGGTCGACGCGGTGGTCAACCTGCACGAGGCCACCGCTGGCGCCGACCTCGACGCGTTCGTGCTCTACTCGTCGGTCGCCGGCCTGCTCGGAACACCGGGACAGGGCAACTACGCGGCCGCCAACGCCTTCCTCGACGCCTTCGCGGCCCACCGCCGCCGCCGGGGCCTCCCGGGCGTCTCGCTCGTCTGGGGCGCCTGGGACACCACCGCCGGCATGGCCGGCAACCTGTCCGAGGTCGACCGCCGCCGGCTGACCCGGGGCGGCGTCGCGCCCCTCACCCTGCCCGAAGCCCTCGGCCACTTCGACGCCGCGCTCGAAGCCGACCGGCCCCTGCTCGTGCCGATCCGGATCGACCACGCCGTCCTGCGCGCCCGCCAGGGCGACGCCGGCCTCCCGCCGCTGCTGCGCGCCCTCGTCCGCGAGCCGGTCCGCCGCGCCGCCGCCGGGGCCACCGCGACCTCCCTGCTGCAGCGCCTGGCCGGGCTGGCCCCCTCCGACCAGGACCGGCTGCTGCTCGAGATGGTCCGTTCGCAGGTCGCCGGCGTGCTCGGCCATGCCTCGGGCGACGCCGTACCCGCCGCCCGCGCGTTCAGCGAGCTCGGCTTCGACTCGCTGACCGCCGTCGAGCTGCGCAACCGCCTCAGCACGGCCACCGAGCTGCGCCTGCCGGCCACGCTCACGTTCGACTACCCGACCCCGCAGGCGCTCGCTGTGTTCCTGCGCGGTGAGCTGATCGGCGCCCTGGCCGAACAAGCGGCCCCGCCCGCCTCGCAAGGGCCGGCTGCCGCCGACGTCGACGATCCGATCGTCATCGTCGGCCTCGGCCTACGGTTCCCCGGCGGCGTCAGCACTCCCGAGGACCTCTGGCGGCTGCTCAGCGACGGCCGGGACGCCGTCGGTGGCTTCCCCGACGACCGGGGCTGGGACCTTGACGCCCTCTATCACCCCGACCCCGACAACCCCGGCACGTCCTACGTGAACCAGGGGGGCTTTCTCGCCGGGGCGGGCGAGTTCGACGCCGGGTTCTTCGGGGTCAGCCCGCGCGAGGCCGTCACCATGGACCCGCAGCAGCGGCTGCTGCTCGAAACGTCGTGGGAGGCCCTGGAGCGGGCCGGCATCGACGCGGCCGGGCTGCGCGGCAGCCGCACCGGTGTCTTCGCGGGCGTGCTGTACGGCGACTACGCGAACCTCCTGCAGCCGGGCAGCACCAGCGCGGGCAGCCTGGTCTCCGGCCGGGTCTCGTACACCTTCGGCTTCGAGGGCCCGGCCATCACCGTCGACACGGCGTGCTCGTCGTCGCTGGTGGCCATCCACCTGGCGGCCCAGGCCCTGCGCGCCGGTGAATGCGACCTGGCTCTGGCCGGCGGTGTCACGGTCATGGCCACCGCAGGCGCGTTCGTCGAGTTCTCACGCCAGCGCGGTCTGGCCCGCGACGGCCGGTGCAAGGCGTTCTCGGACGACGGCGACGGCACCGGCTGGGGCGAGGGCGCCGGCGTCGTCCTGCTGGAACGACTCTCCGACGCGAGACGGGCCGGCCACCCCGTCCTGGCCGTCGTCCGTGGCAGCGCGGTCAACCAGGACGGCGCCAGCAACGGCATCACCGCTCCCAACGGCCCGTCCCAGCAACGCGTCATCCGGCAGGCGCTCACCACCGCGCGACTCGCGGCCACCGCCGTCGACGCGGTCGAGGCCCACGGCACCGGCACCTCGCTGGGCGACCCGATCGAGGCCCAGGCGCTGCTGGCCACGTACGGCCGGGACCGTACCGGAGCGCCGCTGTGGCTCGGCTCCATCAAGTCGAATCTCGGCCACACCCAGGCCGCCGCGGGCGTCGCCGGCGTCATGAAGATGGTCCTGGCCATGCGGTACGGCGTGCTGCCGCGCACCCTGCACGCCGACCGGCCGTCCACGCGCGTCGACTGGGACGCCGGCGCGGTGGAGCTGCTGACCGAGGCCCGTGCCTGGCCGCCGGCCGCCCACCCGCGCCGGGCCGGCGTCTCGTCGTTCGGCATCAGCGGCACCAACGCGCACATCATCCTCGAGGAGCCCCCGGCCGAGCCGGTCGCCGAGCCGGTCACGGCACCGCCGCCGGCCGTGGTGCCGCTCGTGCTGTCCGGTCACGACGCCGCCGGTCTGGCCGCTCAGGCCGGGCGGTTGTCCGACTTCCTCGACGTACGGCCGACCGCGCGCCCGCTCGACGTCGGCTGGTCCCTGGCCGGACGCGCCGCGCTGGCGCACCGGGCCGTGGTGCTCGCTCGCACGGCCGACCAGACCGTGATGGACCTGGTCGGCCTGGCCGAGGGGGTCACCACCGGGGGAGTGGCCACCGACGGCCGGCTCGCGTTCGTGTTCACCGGCCAGGGTTCGCAGCGGCTCGACATGGGCCGGCAGCTCTACGAGACGTTCCCGGCCTACGCGGCGGCCTACGACCAGGTTGTCGCGCTGCTCGGCCTCCCGGATCTGGGTGTGGACCAGACGGGATGGGCGCAGCCGGCGATCTTCGCGCTCGAGGTGGCGCTGCTTGCTCTCGTACGGTCGTGGGGCCTGGCGCCGGATGTCGTGGCGGGCCACTCGATCGGTGAGGTCACGGCGGCGTACGCGGCCGGGGTTCTGTCACTCGAGGACGCCGCGAGGCTGATCTCAGCTCGGGCGCGGCTGATGCAGGCGTTGCCCGCCGGCGGCGCGATGGTCGCCGTGCAAGCCTCCGAGGCTGCCGTGCGAGCGGCCTTCCCCGACCTCGACATCGCGGCGGTCAACGGTCCCGACGCTGTCGTTGTCGCCGGTCTGTCGGCCGAGCTGGTCGCCGTGGAGGAGAGCGATTGGAAGACGACGCGGCTGCGGACGAGCCACGCATTCCATTCGCGGCTGATGGAACCGATGCTCGACGACTTCCGGGCCGTGGTGGAGACGCTCACGTTCGCGGAACCGCGTATCCCGGTCGAGGCAGACTGGACCGACCCGTCCTACTGGGTGGAGCACGTCCGGGCGACGGTCCGGTGGGCCGACGTCGAGCTCGACGCCGACCGGGTGCTGGAGCTCGGTCCCGACACCGTGCTGGCCACACTCATCCCCGATGCGGTGGCCGCGCTGCGCCGCGAGCGCGACGAGGTGGAAACGTTGCTCAGCGCGGTCGCCGCGCTGTGGGTACGCGGTCAGGACGTCGACTGGCGGGCCGTGCTCGGCGCCGGCGTCCGGCTCGACCTGCCGACGTACGCGTTCCAGCACGCCACCTATTGGCCGCGCCCGCGCCCCGCACGCACCGCGACCGACCCAGCCGGCCTCGGCCTGGTCGGCACCGGCCACGCCCTGCTCGGCGCCGCGGTCGAACTGCCCGGTTCCGACTCCACCGTTCTCACCGGACGGCTCTCCGTCGCCACCCACTCGTGGCTGGCCGACCATGTCGTGCTCGACCGGATCGTCGTGCCCGGCACCGCGATGGTCGAGATGGCCGCCGCGGCGGCCGAACGCACCGGCACGCCCGCCATCGAGGAACTGCTGTTGCAAACCCCGCTGACGCTGCCCGCCGACGGCGGCGCCGAAGTGCGGGTCACTGTTGCGGGTAGCGCGGTCACCGTGCACGCCCGCACCGACGCGTCGGAGCCCTGGACTGCCCACGCCACCGGCACGCTCGCCGCCGCCCTCCCGCCCGGAGGCGGCCTGGTCGACTGGCCGCCGGCCGGGGCGACGCCGGTGCCGTTCGAAGACTTCTACGGCAACCTGGCGGCCACCGGCATGGCCTACGGCCCCGCGTTCCGGGCCCTGCGCCACGTGTGGCGCCGCGGCGACGAGGTGTTCGCCGAGGTCGCCTTCGACGAACCCGTCCAGGGGTACGCGTTGCACCCCGCCCTGTTCGACGCCGCACTGCACGCCGTAGGGGCGGGCGGGCTGCTGCCTTCGGTGGGCGTGCGGCTGCCGTTCGCGTTCGCCGGCGTGCGGTTGGCGGGCGAGGCCGGCACTGCGGTGCGGGCCCGGCTGACCGCGGGAGACGCCGCCGACAGCGTACGGGTGGAACTCGCCGACGCCTCCGGCCTGCCGATCGCCGAGGTGGACCAGCTGACGTTGCGCCCGGTCTCGGGGGCACAACTGTCGTCCGCCGGCCGCCTGCTCTACGACATCGAGTGGGTACCGCAGGAGGCTTCCGGGTTTGCTCCCGGCGCGGTGATCGCCCTGGGCGATCCGGCTCCCGCCACCGGCACCGTGCTGGTCGACGCGAGCGCGGCTGGTTCGGCGTTCGACCGGTGCGCCGCTTTGCTCGCCCTGCTGCAGAATTTCGAGGGCGATCGTCTGGTGGTGCGGGCGCCGCTCGGCGATCCGGATGGTGCGTCTTTGTGGGGGTTGGTCCGGTCGGCGCAGTCCGAACAGCCCGGTAGGTACTTTCTGCTCGACGATTCCGATTCTGGTCTTTCGCCTGGGCGGGCGGGGAGTGGGTGGCCGACCCCGGAAGATCCACGCGTTTACGAGTTGCCGCAGGTCAAGATCCGTGACGGCAGAGTGCTGGTCCCGCGCCTGACCCGGGTGCAGTCGACCGGCACCCCCGATTTCGGTGACGGCACGGTGGTGGTCACCGGGGCAACCGGCACGCTGGGCGGTCTGATCGCCCGCCACCTGGTCGAGGCGCACGGCGTACGCAAGCTGCTGTTGCTTTCTCGCTCGGGCGGCACGCTCGACCTTGAGGGCGCGACCGCTGTGGCGTGCGATCTGTCCGACCCGAACGCCGTCAAAGATGCGCTCGCCGGCCAGGAGATCACCGCCGTCGTTCACGCCGCTGGTGTCCTTAACGACGGCCTGATCCAAGATCTGACCCCTGAGCGGCTGCAAACCGTCTTCCGGGCCAAGGTCGACGCCGCCCGCAACCTCGCCGCCGCGACGCGCGACCACCGGCTGAGCGCGTTCGTGCTGTTCTCCTCGGCGGCCGGCATCTTCGGCAACGCCGGTCAGGCCAACTACGCCGCCGCCAACGCCTTCCTCGACGCGTACGCGCTGGACCTGAGAAGCGAGGGCATCCCGGCCACGTCGCTCGCCTGGGGTCTGTGGGAAGCGGGCATGGGCGGCACCCTCGGCGAGGCGGAACGGGCCCGCGCCCGCCAGGGCGGCATCCTGCCGCTGACGGCCGAGCAGGGCCTGGCCGCCTTCGATCTCGCGCTCGGCTCCGGCCGCGCCACCGTCGCTCCGCTGGCCCTCGACCTCAACGCGCTGCGCAACCGCGGCGGCGTGCCCCCGCTCCTCGAGGGTCTCGTGCCCACGGCCGGACGGCGTGGGGCCGGGGGCGACGGGGCCTTCGCTGCCCGCGTGGCCGAACTTGCCGCGTCCGACCGCGAGCGCATCGTGCTCGATCTTGTCCGCACCCACGTCGCCGCCGTCCTCGGGCACGCCGACGGCAGCGCGGTCCCGCCCGCCCTGGCTTTCCGGGAACTGGGTTTCGACTCGCTCACCGCGGTCGAGCTGCGCAACCGCCTGGCCACGGTGACCGGCCTGAAGCTGCCCTCCACAGTGGTCTTCGACTATCCGAACGTCGCCGCCCTGGCCGCGTTCGTGGCCGGCGAACTCTCCGGGGCCGCCGGTGACGTGCCGGTGGTCACCGCGGCGGTCGCCTCGGACGAACCGATCGCCATCGTCGGCATGGCCTGCCGTTACCCGGGCGGTGTCACGACCCCCGGCGAGCTGTGGGACCTGGTCGCGAACGGCCGCGACGGCGTGGGCCTGTTCCCGGATGACCGTGGCTGGGACGTCGAGAACCTCTACCACCCCGACCCCGACCACCCGGGCACGTCGTACACGCGTGAGGGCGGCTTCCTTTACGACGCCGGTGACTTCGACCCGGGGGTGTTCGGCATCTCCCCGCGCGAGGCCCTGGCCATGGACCCGCAGCACCGGCTGCTGCTCGAAACGTCCTGGGAGGCCTTCGAACGGGCCGGTGTCGACCCGCTCGGGCAGCGCGGGTCGCGTACGGGCGTGTTCGTCGGTGTCATGTACAACGACTACTCGATGGTGCTGGGCGCGTCGGACGACAGCGCCGAGGGTTTCATGGGCACCGGCGGCAGCATCGCCTCGGGTCGCGTCTCCTACACGTACGGCTTGGAAGGCCCGGCCGTCACGGTCGACACGGCGTGTTCGTCGTCGCTCGTCGCGCTGCACCTGGCTGTGCAGGCGCTGCGCAGTGGCGAGTGTGACGCCGCCCTGGCCGGTGGGGTCACCGTGATGGGTACGCC
Organism: Paractinoplanes hotanensis; assembly: GCF_023717965.1. NCBI lineage: Bacteria > Bacillati > Actinomycetota > Actinomycetes > Micromonosporales > Micromonosporaceae > Paractinoplanes > Paractinoplanes hotanensis. The sequence goes on along the minus strand of NZ_JAMQOL010000072.1, from coordinate 52,762 downwards.
GAACACGTTCATCGGCTTCTCCCGCCAGCGCGGGCTGGCCGCCGACGGCCGGTGCAAGTCGTTCGCGGATGGCGCCGACGGCACCGGTTGGGCCGAGGGTGCGGGCATGCTGCTCGTCGAGCGGCTCGCGGACGCGGAACGGCTCGGCCACCCGATCCTCGCCGTGGTGCGGGGGAGCGCGGTCAACCAGGACGGCGCCTCGAACGGGCTGACCGCTCCGAACGGCCCGTCCCAGCAACGCGTCATCCGGCAGGCTCTGGCCAACGCCCGGCTCACCCCGGCCGCCGTGGACGTGGTCGAGGCGCACGGCACCGGGACCCCGCTGGGCGACCCGATCGAAGCCCAGGCACTGCTCGCCACGTACGGGCAGGACCGGGAAACGCCGCTCCGGCTGGGTTCCGTCAAATCGAACCTGGGCCACACGCAGGCTGCCGCCGGTGTCGCGGGCATCATCAAGATGGTCGAGGCGATGCGGCACGGCGTGATGCCGCCGACCTTGCACGCGGACACCCCGTCGGCCCAGGTCGACTGGTCGGCGGGCGCGGTCGAACTGCTCACCGAGGCCCGGGACTGGCCGACCTCGGGCCGGCGGCGCGCTGCCGTGTCGTCGTTCGGCATCAGCGGCACCAACGCCCACGTCATCCTCGAAGCGGCCCCGCCCACCGAGATTCCCGCCCGTGCCGAGACCACCGGGCCGGTGCCCGTGGTGCTCACCGCCGCCGACGAGGACGCGCTGGCCGACCGGATCGCCCAGTTGCGCGGCCTCGAAGTGCCGACGACCGACCTGGCGCGCTCGCTGGCCCGCCGCCCGGCACTGCGGCACCGCGCGGTCGCCGTCACCGCCGATCACACCGGCGAGACGGCGTTCGACCGCGGCGTGGCGACCGACGGCCGCTTGGCCATCGTGTTCACTGGTCAAGGCTCGCAGCGGGCGGACATGGGCCGCGGCCTGTACGAGCGGTTCCCGGCCTACGCCACCGCCTACGATTCCGCTCGCACGTTGCTGGACATCCCCGACCTGGACATCGATCAGACCGGGTGGGCGCAGCCGTCCATCTTCGCGGTCGAGGTGGCGCTGCTCGCTCTCGTACGGTCGTGGGGCCTGGTGCCGGATGTGGTGGCGGGCCATTCGATCGGTGAGGTCACTGCGGCGTACGCGGCTGGGGTCTTGTCTTTGGAAGACGCCGCGAAGCTGATCTCGGCGCGCGGCCGGTTGATGCAAGCGCTACCGCCCGGTGGGGCGATGGTCGCCGTGCAAGCGTCCGAGGCGGCTGTACGAGCGGCGTTCCCCGACCTCGACGTCGCGGCGGTCAACGGCCCGAACGCGGTTGTCGTCGCGGGTTTGTCGGCCGATCTGGTTGCGGTCGAGGCGAGTGACTGGAAGACGACGCGGCTGCGGACGAGTCACGCGTTCCACTCGCGGTTGATGGAGCCGATGCTGCCTTCCTTCCGTTCGGTGGTGGACACTCTGACGTTCCGCGAACCCACGATGCCGATCCAAGCCGACTGGAGCAACCCGTCGTACTGGGTGGAACATGTGCGGGCGACGGTCCGGTGGGCCGACGTCGAGCTCGACGCCGACCGGGTGCTGGAGCTCGGTCCCGACACGGTGCTGGCCACGCTGATTCCCGATGCGGTGGCGGCGATGCGCCGCGAGCGCGATGAGGTGGAGACGCTGCTCGGCGCGGTCGCCGCTTTGTGGGTACGCGGTCAGGACGTCGACTGGCGGGCCGTGCTCGGCGACGGCCCCGTCGTCGAGTTGCCCACGTATCCGTTCCAGCACAAGCGTTTCTGGCCGCGACCCCGCACCGGCGGCTCCCGCGATGCCCTCGGCCTGGGCCTCGCAGAGACGGGCCACCCGCTGCTGGGCGCGGCCGTCGAGGCCCCCGACGCCGAGAGCGTGCTGCTCACCGGCCTGGTGTCGCTGCGCACCCACCCGTGGCTGGCCGACCATGTCGTGCTCGGCCGACCCATCCTCCCCGGCACTGCGTTCGCCGAGATGGCCCGCGCGGCCGGCGAGCGGGCCGGCCTGCCCGTGGTCGAGGAACTGCTGCTGCAAGCCCCGCTACCAGTGCCTGACCGCGGCGGCGTCCAGCTTCGGGTGTCGGTCTCCGGCAACGCGGTGACGATCCACGCCCGCACCGACGACGCCGATCCGTGGACCGCCCACGCCACCGGCACGCTCGCCGCCGAGACCCCCGCCCCGGCCGCCCCCGACCTCGTAACCTGGCCCCCGGCCGGAGCCGAACTCGTCGACCTGACCGGCTTCTACGAGCAGACCGCCACGAGCGGCCTGACCTACGGCCCCGCCTTCCGGGGTCTGCGCGCCGTCCACAAGGCCGGCGACGACGTGTACGCCGAGGTCGAGCTCGACCACCCGGCGGCCGGTTACGGTCTGCACCCGGCGCTGTTCGACTCGGTGCTGCACGCGATCGCCGCCGGCGGTCTGTTCGGCCCGGACGAGACCCGCCTGCCGTTCGCCCTCGCCGGACTGCGCGTCCTCGCCCCCGCCGGCTTCCGCCTGCGTGCCCACCTCTCTCGAGTCGGTTCCGGCGATTCCGTACGGCTGTCCTTGGCCGACGAGGCCGGCACCCCCGTTGCCGAGGTGGACGCCCTGACCTTGCGCCCGGTGTCCGCGACGCCGCAAGCCTCGGCCGACCGTCTCCTCTACGGTGTGGAGTGGATCCCGCAGGAAGCTTCCGGCTTTGCTCCCGACGCGGTGCTCGCCCTGGGCGACGAACCTCCGACCAGCGGCACGGTATTGGTTGACGCCGGCGCGCCTGGTACGGCGTTCGACCGTTCGGTCGCTCTGCTCGCTCTGCTGCAGAAATTCGACGGCGACCGTCTGGTCGTGCGAGCCCCGCTCGACGACCCGGATGGTGCTGCTCTTTGGGGTTTGGTCCGCTCAGCTCAGTCCGAACAGCCCGGTAAGTACTTTCTGCTCGACGATTTCGAAAGCGCTCCTGTCTTTCCCCCTGGGCGGTCGGGGGGTGGGCGGCCGACCCCGGAAGATCAGCACGTTTACGATCTGCCGCAGGTCAAGATCCGTGGCGGGAAGGTGCTGGTCCCGCGCCTGACCCGCGTCCAGCCGCCAGCAACGCCGGACGGCCACGCGGCCAACCGGCCCGACTTTGGTGACGGCACAGTGGTCGTCACCGGTGCGACGGGCACGTTGGGCGGCCTGATCGCCCGCCACCTGGTCGAGGCTCACGGCGTGCGCAAGCTGTTGTTGCTCTCACGCTCCGGCGGCACGCTCGACATCGAGGGCGCCACTGCCGTCGCGTGCGATTTGTCCGATCCGGAAGCGGTCAACGAGGCGCTCGCCGGCCGAGAGATCACCGCGGTCATCCATGCCGCGGGTGTGCTCGACGACGGCCTGATCAACGACCTGACACCGGAGCGGCTGGAAACGGTGTTCCGGGCGAAGGTCGACGCCGCCCGGAATCTGGCCGCCGCCGTCGACGGCCAGCCCCTCAGAGCTTTCGTCCTGTTCTCCTCGGCGGCCGGAATTCTCGGGAACGCCGGGCAGGGCAACTACGCCGCCGCGAACGCCTTCCTCGACGCGTACGCCAGCGGGTTGAGAAGCCAGGACATCCCGGCCACCTCGCTGGCCTGGGGGCTATGGGACGCGGGCATGGGCGGCGCGCTGAGCGACGCCGAGCGCGCCCGGGCCCGCCAGGGCGGCATCGTGCCGCTCACCGAAGAGCAAGGCCTGGCCGCGTTCGACGCCGCGCTCGCCACCGGCCGGGCCGCCGTCGCCCCGCTAGCCCTCGACTTCGCCCCGATGCGCGAGGCCGCGGCGGCCGGCCTGCTCCCGCCGCTGCTGGCGAGCCTGGTCCGTGTCTCGCAACGTAAGCAGTCGGCCGACACCGGTTTGGCCCGCCGTCTGGCCGCTCTGCCCGCCGCGCAGCGCGAGAAAGCCGTACTGGATCTGGTTCGCACCCATGTGGCCGCCGTGCTCGGCTACGAGGGCCCGGCAGCCGTCGAGGTCGAGCGGGCCTTCCGGGAGCTCGGCTTCGACTCGCTCACCGCGGTCGACCTGCGCAACCGCCTGGCCACGGTGACCGGTCTGACTCTTCCGTCCACCCTGGTCTTCGACTACCCGAACACGCTCGCCCTGGCCGCCCACCTGGCCGGCGAACTGGTTGGTGCGGCCCCCGCTGAGAAGGCCGGCCCGAACCGGGCCCGAACGGACGAGCCCATCGCCATCGTCGGCATGGCGTGCCGATACCCCGGCGGCGTCCGGAACCCCGACGAGCTCTGGGATCTGGTCGTCCACGGTCGCGAGGGCATCGTCGGCTTCCCCACCGACCGCGGTTGGGACGTCGAGAACCTGTACCACCCCGACCCCGACCACCCCGGCACGTCGTATGCCCGGGAGGGCGGCTTCCTGCTCGACGCGGCCGACTTCGACCCCGAGCTGTTCGGCATCTCGCCGCGCGAGGCCCTGGCCATGGACCCGCAGCACCGGCTGCTCCTCGAAACGAGCTGGGAGGCCTTCGAAAGCGCCGGCATCAACCCGCAGAGCAGGCGGGGCTCCCGCACCGGCGTGTTCGTCGGCGTCATGTACGACGACTACTCGATGGTGCTGGGCGCCTCGGACGAGCAGACGGAAGGCTTCGTCGGGACTGGCGGCAGCATCGCGTCCGGCCGCATCTCCTACACCTACGGCTTGGAAGGCCCCGCCGTCACCGTCGACACCGCGTGCTCCTCATCGCTCGTAGCGCTGCACCTGGCCGCGCAGGCGCTGCGCAACGGCGAGTGCGATTCCGCCCTGGCCGGCGGCGTCACCGTAATGGCCACCCCGAACACGTTCATCGGCTTCTCCCGCCAGCGCGGCCTCGCAGCGGACGGCCGTTGCAAGTCGTTCGGCGACGGCGCCGACGGCACCGGCTGGGGCGAGGGTGTCGGCATGCTGCTCGTCGAGCGGTTGTCCGACGCGGAACGACTCGGCCACAAGGTTCTCGCCGTGGTGCGGGGGAGCGCCATCAACCAGGACGGCGCCTCGAACGGCCTCACCGCCCCGAACGGCCCGTCGCAGCAGCGGGTGATCCGGGCCGCTCTGGACGCCGCCGGCCTCGGAACCGCCGACATCGACGTGGTCGAGGCACACGGCACCGGCACCGCCCTGGGCGACCCGATCGAGGCCCAAGCGCTCCTGGCGACCTACGGCCAGGACCGGGAAACGCCGCTCTGGCTCGGTTCCATCAAGTCGAACGTCGGGCACACCCAGGCCGCCGCCGGTGTCGCGGGCATCATCAAGATGGTTCAGGCCATGCGTCACGGCGTCCTGCCCGCAACGCTGCACGCCGACACCCCGTCCACGCAGGTCGACTGGTCGGCCGGCGCGGTCGAGCTGCTCACGGCGGCCCGGGAGTGGCCGGCTTCGGCCAAGCGCCGTGCCGCCGTGTCGTCCTTCGGCATCAGCGGCACCAACGCCCACGTCATCCTCGAAGCTCCGGCGCCGATGCCGGCCCCCGCGCCTCGCCGGCCTCTGCCGGTGACCCCGATCGTGATCAGCGCGGCCGACCCGGAGTCGCTCGAGGCACAGATCGGCCGCCTGCGCCCGGTCGCCACGCTCGAAGGGGCGAGCCGGACCCTGGCCACCCGGGCCACGTTGCGGCACCGTGCGGTGTTCCTCCCTTCCGCCGGTACGACTTTCGACCCGGCCGACGGCCGTCGCGGTGAGGCCCAGCAGGCGCCGCTGGCGTTCGTGTTCACCGGCCAGGGCTCGCAACGGCTCGACATGGGATGCCAGTTGTACGACGCTTACCCGGCCTACGCCGCAGCCTACGACGAAGTTGTCGGACTGCTGGACATTCCGGATCTGGACGTCGATCAGACCGGATGGGCCCAGCCGGCCATCTTCGCCGTCGAAGTAGCGCTGCTCGCCCTCATACGGTCGTGGGGCATGACACCCGATGTCGTGGCAGGCCATTCGATCGGTGAGATCACGGCGGCGTACGCGGCCGGAGTTCTGTCTCTGGCCGACGCCGCCAAGCTGATCTCGGCCCGGGGCCGGCTCATGCAGGCGCTGCCCCCCGGTGGCTCGATGCTTGCGGTACGCGCTTCCGAAACGGATATCCACACCGCCTTCCCCGAGCTGGACATCGCAGCGGTCAACGGCCCGGAAGCGGTGGTTGTGGCCGGACCGGCACCCGACGTGGATCGGGTCGCCGAACACGGCTGGAAGACGACCCGGCTGCGGACGAGCCACGCGTTCCACTCCCGGCTGATGGACCCGATGCTCGACGACTTCCGCGCAGTCGTTGAGACGCTGACGTTCACCGATCCGCTCATCCCGATCCACGATGCCTGGACCGACCCGTCCTACTGGGTGGAACACGTCCGGCGAACGGTCCGGTTCGTCGACGTCGCCGCCGCAATGGACGGCCACCACGTCATCGAGCTCGGTCCCGACACCGTCCTGGCCACGATGATCCCCGGCGCGGTGGCGGCGATGCGCCGGGACCGCGACGAGGTCGAAACGGTGCTCGCCGCGGTCGCCGAGCTTCACGTGCGCGGCCAGAACGTCGACTGGACGGCGGTGCTCGGCGACGGCCCGCGCCCCGGCCTGCCCACGTACGCGTTCCGCCACCGCCGCTTCTGGCCGCGCCACCGCACCGGCCCCGCGGGCGACGCCGCCGGCCTGGGCCTGGCCGGCACCGGCCACCCGCTGGTCGGCGCGGCCGTCGAGCTACCGGGTGGCGACAGCATCCTGACCGGCAGGCTCGCCCTGCGCACCCACCCGTGGCTGCGCGACCACGCGGTCGCCGGACGCATCGTGGTCCCCGGCACCGCCCTGGTCGAGATGGCCTTGGCCGCCGGCCGTCGAACCGCCCACCCGGTGCTCGACGAGCTGCTGCTCCAAGCCCCGCTGACCCTCGGCGACCGCGGCGAGGCCCAGGTGCGGGTGACCGTGGCCGCGACCGACGGCAACCGGGCCGCGTTGACCCTGCACTCCCGCCCCGACGACGACGAGCCCTGGACGCTCAACGCCTCCGGACTGCTCACCGTGGACACCGAGCCGCTGCCCGCCGTCCCCGTCGTGTGGCCGCCCGCCGACGCCGAGGAGGTCGACGTCGACGGCTTCTATCCGATGGCGGCCGCCCGAGGGCTCGACTACGGCCCCGCCTTCCAGGGCCTCCGCCGGGTGTGGCGGCACGACGGCACGGTGTATGCCGAGGTGGAGACCGACGAGCCGGCTACGGGCCATGCCGTGCACCCGGCGCTGTTCGATGCGGCGTTGCACGCGATCGGCGCGGGCGGTGCGCTTTCCGCCGAGGGTGGCGTTCGGCTGCCGTTCGGCTTCACCGGCGTGCGCGTGGCCGGCTCCGCCGGCAACCGCCTGCGGGTCGAGATCACCCCGGCCGCGGGCGCCGACACCGTGCGACTCGCGCTCAGCACCCCCGACGGTGTTCCGGTCGCCGCCGTGGAGAGTCTCAGCCTGCGCCCGTTCGCCCCGGCCCAGTTCGGCGGCGTAGCCGACCGGTTGCTGTTCGGCCTCGACTGGGTGCCGCAGGAGGCCGCGGGCGTCGCCCCGGATGCGGTGATCACCCTGGGCGAAGAAGCTCCGACCTCCGGCACCGTGCTGGTCGACGCGAGCGAGCCTGGTACGGCGTTCGACCGTTGCGCCGCTTTGCTCGCCCTGCTGCAGAAATTCGAGGGCGATCGTCTGGTCGTGCGGGCGCCGCTGGACGATCCGGATGGTGCTGCTCTGTGGGGGTTGGTCCGGTCGGCGCAATCCGAACAGCCCGGTAGGTTCTTTCTGCTCGACGATTTCGATTCCGATACTGTCTTTCCCCCTGGGCGGGCGGGGGGTGGGTGGCCGACCCCGGAAGATCCACTGATCTACGAGCTGCCGCAGGTCAAGATTCGTGGCGGGAAAGGGCTGGTCCCACGCCTGACCCGCGTCCAGCCCGGGGCCACGTCGGACGACGGTTCGGGCCGGACGGAAACCCCGGACGGCGGTTCGGGCCAGTCGGGCACGCCGGACTTCGGCGACGGCACGGTCGTCGTCACCGGCGCGACCGGCACCCTCGGCGGACTGATCGCACGCCACCTTGCGGAGACTCACGGCGTACGCAAACTGCTGTTGCTTTCACGCTCGGGCGGCACACTCGACATCGAAGGAGCGACCGCTGTGGCGTGCGACTTGTCCGACCCGGCGGCGGTCCACGCGGCGTTCGCCGGCGAAGAGGTCACCGCGGTCATTCACGCCGCGGGCGTGCTCGACGACGGCCTCATCAACGACCTGACCCCGGCCCGGCTCGAGACCGTCTTCCGGGCCAAGGTCGACGCTGCCCGCAACCTGGCCGCCGCCACCCGCGACCACCAGCTGAGCGCCTTCGTCCTGTTCTCCTCGGCGGCGGGCCTGTTCGGGAACGCTGGGCAGGCCAACTACGCGGCCGCCAACGCCTTCCTCGACGCGTACGCCGCCGAACTGCGCCGCGAAAAGGTCCCGGCGACGAGCATTGCCTGGGGACTGTGGGACGCGGGTATGGGCAGCACGCTCACCGAGCCGGAACGCCGACGTCTGAAGCTGGGCGGCATCATCCCCCTGACCGCCAACCAGGGCCTGGCCGCCTTCGACGCCGCCATCGCCGGCGGGCAGCCCCTGGTCGCCCCGCTCGCCCTCGACCCGGCCGCACTCGGTCAGGCCGCCGCCGCCGGCCTGCTCCCACCGATGCTTGCCGGTCTGGCCCGTGCACCCCGCGGCCCCCAGGCCATCCTGACCGGTCCGGCCCTCGATCAGCGGCTGGCCGGATTGTCGGAAGAGGACCAGAACCGGATCGTGCTCGAGACGGTTCAGGCCCAGGTGGCCGCCGTGCTGGGCCACGAGTCCGAGGCCGACGTGCCGGCCGGCCGGGCGTTCAGCGAGCTCGGCTTCGACTCGCTCACCGCAGTCGACCTGCGCAACCGCCTGATGGCCGTCACCGGCCGCAAGCTGCCGTCCACGCTGGTCTTCGACTATCCGAATGCCGGTGCCCTGGCCGCCCACCTGGCCGACGAGATGAGACCCGCCGTGGTCTCACCCGTGGTCGCCCTGCTGGCCGAACTCGACCAGATCGAGCAGGGCCTGCGGACCGCGGGGACGGCGGACGACGACGAGCGCAAGCGGGTGACCGCCCGGCTCACCGGCCTGCTCGCCGCCTGGCAGGGCGACACCGCCGCCATATCACTGGCCGACGAGCTGGAGGCGGCCACCGACGACGAGGTATTCGACCTGCTCGACAAGGAATTCGGCATCTCCTGACCCGCGGCCGATGGAGGCAGCTATGAGCTGGAGGCACGACACATGAGCGAGTCAGGCCAGGTTCCCGAGGACCGGCTGCGGTATTTCCTGAAGAGGGTGACCGCCGAGCTGCACGACACCCGCGAGCGCCTGCGTGGAGCCGAGCAGGCCGCGTCCGAGCCGATTGCGATCGTGGGCATGGCCTGCCGCTTTCCCGGCGCGGTGGGCAACCCGGACGACCTGTGGAACCTCGTGGCCGACGGACGGGACGCGATCGGCGGCTTCCCGGCCGACCGCGGCTGGGACGTGGACAACCTGTACCACCCCGACCCCGACCATCCAGGCACGACCTATTCGCGCGAGGGCGGCTTCCTGGCCGGCGCGGCCGACTTCGACCCCGGCCTGTTCGGCATCTCACCCCGTGAGGCCCTGGCAATGGACCCGCAGCACCGGTTGCTGCTCGAATCGTCCTGGGAGGCCTTCGAAAGCGCCGGCCTCGACCCGCAAGGCAGGCGCGGTTCCCGTACGGGCGTGTTCGTCGGCGTCATGTACAACGACTACGCCTTGGTCGTGGGGGAGAGCGCCGACGCCGCCGAAGGTTTCATGGGCACGGGTGGCAGCATCGCCTCGGGCCGGATCGCGTACACCTTCGGTCTCGAAGGCCCGACCGTCACCGTCGACACCGCGTGCTCCTCCTCGCTGGTCGCTCTGCATCTCGCCGTGCAGGCGCTGCGCAACGGCGAATGCGAGCTGGCGCTGGCGGGCGGCGTCACGGTCATGGCCACGCCGAACACATTCATCGGCTTCTCCCGCCAGCGCGGCCTCGCACCGGACGGCCGTTGCAAGTCGTTCGCCGAGGGCGCCGATGGCACCGGCTGGGGCGAAGGCGTCGGCATGCTCGTGGTCGAGCGCCTCTCCGACGCCCAGCGCCTCGGCCACCCGATCCTGGCCGTGGTGCGGGGGAGCGCCGTCAATTCCGACGGCGCCTCGAACGGTCTGACCGCCCCGAACGGTCCGTCCCAGCAACGCGTCATCCGGCAGGCGCTCGCCAACGCCCGCCTCGAACCGGCCGACGTCGACGCCGTCGAGGCCCACGGCACCGGCACTCCCCTGGGCGATCCGATCGAGGCACAAGCGTTGCTGGCCACGTACGGCCAGTCCCGCGCGGAGCCACTATGGCTGGGCTCGGTGAAGTCGAACCTGGGCCACACGCAGGCCGCCGCCGGAGTCGCCGGAATCATCAAGATGGTCCAAGCCATGCGGTACGGGGTGTTGCCCGCGACCCTGCACGTCGATGAACCCTCGTCGCAGGTCGACTGGGACGCCGGCGCGGTCTCACTTCTCCGGCAGGCGCGCGACTGGCCGTCGGTCGACCGGCCGCGCCGGGCGGCCGTGTCGTCGTTCGGCATCAGCGGTACGAATGCCCACGTCATCCTGGAAGCCGGGCCGCCCGTCGAGGAGCCTTTGCCGGCTCCGGACAGGGTTGCGCCGCTCGTGGTCAGCGCCGCCGACCCGGACGCCCTGGACACCCTGATCGCGCGGTTCTCGGACTACCAGGACGCCCCGCTCGGGGACGTGGCCCGCACCCTCGCCGGCCGGGCCCGCTTGCCGCACCGCGCGGTCGTGCTCGGTTCCGCGACCGTACGCGGAATGGCCCGCCCCGGCCGGCTCGCGTTCGTGTTCACCGGTCAGGGATCGCAGCGGCTCGGGATGGGCCGGGCACTCTATGAAGCGTTCCCGGTGTACGCGGAAGCCTACGACGAGGTTGTCGGACTGTTGGACATCCCGGATCTGGATGTGGACCAGACCGGGTGGGCGCAGCCAGCCATCTTCGCCGTCGAAGTAGCGCTGCTGAAACTCGTACGGGTCTGGGGCCTGACACCCGATGTCGTGGCCGGCCATTCGATCGGTGAGGTCACGGCGGCGTACGCGGCCGGGGTGTTGTCGTTGACCGACGCCGCCAGGCTGATCTCGGCCCGTGGCCGGCTCATGCAGGCGCTGCCGCCCGGCGGGGCGATGCTCGCGGTGCACGCCTCCGAAGCGGATATCCACACCGCTTTCCCCGACCTCGACATCGCGGCGGTCAACGGGCCGAACGCTGTTGTCGTGGCCGGCCTGTCCGCTGACCTTGCCGCCGTCGAGGACAGCGATTGGAAGACGACCCGGCTGCGGACGAGCCATGCGTTCCACTCCCGGCTCATGGAGCCGATGCTCGACGACTTCCGTGCCGTGGTGCGGACATTGACGTTCGCCGAGCCGCGCATCCAAGGCGGGGCCGGCTGGACCGACCCCTCCTACTGGGTGGAGCACGTCCGGCGTACGGTCCGGTTCGTCGACGTGGCCGCGGCGCTGGACGGCCATCGCGTTCTCGAGCTCGGCCCCGACGCCGTGCTGTCAGCGCTGATCCCCGGCGCCGTCCCCGCATTGCGCCGCGACCGCGACGAGGTCGATACCCTGCTCACCGCCGTGGCCACCTTGTTCACCGCCGGCGCGGACGTCGACTGGCGTGCCGTCACCGGCGGCCCCGGCCGCGTGCGGCTGCCGGCCTACCCGTTCAGCCACCGCCGCCTCTGGCCGCGGCCGCGTCCCGGCGGCACCGGCGACGCGTACAGCCTGGGCCTGGAACCCACCGGCCACCCGCTGGCGGGCGCCGTCGTCGAGGTGCCCGACGCCGCCACCCTCGTGCTCACCGGCACCCTCGACCCGGCCGCTCAGCCCTGGCTGAACGAGCACACCGTGCTCGACCGCCCCGTCGTGCCCGGAACCGTGCTGGCCGAACTGGCCCTCACCGCCGGCGCCCGAGCCGGCCTGCCGACCCTGGACGAGTTGCTGCTACAGACGCCGCTCCTGCTGCCGCCCAAGGGCACGGCCGTCGTCCGCGTCACCGTTACCGGCGAGGAGGACCGCCGCCCGGTCACTGTCCACAGCCGCGCCGGCGACGACGAACCGTGGATCCTGCACGCCACCGGGACGTTGACGGCCGCCCCGCCCGCCGATGCCGACGACAACCTCGTCACCTGGCCGCCGCCAGGCGCCGAGGAACTGCCACTCGACGGTCTCTACGAGACCTTCGCGGCCGCCGGCCTGACCTACGGCCCGTCCTTCCAAGGTCTGCGCCGGCTGTGGCGCCGCAGCGACACGGAGGTGTTCGCCGAGGTCAGCACGGACGCACCAGCCGACGGTTTCGGTCTGCACCCGGCGCTGTTCGACGCTGTGCTGCACGCTGTCGGCCCGTCCGCGCTGTTGCCGGGGGAGGGGCTGCGACTGCCGTTCGTCTTCGCCGGGATGCACCGCCACGCGCCGGCCGGAACCGCCCTGCGCGTACGCCTGACCACCGGCGCCGGCGAGGACAGTGTGCGCCTCGCCCTGGCCGATCCGGCCGGCATCCCGGTCGCCACCGTCGATCGACTGACACTGCGCCCGGTCACCGCCGGCCAGCTGGGCGGGGGCCCGGCCGAGCGCCTCCTCTACGGCGTCGACTGGGTGCCACGGGAGGCCGACAGCTTTACCCCGGACGCGGTGATCGCTCTCGGCGACCCCGTTCCCGCCACCGGCACGGTCCTGGTGGATGCGAGTGCGGCTGGTACGGCGTTCGACCGTTCGGTCGCTTTGCTCAGTCTGCTGCAGAAATTCGAGGGCGATCGTCTGGTCGTCCGCGCCCCGCTCGAGAATCCGGATAGTGCTGCTTTGTGGGGGTTGGTCCGGTCGGCGCAGTCCGAACAGCCCGGTAGGTACTTTCTGCTCGACGATTTCGAATCCGATACCGTCTCTTCCCCTGGGCGGGCGGGGGGTGGGCGGCCGACCTCGGAAGATCAGCACGTTTATGACCTGCCGCAGGTCAAGGTCCGTGGTGGGAAGGCGCTGGTTCCGCGCCTGGTCCGGGTGCAGTCGACCGGCACGCCGGACTTCGGCGACGGCACCGTGGTGGTCACCGGCGTGACGGGCACGTTGGGCGGGCTGATCGCCCGCCACCTCGTCGAGACTCACGGCGTACGCAAGCTGCTGTTGCTGTCCCGCTCGGGCGGCACGCTCGATATCGACGGCGCGACCGCAGTGGCATGCGATGTGTCCGATCCGGCGGCGGTCAACGAAGCGCTGGCCGGTGAGGAGATCACTGCGGTCATTCATGCCGCGGGGGTCCTCGACGATGGCCTGATTCAAGACCTGACTCCCGAGCGGCTGGAGAACGTCTTCGGGGCCAAGGTCGAAGCTGTCCGCAACCTCGCCGCGGCGACTGAAGGCCAGCCCCTGAGCGCCTTCGTCCTGTTCTCCTCGGCCGCCGGCATCTTCGGGAACGCCGGTCAGGCCAACTACGCCGCCGCCAACGCCTTCCTCGACGCGTACGCCGAAGAACTCCGAGAACAGGGCATCCCGGCGACCAGCATCGCCTGGGGGCTGTGGGACGCGGGCATGGCCGACACTCTCGGCGAGGCCGAACGCCGACGCATGCGCCAAGGTGGCATCCTTCCGCTCACCGAGGAGCAGGGCCTAGCCGCCTTCGACGCTGCCCTCACCGCTGACCGCTCCCTGGTCGTCCCGATCGCCCTGGACCCCGACGGCCTCCGTGCCGCCGCCACGGCCGGCGCCCTCCCGCCCATCCTCGCGAGCCTGGCACCCACCCCGCAGGGGTCCGACGACAGAGCCCTGGCGGCGTTCCGGCAACGCCTGGCCCGCCTACCCGTCGAGGAGCGCCGCACCGCCCTGACCGACCTGGTGACCGGCCAGGCGGCGATCGTGCTCGGCCACGACACCTCCGGCGCCCTCGACCCGCACCAGCCGTTCCTCGAGGCCGGCTTCGACTCGCTCACCTCGGTCGACCTGCGCAACCGCCTGGCCGCTGCCACCGGCCTGCACCTACCGACCACCCTGCTTTTCGACCACCCGACACCCGGCGCGCTGGTCGACCACCTGACCGAACAGTTCGAGCGCCCCACGGAGAAGGCAACCCCGGGCACCCTCGGCGAGATGTTCCGTACCGCGTCGGCGACGGGCCGCAGCGGCGAGTTCTTCGAGGTCCTGGTCAACGCCTCGGCGTTCCGCCCGTCCTTCCGTACGAGCACCGAGCTCCCCAGGCCGGTCGAGGTCGTCCGCCTCGCTGCGGCCACCGACGAGCCCGGCCTGGTCTGCCTGCCCTCGATCCTGGCCATTTCCGGGCCTCATCAGTACGTACGGTTCGCCGGCGCACTACGGGGCCGGCGGGGTGTCAGCGCGGTCGCCGCACCCGGCTTCGGCCCCGGCGAACTGCTACCGGCCACAGTGGACGCGGTCGTCGCCGCCCAGACCGAGGCAATCCTCCAGCACGCCGGCAGCGCCCCGTTCGCGCTCGTCGGGCACTCCTCGGGCGGCATGCTGGCCCACGCCGTACTGGCCGAGCTCGAACGCACCGGCGTGCCCGTGGAGGCGCTGGTGCTCATCGACATCTACTCGCACGACGTCGAGGCTCTGGCCGGCATCCAGCCGGTGCTGAGCAACGGCATGATCGAGCGGGAGGACGGCTACGTCCCGATGGACGACACCCGCCTGACCGCGATGGGCGGCTACGTCCGCCTCTTCCACGGCTGGCAGCCCGCCTCGACGAAGACCCCGACCCTTCTCGTCCGCGCTAGCGAGCCGATGTTTGGCTGGTCACGCGACGGGGACTGGCGTTCGTCCTGGACGCTGCCGCACGACGTCGCCGACACCCCCGGCAATCACTTCTCCGTCATGGAGGAGAACGCCGCCGCCACCGCGCGGGTCGTCGACGACTGGTTGTCCACCGCACCGTACCTGCAAGCGAAAGCGAACTCCCGATGACCAACCTCGCCGCCGACAACGCGTGGATCCGCCGCTTCCATCAGGAGCCGGACAGCCGCGTCACCCTCGTGTGCTTCCCGCACGCGGGCGGCTCGGCCAGCTTCTTCTACCCGGTCTCCGACGCCATGCAGTCCACGCTACAGGTGGTGGCACTGCAATATCCGGGGCGGCAGGACCGGCGCCAGGAGCGTCCACTCGCGACAATCGCCGAGCTGGCCGACCAGTCGTACGCGGCGCTGCGCTCCCTGATGGACCGGCCGCTCGCCTTCTTCGGGCACAGCATGGGCGCCACCCTCGCCTTCGAGGTGGCCGTGCGGATGGAGACGAGCCTGGGGATCGCGCCGGTGACCCTGTTCGCCTCGGGCCGCCGCGCCCCCTCGCGGCACCGCGACGAGACCGTGCACCTGCTCGACGACGACGGCCTCGTGGGCGAACTGAAGAACCTCAGCGGCACCGACTCCCGCTTCCTCGGCGACGAGGAGCTGCTGCGCATGATCCTGCCCGCCATCCGCAGCGACTACACCGCCGCCGAGACCTACCGCTACCGGCCCGGTCCGCGGCTGCGCTGCCCGATCGTCGCGCTCACCGGCACCAGCGACCCGAAAGTCAGCCTCGACGAGGCGCAGGCCTGGTCCGAGCACACCACCGGCGGTTTCGAGCTGCACTCGTACGACGGTGGGCACTTCTTCCTCGCCCAGCATCAGCGAGCCGTCATCAACCTGATCAGCGACCAGCTGCTCGCCCTGTCGCTGTGAGGAGGACCGCCATGGCGCCCACCTTCGTCATCAGCACCGGCCGCTGCGGGTCGACGCTGCTCTCCCGCATGCTCCGCCTGCATCCCGAGGTTCTCAGCCTCAGCGAGCTGCTGAGCACCGTACGGAACAGGGGTTGCCTCGAAGGTGCGCCGGACGGCGCCGAGTTCTGGCGCATGCTCAGCGACCCCGACCCGGCGGTGGACATCATGGTCGCCGAGGGCCTCAAGGTCTCCGAGTTCATCTACCCGTACGGCAGGGGCCGTTACAACTCGGTCGACGGCGTCCCGGCGATCTGCACGATGACCTTGCCGATGCTCACCGATGACCCGGACGGGCTGCACGACGAGCTCGCAGCCGAGATCTCCGGCTGGCCCGCCCGGCCGATCGCCGACCAGTACCGCCACCTGTTCACCTGGCTGGCCGCCCGGTTCGACCGGCCCGTAGTGGTGGAACGGTCCGGCGGATCGCTGGGCTTGCTGCCGCGCCTGCGCGAGCAGTTCCCCGAGGCCCGGTTCGTCTATCTCACCCGCGACGGCGCCGACTCGGCGCTGTCGATGAGCCACCACCCCGGTTTCTGGCTGATGCTGGCCGGGCGGGAAGCGGCTCGGATCGCCGGCGTCGCCACGCCCGAGCAGCTCGGACCCGACCAGGTGCGGCTCATCCCGCCCGACCTCGGCCGTGCGCTGACCGACCCGGCTGCCCTGCCCGGGCTGCTGCGGCGGGATGTCCCGGTCACCGCGTTCGGTGCTCTCTGGTCGGCGATGACTTGCGAAGGCGCGGACGAACTGCTGCGGTTGCCCGCCGACGCGTGGATGATGACCTCGTACGAGGATCTGGTGGCCGACACCCCGGGCGAATTGTCACGGCTGGCGGAGTTCTTGGATATCCCGGCCAAGGACACCTGGCTGGCCGCGGCCGCGGGCCTGGTCGACGGCGGACAGCACCGCGGCTCGTCGGCCCTCGATCCGCGGCTGCTGGCCGCTCTGCGCCGATCCTGCGCGCCCGGCGCAGCGATCGACGCCGAGCTCGCTGCGGCCGCCGCCCGATGACCGGCCTGCTCGCCCGGATCCTGCCGGCCGGCGTGGTCACCGAAGAGGCGTACACCGACCGGCCCGGCGTCCGTCTCTTCCCGGCCGAGGAGGCCGTGGTCGCCAACTCAGTCGCCAAACGCCGCAACGAGTTCGCCACCGTCCGGGATCTGGCCCGCACCGCCCTGGGCCGGCTCGGCGTCGCGCCCGCCCCGATCCTGCCCGGCGAGCGCGGCGCCCCCGGCTGGCCGGACGGCATCGTCGGCAGCATGACCCATTGCGCCGGTTTCCGGGGCTGCGCCGTCGCCCCCGCCGGCGACGTACGCGGAATCGGGCTCGACGCCGAGCCGGCGGCTCCCCTGCCCGAGGGAATCCTTGACGCCATCGCCCGGCCCGAGGAACAGGAGGACATCCGCCGCCTGCCCGCCGGCGTCCCCTGGGACAGACTGCTGTTCAGCGCCAAGGAGACCGTCTACAAAGCCTGGTTCCCGCTGTCCCACAGGTTTCTCGAATTCCACGAGGCCCGCATCGAGCTCGACCCGTCCGGCCACTTCGAAGCCACCCTGCTGGTGCCCGGCCCGGTCGCCGGCTTCACCGGCCGCTGGGTCGCGTCGGACGGCCTGGTCGTCACGGCGATCGCCGATTCCTAGGGGTGTGCCAGGGGTGGGAGTAACCGCCCGGGCCGCTCACGATCGGATGACCCGCTCACTCGATCGCGAGGACTTCATGGATCCCTTGGCCGAAGCGGTGCTCTCAGGCGCCGCACCGGAGGAGCTCACCCGGCTCCCGCTTCCCGAGCAGTTCCTCGCGGCGCACCTGCGGGCGTCCGACGCCGGCACGTTCGCGGGCGTTCAGGACAAGGACGTACGCCGGACCCTGCACGTCGGACCGGTGCCGATGCCGCGGCTGGCGCCCGACGAGGTCGTCGTGGCCGTGATGGCCAGCTCCATCAACTACAACACCGTGTGGTCGGCGATGTTCGAGCCGATCTCCACCTTCACGACACTGACCCGGTGGGGGCGCCAGGGCGGGTACGCCGCCCGCCACGACTTGCCCTTTCAGGTGGTCGGCTCGGACGCGGCCGGAGTGGTGGTCAAGGTGGGCGACGGCGTCCGGCACTGGAACGCCGGCGACCACGTGATGGTGAGCCCCGCCTACGTCGACGACCAGGATCCAGCCGCGCACGCCGACGCCATGATGGGCCCCGAGGGACGCGCCTGGGGCTACGAGACGAACTTCGGCGGGCTGGCCCACTACACCGTCGTCCGTGCCAGCCAACTGGTCCCCAAGCCCGGCCACCTCACCTGGGAGGAAGCGGCGTCGATCACGCTGTGCGCCGGCACCGCCTACCGCATGCTCGTCAGCGAGCGCGGCGCTCGGATCAAGCAGGGCGACATCGTGCTGATCTGGGGCGCGACCGGCGGCCTCGGCGGCTACGCCGTCCAGATGGTCAAGAACGGCGGCGGCGTCGCGGTCGGCGTGGTCAGCTCGGACTACAAGGCCGACATCCTGCGCGAGCAGGGCTGCGACGTCGTCATCGACCGGCGCGAGATCGGCCTGGGCGGCGACGGCGCCGCAACTTCCCAGGCGGCCGAGTACGGCAAGAGGCTGGGCCGCCTCATCCGGGCCGAACTGGGCGAGGACCCGCACATCGCGTTCGACTACGTCGGCCGGTCGACCTTCGGCACCTCGGTGCACGTCGTGCGCCGCGGCGGCGTGGTGGTGACCTGCGGGTCGAGCACCGGATACCAGCACGAGTACGACAACCGCTACCTCTGGATGAACCTCAAGCGGGTCATCGGCAGCCACATCGCCAACCTGCAGGAGCAGTGGGAGACCGCGCGGCTGTTCAAGCAGGGCGGCCTGGTGCCCGTCCTCACCGACGTCAGCCCCCTCGATGAGACCGGCGAGGCGCTGCGCCTGGTGCAGCGCAACGCGCACATCGGCAAAGTCGGCGTGCTGTGCCTCGCCCCTTCCGAGGGCCTGGGCGTCACCGACCCCGGAACCCGTGCCCGGATCGGCGAGGATCGGCTCACGTCGTGGCGCCGCTACGCGACGACCGCGCGGGTGCCGGCATGACGGGCATCGGCATCCTTTCTACGGGCGCGTACGTGCCGAAGCAGATCGTCGCCGGTGAGGATGTTGCCGGCCCGGCCGGGGTCACCCCCGAATGGATCGAGCGCAAAACCCAGATCGTCACCCGCCGCTACGCCGCGCCCGACGAAGCCACCTCCGACCTGGCCGCCCACGCGGGACGGCAGGCCCTCGAGCGGGCCGGGCTCACCGCCGCCGACATCCGCTACCTCATCGTCTCCACATCGACTCCGGACTCGCCGCAACCGCCCACCTCGTACGTCGTGCAGAGCCTGCTCGACGCGGACGGCGCGGCCTGCTTCGACGTCAACGTGGTGTGCAGCGGCTACGTCTACGCCCTCGCCCTGGCCCGGGCGCTGGTCGCCCAGGACCCCGGCACGCACGCACTGGTCATCGCCGCCGACGTGTACTCGCGCATCCTCGACGTTCACGACCGCAAGACGGTCGTGCTGCTCGGGGACGGTGCGGGCGCGGCCGTCGTGGGTGGGGTCGACACCGGCGGCTTCCTCGATGTCGAGCTGTCCAGCCACGGCCACGCGCGGAGCCTGATTCGCGTCGAGGCGGGCGGCAGTCGCGTGCCCACCACACACGACACCGTCGACGACGGCGGCCACCTCTTCCGGATGGACGGCCGCGGCGTCCGCGACTTCGTCATGGCCAACGTGCCCGGCGCCGTCAGCAAGCTCGTCGAGCGCACCGGCCACATCCTGGCCGATGTCGACCACTTCGTGCCCCATCAGGCCAACGGAGTGATGCTCAGCGAGCTGGTCACGCTGTCCGGCCTGGATCACGCCCACACCCATCGGACACTCGAGCGCTACGGCAACACCGGCAGCGCCTCAGCGGCCTTGGCCCTCGACGACGCCAATACGAAAGGCCATCTGGCCCAGGACGACCTGGTGCTGCTGTGCGCTTTCGGTGGCGGCATGAGCCTGGGGGCGGCCCTGCTGCGCTGGACCGGCACCCGATGACCGACCGGGTCGGCGTGGTCGGCTGCGGCACGATGGGCGCCGGCATCGCCGAGCTCTGCGCCCGCGCCGGACTCGACGTGCGTGTCAAGGTCTCCTCGCCCGCCTCGGCCGATGCGGGCCGCGAACGCATCGTCCGCTCACTCGACCGAGCCGTGGCCCGCGGCCGCCTCACCCCCGAGGCCCGCTCCGAGGCGTGCAGCCGCATCACCTTTACCGCCGGCTTCTCCGAGCTGGCCGACCGCCAGATCGTGATCGAGTCGCTCCCCGAAGACGAGAAGCTCAAGAAGCGTGCATTCACCGAGCTCGACGCCGCGGTCACCGACCCCGAGGCCGTGCTCGCGTCGAACACGTCGTCGCTGCGGATCGGCACCCTGGCCGACGTCACCGAGCGCCCCGAGCGGGTGGTCGGCATGCACTTCTTCAACCCCGCCCAGATTCTCCCGCTCGTCGAAGTCGTGCCCTGCGACCGTACGTCGGCAACAGTGACCGCAAAGGCCGAGCGGTTCGCCGCCGACGCCCTGGGCAAGCAGGTGATCCACTCGACCGACCGCTGCGGCTTCGTCGTCAACGCGCTGCTCGTGCCCTACCTCATCGCGGCCGTCCGCATGGTCGAGTCCGGCCACGCCACCGCCGACGACGTGGACCGGGGCATGAAGCTCGGCTGCTCCCACCCGCTCGGCCCGCTGGAGCTCGCCGACATGATCGGGCTCGATACCATCGCGTCGGTCGCCGCAGCATTGCACGCCGAATTCGCCGAGCCGGTGTACGCCCCGCCGAAGCTGCTCACCGACCTCGTCGAGGCCGGCAATCTCGGCCGCAAGACCGGCTCCGGCTTCTTCGACTACTGACCGGCCGAATACTCCAGCGTTGCCCTATGGTCATCTCCCGTTAACGTCATATCCGACCGAAAGGTGGTTATCGTACGGAGATGGCCACCGTTGTCGATGCTCCGATTCTGGTGCTCAAAGCCCAGGACCTGGCTCACACCCTTCTCCGCAACCTGCCGGAAAGGTGGCAGCACAGCGCCGGAGTTGCGCAGCGTGCCGAACAGCTCACGGGCACCGTTTCCAACCCAGCCGACGCGGCGACCTTGATCGCGGCGGCGTGGCTGCACGACATCGGCTACGCCGAAGACGTCCGCGACACCGGATTCCACCCCCTCGACGGCGGGCTTTACCTACGACATCGGCGCTGGCCGAATCGTATCGCTTCCCTGGTAGCCCACCACTCCGAGGCATTGTGTGTCGCGTCGGTCCGCGGTCTGGCCGACCGCCTCGCCGGCTTCACACGAGAAGACACGGCCGTAGCCGATGCCCTGACCTACGCTGATCAGACTGTTGGACCCCACGGCCGAACGATGACGATCGAACGGTGCCTCGACGACATGCTGCGGCGACACGGCCCCGACTCACCCAACGCACAGGCCCACTCACGCCGAGCGCCGCTGCTGCGTGCGGCCGGACGTCGGGTCGAGCAACGTTTGTCGACGTCGACGTCGACGCCTCTAGCACTTGGTAGCCGATCGGGAGCAGGGTCTGCAGCCGGGTGGACCCCGGCCCGAGACGATAGTTACTCAGAGTCGGGCCTGGGCCCGTGCCCGATGCTGCCTTCGAGTGGGCGTGCTGTGCATTGCGGCGGGTAACGAGGTGTCCAACCCGGGTCGCGAAGGGGGCTGGGCTCTGCTCGCGACTATCGATACCAGCGGCTCGTGACTTTGGCTCCATTGATTGGTTCGTTGGTTGATCAATCTCCGCGAGTTTTGACCGCACTTTCGCCATAGCCTCGGTCTTGGCGTAGGTCCACCTATGAGGACTCGACGGCCGCCCGAGACCGGACCCTGGCCGCGCCGAACCGGGCATCGGCTCCGGCCGCACGGCTCTGGTCGACTTGTGGGAAGTGACCGCGTTGGACTCGTCCGCTATCGCGACGTTGTCGGCGGCCTCCGATACCGCCTGCGACGTGCATCGCGTCATGATCTTCCAGGACCTGCCGGCTGCTGGTGCCGTAGCGCGCAATCCGGCGCAACCGGTGTATCGGGCCGTGGGTTGATATCGGCTGTCATGGCCGGGTGGGCGGCCTGACCCGCCTACCGGTCGGGCCCGTGCCCTGAAGCGGGAGTTGTTCATCCGGGCGGACGTAGACCGCAGCCGGTCCGGGGTGCTTACCTCAAAGCATGAGCGACGAGACGACCGGCGAGAGTGAAGCTCTCGCCGAAACGGTCCATGACCTGACGAAGATCTTCCCGAACGTCGCGGAGTCGGTCATCACTGAACATGTCCACCAAGCACACACCCGGCTGCACGGCGCGCCGGTCCGCGACTACGTGCCGGTCCTGATGCGGCGTCAGGCACGAGTGACTCTCGCCGCGTTGGTACCTATCGTTTGATGATGCTCGCCGGAACGCGGACAGCGATTACCAAACTCCAGTTCGCGCGGTTACGCCAGCCGATAGGGCCATGACCAGAGCCTGAGACAAGCCCTTCTCCACCGCCGGATCGACGGGGGCCGCCAGTGAGTTCCCCCTTCGCTTCGACGGAGCGGTTGATCCGGCGGTCGGTTGCCCTATGCTCACCCCGCCGGGCGAAATCGTCGTCGAGCCACTTCTTGCTGATCGTCGGCGAAAAGCCGCCAGTTTCTCCCGCACCTGGGCGTATCAAGTTTGCGCCGCGGCTCCGGCACCCACCGCGGCGCAGCGGGTCGCGCTATGCAGAAATTCCGCGTCCCAGTGCACCCCTCTGATGCGGTCCCGCCATGCGAGCGTCCGCTCCTGGAACTGCTCGTCGAAGTGATCGTCGTCGTTGGGTCCAGCAGAAACTCAAGTTCGGCCAGCTGCGGGTCGAGTCGCCCCTGATCGTCGCCGTATCGTGCCGGCAGGTAACCGGGATCGAGCCCGACGTGGTCAAGGCACAGGCCGGGGTGCAGGTGCCGGTCGGCACCTTCTGGCCGCGATAGATAAGCCGACACGCAACGACGCACCCGGCCGTAAGCCGGCCGGGATGCGTCAGCCGTCGCTCGGGGGCGTCTGCTGGGATCGGGAGTTGTACGAGGACAGGTCCCACACTCGAAGAACATCGGCCGGTCGTGGAAGTACATGACGTTTTCGCTACCTGCCGACACGATCCCCGTGGTGGTCGCGGTGGACCCGTCCTGGCG
Organism: Paractinoplanes hotanensis; assembly: GCF_023717965.1. Lineage (NCBI taxonomy): Bacteria > Bacillati > Actinomycetota > Actinomycetes > Micromonosporales > Micromonosporaceae > Paractinoplanes > Paractinoplanes hotanensis. Next base: position 29,733 of record NZ_JAMQOL010000072.1, on the reverse strand, counting down.
TGTAGACCGGCCCGCCACTGTCGCCCCCGCGAACCGCGATGGCGGTTGGGAGTCGCCCGCTCGGTGCGCACCGCCCCGATGACGGTGTAATTGACGCCGCTCTCGTCGTCGGGGGTGACGATGTTGAAGTTCGCGGCAGCCACGGAGCGCAGCCCACACGCCGCCGCTGACGTCTACGCGGTGCTCCAGCAGCCGGACTGGCAGACGATCTCACCAGGGTGCCAGTAGTTGTAGCGGACCATCGCCACGTGATGCCCGTGCCCGTCGGGATCGGTGAGGATCGCGGTGGCGCCGACCGCGTCCTGCCTCTCCCCGGAAGCGCGTCAGGCGCCTGCCGGAAGGCAGTCGCGGTGGCCTCGAGCTCTTCGCTGGTGACACTCTTGGCCGGCCGCTAATCGTGTTCGACCACCAGAGCGACATCAACCGCTCCCCGATCCATCGCCCCGCCAACGGCATGACTCCGGTCAGGTCGGGCCTTACCCCCGGAACTTGGACACGGGGTTTATGCGGCTTGTGTGATGGTAGCTGATCTTTCTTGGATCCGCTCGTAGGTGATCGGGGACTGCTGTCCGAGCCGGGAGTGGCGGCGGACGGTGTTGTAGCGGTGCAGCCAGCGGAAGCTGGTGAGCCGGGCGTCGCGTTCGTCGGTGAACGCGCGGCGGCCTTGCAGGGTCTCGCGTTTGAAGGTCGCGTTGAACGACTCGGCCAGGGCGTTGTCGGCCGAGCTGCCGACCTTGCTCATCGACTGCCGCACCCCGGCCGCCGCGCAAGCGGCGGCGAAGGCCTTCGATGTGTACTGCGCTCCGTGATCGCTGTGGAAGATCGCGCCGGCCAGGCTGCCCCGGGTGCGCCGGGCGGCGGTGAGGGCATCGATGATCAGGTCGGTGCGCATGTGGTCGGCGATCGCCCAGCCCGCGAGGCGGCGTGAGTGCAGGTCGATGACGGTGGCCAGGTAGAGGAACCCGCGCTCACCGACCGGTAGGTAGGTGATGTCGCCGACGTAGCGCTGGTTGACCGCGGAGGCGGTGAAGTCACGGCCGATCAGGTCCGGGGCCTTGACCGCGGCCGGATCCGGGATCGTGGTGCGGGTACGGCGGCGCAGCCGCAGCCCCTGCACACCAATGCCGCGCATCACCCGCTCGACGCGCTTGTGGTTGACCGCGGTGCCGCGCTCGCGCAGCTCGGCGGTGATCCGCGGCGCCCCGTAGGTGTTGTCGGCCGCATGGATCTTGCAGATTTGCCGGGCCAGGACGGTGTCGGCAGCCTGCCGGGCCGCCCGCGCCTCGGCCGTGGACGTCCAGTAGTAGTAGCTCGACCGGGCCACGCCCAGGATCTGACACAACCGCTTCACGCCGTAGCGCTCATGGTGGTCGGCGACGAACTGGAAGCGGTTCACCAGCGCGTCTCCCCCCGGCGAAATACCGGGCCGCCTTCCGCAAAATGTCGCGCTCCTCCTCCAGCTCCCGGACCCGCCGGCGCAGCTCGGCGTTCTCCGCCTCCACCGAACCCGGCTCCGGCTTCACCGCCGCTGCCGCGGGCCCCCGCCCGGACCCGCCGTCACGGCGCTGGTCATCGGCACGGACCCAGCTCCGCAGCGTCTCCCGGTTGACGCCGAGATCGTCGGCGATCACCGCGATCGTGCTGCCCGGCCGAGACCGGTACAACGCCACCGCGTCGGCCTTGAACTGTGCGGGATAGTGCTTGTTCGCCATGCTGTTCCAGGACTCCTGATCTACCCGGACCTCACGATCCAAGGTTCAAGTGTCCAAGATCAAGGGGGAAGGCCCGTCGGGTCGTCACTGCGGACGTGGACTGCTTCACCGCTGCCACGCAGCTCCTCGGTGACCCGTTTCTCGGTCATCGGATCCGCGAGCTTCCTGCAGGCAGGTACCCAGCGACCAAGGTTGCACACCACCCGTCAACCAAGAGCGAGGATGTCGGACTGTCAAGCCCCGGGTTTGGTGGAGAGTCACCTATGGCAAGCCGATGGCTGCGTACCTACCCCTGGTTGTCGCCGCGATGCTATAGCCGGATGTCTGGCCTGACCCGATGGCAGCTTTGCCCAGACCCGCATGGCAGGTCGCCGGCGGCTGGATCGCCGCGGGGCATCATCGTCGCCTGCGTAAGGTGAGCTTTCTGCTTCGATGGAGGGCAGTTTGCGCATCCCGCGCGGGTGCCCGTCGCAACCGGATCGCACCCGGGAAACCACCGTTTCGCACCGGGACGGCGGCATGTTGGGACCATGAGTCGAACAGTGTCTGTCGCAGCGTACCGGCGCCGGCAGCCTTGGCAGGTGTGCCTTGCCGCCCTGCCTATGGTCGTCGGCGTCTACTACGCGCTGCTGCAGGTCGGTGACTCAGTGGCTGGGCTGCAGGTCGCCGTATACGTCAGCGCCAACGTCATGCTCGCCGTCTGCTGCCTGGTTGCGGCGCGCCGCCACCGGAGTCTGAGCACGGTCCTCCTGCTGATCAGCGCTTCGGCGTTCCTCAGCGGCGCTGCGGACGTCGTCTTCTATTTCCTCGCGCTCGTCAACGGCACGGTGGCTTATCCCAGCGTCGCCGACATCGGCTATGTTGCTGCTTATCCGCTGATGGCGGCGGCCATGCTGGCCCTGGTACGCAAGCGCACCCCCGAGTGGGACGGTGCCAGCACCATCGACGCCGCAATCGTGGCAGTCTCCGCTGGCTATCTGACCTATGAGTTCGTGATTACGCCAAGTATCGACGTCACCGCGAACAACATCGCCAACCTGGTCTCGGTCGCTTATCCGATCGGCGACCTAATGCTGATTGCTGTGGGTGCCCGGCTGCTGCTCGGCGCCGGGCCCCGGCCTGTTCCGCTGGCGTTCTTCGGCGGGTACTTGGCTCTCGTGCTCTTCGCCGACACCACCTACAGCATCCAGTCGCTCAATGGCACCTACGAGGCGGGCAATTTGCTCGACGCGATCTGGATGGCCTCGGGCTTTCTGCTCGCTGCCGGCGTGCTGCACCCGGCACTGCCGAAGATGGCCGAACGTTCCTCCACCCGAAGCCCGGACGCCACCATGAGCCGGCTCGCGCTGCTCGCGGCCGCCGCGAGTATCGCGCCTACCAGCCTCATCGTGCAGCTCATGCGGGACCGTGAGCCGCATATTTTGATAGCCGCGACTATCTGCAACGTACTGTTCTGGCTGGTCATCGCCCGGATGGCTGGGCTGGTAAGCGCCCAGCGCCACGCCGCGATAACTGATGGGCTGACCGGCCTGCGCAGCCGGCGCTTCTTCGACCAGGCCCTGCTCAACGAGACCATCCGCGCAGTCCGGTCCGGGAACCCGATGAGCCTTTTGCTGCTCGACATCGACCACTTCAAAAAGGTCAACGACACCTTCGGCCACGACGGTGGCGACCGCGTCCTCGTCGAGGTAGCACACCGGCTCAGCCGCTTCGTGCGACCCGGCGACATCGTCTCCCGCTACGGCGGCGAGGAGTTCGCCATCCTGCTGCCCGGCGCCGACATTACGCAGGCGCAGGAAATCGCCGAACGCGTGCGTCAAGGCGTCGCGGCGGCGCCCATCGCGGTGACCAAGTCCAGTCTGTACCACGTCACCGTGTCGATCGGCGTGGCGCCCATGCCGGCACGCGACGCTGACCCCACATCTCTGATCATCTTCGCCGACCGGGCCCTCTACGCTGCTAAGAACGCCGGGCGCAACCGGGTGGCTTGCACTGACTCAGGTCTCGTGAAGGCATCTCTCGCCGAAAGCCCCGTAACCTATTAGTACTGATACGGCACTCGGTTGGGGGTTCCCCGGAGGGGTCTATGACGTTTCCCCGGACGGCTGTCACAGGGCCGGGGCGCTGTCGCGCACGTCTTCGGCGATGCTGGGATGGTGGCAGGCCGGCTGGGTGTACGACGGCGCAGAGGTGAGCCGCCGCGTTGGCCAGCTTGCTCACCGATCGGTGAATACGCTATGCCCGTGCCTGATTGTTGGGCCGGGACGTGGAGGACGTCGCCACAGTGGAGCAGTCTTCTTTCGGCGGGTTCGGTGACCGGCATGGCGATGACGGTGTCGGCATCGCCATGCCGGCTGGTGCTGGTCTCGGTCGTCAGCCCGGGACGGACTCTTGGGTTCACCTTGTTGTGCGGTCTGCCTTCTCGATGACCTGTGCCACCGTCTGCGGCGCGGCCAGCATGGCGAGGTGACCGGTGTTCACCTTGGTCACGGACGAGCCAGCACGCTTGGCCATGCTCAGTTGCAGGCTGAGAGGGATGCTGGCGTCCTGGGTGCCAGCGACGTACCAGCTAGGGAGCTGTTTCCAGGCGGGGTCGGCGGAGGCCGGCTCATTGACGGCGCTGAAGGTGATGGGTCGTTGCTGGGCGTAGAGCTTTGCCTGCTGTGCCTTGGGCAAACCGTTGGCGAAGGCCACGCCGAAGGCGTCGCGTTTGAGGTACAGGTCGACGTCACCCTCGGGTGCCTGCGGGTACGGTGCCATGTCGAACAACTGGGCGGGGTCCACCGGGCCAGCGCTGTTGAGTAGCTGGAGCAGGCTTTCGCCCTGGTCCGGTACGAAGGCGTCCACGTAGACCAGGCCACGGACGTCCGGGTCGCTCAGGGCCGCCTCGCCGACGATAGCGCCACCGTAGGAGTGTCCGACGAGAATGACCGGCCCGCTCGTCCGTGTCTGTAGGAAGGAGGCGAGGTAGGCGGAGTCGCCGCTGAGGGAGCGCAGCGGGTTGGCGAAGTCGAGGACCTGATAACCGTCTTTGAGCAGGATGCCGGTGACCGTGGCGAACGAGCTCGCGTCGGTCCATGCACCGTGCACGGTGACGATGGTCGGCTTGACGGTGTGGTTTGCCGCCGTCTGGGCCTGGTGTGTGGCGACCTGGGACGCTGAGGCGGCGCCGCTGCCGGTGAGTAGGGCGGCAGTGCCGAGGGCCATGGCAATGATGCCGGTACGCAGGGTGCGTTTCATGATGTCTTCCTTACGAGCTGATGGGTGGTCAGAGGTTCTGGCTGCGGAGCCAGGCAAGGGTCCGGTCGGCGACTTCGCGCCAGCCGCTGTCGAACACCAGCGAGTGACCCTTGCCCGGTAGCACTGCGAGATCGGTGACGGCGTGGGAGTGCTGGTAGAGCTTGTGGGCGGCGCGAACCACAACTTCTGGCACTGTGTGGTCGTTCGTGCCGGCGATGAGCAGCAACGGGCCGCGTTCGTTGTTGCGCACATCGACGGCGGCGGGAGAGTTCTTGGTGAAGTTCGCCGATGTTCCTTCGAAGAGCACCCGCCCGGGACCGGGGATGGTCACCCGCCGGTACAGCGCATCGGATTCAGTGCGGCTGAGCTGGTTGCCGAAGCCGTAGGCAAACTGCTTCTCGGTCAGCGCCACGGCCTTTTTCTTGTTGGCCGGCCTGCTGAGGACCGGCAGTGCGGAGCGGATCTGACTCAGGGGTACGGGTTTGACGCCTTTGATCTGGCCGGGGTCAATCGCGACAGCCGCTGCAGCGTGGCCGGAGTCGAGCAGCTTCTGGGCGATCAGCCCGCCGAAGGAGTGGCCGATGACGATGGGCTTGGCCGGCAGGGTACGGATGTGTTCCCGGTAGCTGCTGGTGATGTCGTCGATGCCGATCCCGGCGACGGCGTCGGAGTGTGCCCGGGTGGAGGCGACCGAGTCGCTGTCACCGGGCCATCCGGGAGCTGAGGGCAGGTAGCCGTTGGCGGCGAAGAGTTCCTGCCACGGTTGCCAGGAGGAGGAGTGGATCCAGAGACCGTGGATGAAGACCACGGGTGTCGCGGGTGCCATGACAGCCTCGCTTTCGTTGGGGTGGAAGTGCTGGAGCCGGCCCGCGGTTGCGGGTCAGACGCTGAAGGAACGCTCGTCGGGAGCGGCTTTGCGGGCAGCGAGCAGTTGCCCGGCGAACTCCCCGACGGGGATGCGCAGCGGAAGATCGTCGGCCTCGACCGCGTCGGCGATCAAGGCGGCTGCTTCTTCGGTGGGGATCATGCCGGGGAAGCTGGTTTGGGCGTGTAGTTCGGCGTATGCGTCCTCGGTGCCGCGCAGTTCGCGGGCGTTGTCGAGGGAACCGGTGGCGACCGGGCCTGGTTGGAGCAGGCTGACTGAGATGCCGTGGGCGGCGGTCTCTTGGGCCAGGGACTCGGCGAGGGCTTCGAGGGCGAACTTGGTGGCGGAGTAGGCGCCGTCCAGTGGGAAGGCCATGCGGCCGTTGATGCTGGAGAGGAACAGGACACGCCCGTGGCCGCGCCGGCGCATCTGGGGTAGCACGGCCTGGGTCGCCCGGATCGCTCCGATGGTGTTCACGGCGATCAGGTTTTGCAATTCGTCCAGGGGTGTCTCCTCCACCGCGGCTCGGAAGTACTGGGCGGAGTTGGCGATGAGAACGTCCACGTCGCCTGCTGCGGCGACCGCGGCGTCCACCGACGCCTGGTCGGTGACGTCGAGGGCGAGTCGGGTGGCGACGTCGAGGTCGTCGAGGGTGCGCGGGTTGCGGGCGGTGGCGATGACGCGGTGGCCGCGCCGGGTGAGCTCAATGGCGGTGGCCCGGCCGATGCCGCTGGAGGTGCCGGTGATGAGTACGGATGCCATGGCTGTGCTTCTTTCTAGCGGGGGTAGCCGAAGAACTTGTTGATCGCCGCGAGTACCTGGTCGGGTGCCTCGTGCAACATCCAGTGCCCGGTGTTCAGAGCCTCGCTGGTGGCGTCGGGTGCAGCGCCTCGGATCGCGGCCAGGAACGCCTCGAGCAGCGGCTTTTGGGCGATAATGTGCACCGGAATGGTGAGAGGTTCGGCCATGAACCGCCGGTTGTCCTGCACGTCTCGCGGCCACGCCTGGTAGAAGCGGGAGCCGTTGTGGAAAGCGTCGGGCCGCGAGTAGGCCCGGACGTATTCCGTCACGACGTCCGGCGACATTGGCCGGTCGGCCTGGGGGGACATCGCCTGGTAGGACGACTTCCAGATACAGGCGTTCGCGGCCTCGGACCGGGTCTTCGAACAGGGGCTCCTCGGCGTGGAAGGAGAAGTGGTACGACAGTGGCTTGACCTGGTCGTAGGTGAGGGATCCGCCGGTGACCGGGAAGTCCATCACAAGCAGGCCGGAGAACTGCTCCTGCCACTGCTCGACGAGGGCGAAGGCGATGCCGCCGCCAGCGTCATGCGAAACCAACTGCACGCCGTGGGTGAAGCCGAGCGTGTCCAGCAGCCGGTGGACGTACCGGGCAAGAGTTGCCTTGTCGTGCGACGGTAGTTCGCCGGTGGTGTCGCCCAAGCCGGGCAGATCGACGGCGATCACGGTGTGTCCGGGCAGCAGGTCCGCCATGATGGGCAGGTAGCCGTACCAGGTCTCGCCGAAGCCGTGCAGCAGCACGATCGGCTGCGGGCCATCGCCGCCGGCGACGTAGTGCATCTGCAGTCCGTCGATCGTGGTGAAGCGGTGTTCGAAGTTTTTCGCGAAGGCCTCGTCGTCGCGGGTCGCGGTGTCGTAGCTGGGGCTCAACGGCGCCTTCTGGCCCAGGGCGTTCACTGCCGAAACGGTGGTGTTCACGGATCTCTCCTGACAGTTCTGTCGTTACGGCGGCGATGAATCAGGTGGTGGACGGTGTAGCCGGTGACCGCCTTTTCGGGGTGCGCATCGTGAACGCCGCCACCAGGGCAGCCAGCAGTGCGACGACACCGGCTGCCTGGAAGCCGGCCGGTAGGGCGTCGATGAACTCTTCGGTTTCGCCACTGCGACCACCGGTTGCCGCGATGGTCGCGACCGCGACCGCGATGCCGAAGGACCCGCCGAGCTGTTGTCCGGTCTGCAGCAGACCCGACATGGCGCCGGTGTCGGTGTTTTCGAGCCCGGACATCACCTCGACGGTGGTGGCGTTGAAGACGAATGCCACCCCGACGCTGTGGACCAGAAGTGCCGGCAGAACACCGGTCAGGTAGCTGCTCCCGGCGTCCAGCATCGCGAAGCCGACGAAGCTGAGGGTGACCAGCAGCGTGCCGGCTACCGTCAGGGCCTGCGCGCCGACACGGCTGAGCAAGGGCGGGACGATCTGGCTCAGCACCAGCACTGTGACCGTCAGGGGCAGGAACGCGAGCCCGGCCTGCAGGGGGTCGAATTCCAGACCGCGTTGGTCGTACTGCACGACCAGGTAGATCATGGCGAAATGTGCGCCGACGGTGGCCCCCATCACCGTCAGTGCGCCGGTTCTGGCCCGATTGCGCAGCAGTGCGGCGTCGATCAGCGGGTGAACGGCCCGGCGCTCGACGAAGACGCATGCCGTGAGCAGAACGGCGGCGACCGCGAAGGCGATCACGGTGACCGGATCGGTCCACGAGATTTCCGCGGCCCGGAGGAGGCCGAAGATCAATGCCACCGACCCTCCGGTGACGGTCACTGCGCCGGGCACATCGATGCTGCCGCGGTGGCGGTCGATCTCGGGAACAACGCGGCGTACCACCAGCACCACGAACAGGCCGATCGGCAGGTTGATGAGCAGGCCCCAACGCCACGAGGCGAGGGTGGTGAGCAGGCCACCCAGGATCAATCCGACTGACGAGCCGACCGCGGAGGCGGCGGTGAACAGCGTGAGCCCCCGGGTCCGTTCCCGCTGCGTACGGGCCAGCGACACCACCAGGGCGAGGATGCTCGGGGCGGCGACGGCCGAACCGACGCCCTGCAGCACCCGGGCCACAATCATCGTGGTCGGCTCTTGGGCCACGCCGGCCAGCACCGAGGCGAGAGCGAAGATCGCCGTACCGAGGGTGAAGACGCGGACCCGGCCCAGCACGTCGCCGAGGCGACCACCCAACAACAGCAGGCCACCGAAGGCGAGGGCGTACGCGTTCGGCACCCACGACAGCGACGTGACCGAGAACCCGAGTTCCGTTTGCAGCCGGGGCAGTGCGACCGTCACGACCTGTGCGTCGAGTTGGAGCATCAGCTGCATGGTCAGCACTGCGCCGATCGCAAGGCCGACCCACCTAGCGGCCGTGGTGGCGGGGCGTGTGGTCGTCCCATTCATCGCAGCATCACCGGCACGCATGGCGTGAATCGGCGGCCGAGTCGCGGGAGTACAAGTACGTCCATGCTCATGGTCCGATCTCGCTCAAGCGGAGCTTTTCTCCACTTGGCAATTCGTACAGAGCGGCGACGGGCGCTGGAAGGGTGCAATTTCCTGGGTGCAATGCACCTACGCGGTGCGATGAAACGGCAGGGACCACGGCGTACGATCCGAAATAGCACTCCGTTTATGCCAGAAAGAGAGGGCGGTGTGATCCACCACCCGGCAGCCGGCGCCCAGCGGCGGCTCCGCGCTGACGCTCAGCGCAACAGGGACGCCATTGTCGACGCCGCCCGGGCGCTCTTCACCGAGCGCGGCGCAACCGTCTCCCTCGACGACATCACCCGAGCAGCGGGCGTTGGCCCGGCCACGTTCTATCGCAACTTCCCTACCCGGGAAGATCTCCTACGCGAGGTCTTGGCGGGATGGGAGGACCAGGTGCGCGCCGCCGGCGCGAAAACCGCGGCCGCGCGCCGCGATCCAGCGGAGAGCCTGCGCGTGTGGTTGTCGGCCATGACCGCCCACACAGCCGTCTACCATGGCGTCTCCGCCGCTCTGCTCACCGCGTTGAATGACGAGGCTTCGCCGCTGCACAGCGCCTGCCTGGCCCTCACTGACGCCAGCGACGCTGTTCTGACCAAGGCCGCCCACGCCGGGGTCCTCGCCGACGGCGTACACCCCGCATTGCTTGCACGCCTCACCTCCGCGGTACACGCCACCGCGGAAGCCTCCCACCTGAACGACGCCGAGAAAGAGGAAATGCTCGACGTCATCCACCGCGGCCTGCTGCGTCCGGGCAGGCCGCCCAACGAGAAAGAAGCACTGCCATGAAGCAGACCCCGATTCTGAGTGACGCCAGCGAGCGTGCTCTGGCCGTCCGGGCCCTCTACGAGACGATTGAGAAGCGCGTCAACGGCAAGACCTGGTCCCTGCACGAGCTGATGATCGGTTTCTCGAACGACGTCGGGCACATCGGTCGGCTGCTCCTGGCCCACGACGGCACCTGGCCCATCGACGGCGACGTCACCGCCGAGCTCGAGCACAAGCTGGCTGAGTCGCTCTGGTGGACGTTTGTGCTGGCAGACAAACTCGACGTCGACATCGACCACGCCTTCGTGCACACCATGTCCACGATCGAGAAGAATCTTGAGGCGGCCATCGGCCACGACGCCTGACGCCTCAGGCGTTGCTGTGTCTGGCGACATCCAGGGTCGCCAGCAGAGCCATCGCATCGGCGCTGGGAGAACCTGGCTCGGCCGTGACGACAGTGAGCTGCTGACCAGGGGCGCTGCGCACGTCGAAGGCTTGGTAGATCAGGTCCATCGGGCCGACATCGGGGTGCCGGATCGCCAAGCGCGTCAGGGCCAGGCCGGATACGTTCTGCTCGTCCCACATCTGGCGAAAGTCGGCGCTGTCGTGGTGCAGCCGCTCCACGAGTTCCGGCACTTCAGGGTGCGGCGGAACGAAACCCGCCGAATGCCGTAAGGCGTCGACCGAGGTACGGGCGACGAGGTCCCAGTTCACGTAGTAATCGCGCGCGACGTCGCTGAGGAAAATCGTGGCGAGGATCCCGCGCGGCTGCCGGATCGGGGCTATCAGCGCGGCTGCTGCCGGGTTGGTGGCCAGCACCCGCAGCGCCGGATTGGTCACGTAGGCCGCGGCATGCGGGAAGCCGTCGATCATGTGCAGTAGCTCGGGACTGACCTCCTCGACCGTGCCCGGTGCGGTCGGCGACAGCTTCGCGAGCCGGAAGGCGTGGTCCCGGGCATCCGGGCCCAGCCGGAACGCGGTACACAACGCGTCGACCACCTGCGCCGACGGCGTACGCTCTCGGCCCTGCTCCAGGCGGGTGTAGTAATCAGCGCTGACCCCGGCCAGGACGGCGACCTCCTCGCGTCGCAGCCCGGAAACCCGGCGGTCGCCACCGGTGCTCAGACCCACCTCCCGCGGCGAGACCCGGGCGCGCTGGGCCCGCAGGAAATCGCCCAGTCCATTGCTCGGCTTCGCGTTCACCACTGGACGCTACCCCGGACGCAATGGTCTGGGTGGGTGCCGCGCACCCCGGTAGACGTGTCCTTCTCCCGGCGCGGGGCGGGGCCGAGACTGGCATCTATGTCACTCACCGCGTATCGCACCCTCGGTACCTCCGGCCTGCGCGTCAGCCCGCTCGCGCTGGGCGCCATGACCTTCGACGACGGCAGCTGGGGATCGGCTCCCGAGGAATCGTTCGAAATTCTCGACCGCTACCTCGACGCCGGTGGCAACTTCATCGACACCGCGAACCAGTACAACGGCGGCAAGTCCGAGGAAACCCTCGGCCGGTACTTCGACAAGCACCCCGGCCGCCGCGACCGGATCGTGCTCGCCACCAAGTTCGGCGGCACGCTGTACCCGGCCGACCCCAACGGCGGTGGCGCCGGCCGCAAGGCTATCCACACCCAGCTCGACGAGTCGCTGCGCCGGCTCAACACCGACTACATCGACCTGTACTGGATGCACCAATGGGACCGGCACACCCCCATCGAAGAGACCTTGACGACCCTCAACGACCTGGTCCGGACCGGAAAGATCCGCGCCGTGGGCGTGTCCAACACCCCCGCCTGGTGGGTGGGACAGGCGGTCGGCATCGCCCGGACACGTGGCTGGGAGAACATCGCCGCGCTGCAGATCGAGTACTCCCTGCTGACCCGTACGCCGGAAGGTGAGCAGTTCGGCGCCGCGCGCGCCTTCGGGCTCGGCGTCACCCCCTGGAGCCCGCTGGCCTCCGGTGTGCTGTCCGGCAAATACTCCCGCACGGTTCGCGCAGTGCCCGGTTCCTCCCGATCCGGATACGCCGCCCCGCAACTCACCGAGTCGACCTTTGTCCTGCTCGACGATCTGGCGGAACTCGCCGCCGATCATGAGACGTCCGTCGCCGCTGTCGCGCTGGCCTGGGTGCGCCAGCGCCCGGAAATCACGTCGACTCTCATCGGCGCACGCACGATCGCCCAGCTGGACGACAATCTCGCCTCGGTAGAAGTCACCTTGGCGCAGGACCAGATCGATCGGCTGAGCGCGCTGACCGAGCCGCAGCTCGAATACCCGATGAATGTGATTCGCAGCTTCGGCCTCGGATTCCAGCAGGGCGACACCACCATCAACGGCGTCAGCTCGGCGGCGTTCGCCCGCGCCTGACCGCGCGCCTGCGGCCGAGCCGGTGGCGGCGCAGCCTCGGTCGAGTACGACGTGACGATGTCGTCGCACCTGACGTCCGCATGAGATGCGCCTGGGTCTGGCGCCCCTAGGCAAACCTGCCCTGCCACTTCCGGGAGGTTCCGAGCAAGATCGAGGCAAGACGAAGAGCCGCTGAAAGACTGCCTGACAGGCACGGAGGAAGCTGTGACCAACACCGAAGACGACTATTTCGTGGCCGCCGACGACCCGCAGATCGCCATGATCGGTCCTACGACTTATCTGTCCCTATCCGGCGAGGGCGCACCCGGTAGCGATGACTTCTACGCGAAGAAAGAGGCTCTGACGCTGGCCTCCGAGGGCCTCGGCCTGGCCGGCCCCATCGAGATCATCTACTGGTTCAATCCTGAGCACGGTGACGTCGGCATCGCCGACTTCTATTGGACGGTGCCGCTGGAGCATTTGCGCTGGCGCATTCTTGTCCGTGTCCCTGACGGCACAGAGCTGCCACCGTCGTCCTCCGCGATTGCCGGTCTGGAGATGGCCCGGCAGCACGGGCTGGCCCTCTTCACGATGGCGGAGGGCAAGGTCGTACAGGTCATGCATCACGGCCCGTTCGCCGACGAGGACAAGACCTTGGCACGGCTGGGCACATTTGCTGACAGCCACGAACTACACCGTAATGGACCTCACCACGAGATCCATCTCGACGCGTTCGGCCGCGGCACGCCGCAGACCAATCTGAAGACGATTCTGCGTGACCCCGTAGTCAGCGCCTGATCACGCGGTATTGAATCCCGGACACCTGGCCCGCGCGCCTGACAGGGAGTGCTGCACCCTGGCAGGCGCGGGTCGGCGTGCCTACGCTCGCGCCATGGCACACGAAAGCCCACTCGGGCAGTTCCTGCGCGCCCGCCGGGCCCAGGTGGACCCGGCCGAAACCGGCCTGGCCGCCGGCGGAGACCGCCGGGTGCCGGGCTTACGGCGCGAAGAGGTGGCGGTCCTGGCCGGCGTCAGCGCCGACTACTACGCCCGGCTTGAACAGGGTCGCGAGCGTCATCCCTCGGCACAGATCCTCGACGCGATTGCGCGGGCCTTCAAATTCAACGCGGACTCCCGCAGTCACCTCTATCGGCTCGCGGGGCTGAATCCGGGCCTCAGACCGACTGCCGCCGGCGACCTGGTTCACCCGGCGCTGCTGAACCTGATGGACGGATTTCCTCGGACAGCCGCGTACATTGTCGGTCCGGCCTTCGACGTGCTGGCCACGAATCCGCTCGGTACGGCTCTGCTGGCCCCGTTCGGCACACGACCCCGCATGGTCCGGGTGGTCTTCACCAACCCGCTGGCCCGGACCTTCTTCGACGACTGGACCGCGCTGGCCGACACGCTGGTGCAGGCGCTACGTCTCAACGCCGGCCTGTTCCCCGCCGACCCCGACATCCTCGCCGTACTGGAAGATCTCGCGGACTGCCCGGATTTCACGCAACGCTGGGACCGGCAGGGCGTCGGCGCGCTACCGCGTACCGACAAGACCTTTCATCATCCCGAGGCCGGTCGCATCGACCTGACCTATCAGAGCTTCGATGTGCGCGAGGCCCCCGGCCAGCAACTGCACGTGGGGACGGCCCAGCCCGGCAGCCGCAGCGAGCAGGCCCTGACCTATCTCGGCGCGGTCCACGCCTGACCGATACTCACGAGACCAGGAGGCGGCACGCGTCCGGGTGACCCTGCCGCACCAGGCGCCTCAGCCCCCACTCCACAAGACGACGAAGGTCGTCGTTCGGTCGCTCGAGCCAGCGGGCCGCAGTCCGGACGGCCAACTGCGGGTCCTGACGAGCGAGATCGGCCAGATGATCGGCGACAGGACGGCGCACGTACTCGGTCGGGTCATGATGCAACAGGTCAAGAATCGGCACCGTCACCGACGGGCTGAGCAGGATCGCGGGTACGCGTCGCGCCCACGGCAGATGCGGCCGGGTGCCGGCCACCGCGAGCCGGCGCAGATCCTCATCCGGCGATCCGGCCCAGTCCCGGGCGATCCGCAGGGCCCGGGTCAGATCGTGGGCCAGCATCGGGCGCAGAGCGAACTCTGAGGTGAACCGCCCGGTAATCTCACTGAGCAGCGCCATCGCGTCGTCGAACGCCGCCGGCGTACCGTCATCACATGCCCGCGCGGCGACAGCCATGGTCACCGGCAGCAGCATCCACCCCCGGAACAGCGCAGCGGAGCGATGCGTCGCACGGACCAGAGCGGCCAGGTCGGCGTACCTCCAGGGGAGGTCGACCAACAACGCCCGTCTCAGCGCGTCGCTGCGGCTGCGCAAGGTTCCAGTTCCTGCTTCCGGGATTGTCGCAGCAAGGGCACGTAGCGGCAGTCCCGGAGCGGCGGTGGTGAACGCACGACGGAGCTCCCGGACGGTGTGGGCACCGATGAGGTCGTCCGTGTACGCCATCACAAACTAGTTGATCTGGTTGTTCCACATGCGCAGAACCGCGCACTTACCGACCTCGTCCAGGGTGACGACCCACAGATTGTCGAAATTGCCCAGCTCCCGGTAGGCGCCGACGCCCTTGACCACGAACGTGTCCCCATTGACAGCGAGCAGCTTCCAGTCGAAGCTCCAGCCGCCTTCCTGCCATGCCGCCCGCGACTGCCAGCCCCGGATGATCTCGCCGAGGCCGATCCACGCGGTCTCGTACGGCCATTCGTAGGACTCGGCGTCGTCGGCGAAGACAGCGGCGATGTCCGCCGGGTCGGTGGTCTTCCAGGCCTTGAGGTATCCGCCGATCCAGTCCGCGACCTGCTTCTCGGAGATTTTCATGGGCTGAGCCTGGTGTTGCGCCAGCCGGTCCGGAAGGCCGCGTCTTCCCAGGTATGCCGCACCCCGGAAGCCGGGGCCTTCTTCCGGCCCTCCCGGGTGCGCACACTCGTCCGTGCCGACAAGGACAACCGCGAAGGGGGACGGGCATCGTGAAAGCCCAGGCAGCATCAGCGCGACGGGTCATGGCTACGGTGCCGACCACCGAGGAGCATCGGGCCACACCCCTCGAACTGTTCTTCGACGTCGTGTACGTCTTCGCCTTTACTCAGGTCACCCACCTGATGACAGCAGAAGCCAACCCGATCGGCATCTTGCAGGGTCTTGCCGTCTTCGGCGTGCTGTGGTGGTCGTGGGCGTCCTACGCGTGGCTGACCAATCAGGTGCACGCCGGGCGCGGCATCGGCCGGCTCGGCACCCTGGCCGCAATCGTGCTGGTCTTCGCGCTGGCCCTCGCGATCCCGGAGGCGTTCCACGATCACAGCAGCCGGGTGACCTTCGCTGGAGGATTTATCGCGGTCTCCGTCGTCTATACCGCCGTCACTCTCGCCGCGGCAGGCACGGACACCAGGCTACGGCGACAGGTTTTGTGGACCATGGGCACCACGATCGTTCCGGTGTCCACAGCGCTGCTGGCCGGAGCTCTTCTCGGTGGCACGGCGCAGCTCGTGTTGTGGCTCGCCGCGGTGGTGATCGAGGGAATCACCGTCCGCGTTACTTCTCGCGGGGGCGCCTGGCGGTTGCCGTCCGCCACCCACTTCAGCGAGCGCCACCAGTTGGTCGTCATCCTGGCCTTGGGTGAGTCGATCATCTCGATCGGATCCGGCGCGAGCACTCACCATCTCGACGCCGAAATCCTCACCGCCGCGATGTTCGCCGTGGGGTTGGCCGTAGCGCTGTGGTGGAACTACTTCCCGCACCTGGCGGATGCGGCGCAACACGCGATAGCCAGCCGGGCAGGGGAGGGCCGGGCGTCGTTGGCGACCATCGGCACCTATCTACACGCCGGGATCGTCAGCGCCGTCCTGCTCGTCGCCGTCGGACTGGCGACGGCGATGCACCAGGCTGAGACCGCCCGCGCGCTCGGCGGCTTCGGCGCCATCACTCTGAGCGGCGGCCTCGCCGTCTATCTGATAACCATCGCCCTGTACGAGCGGAGTATGACCGGCCAGGCCACGCGGGCTCGATGGCTTGCGGCGCTGCTGGCCGCAATATCGATCCCCGCCCTTGCCTCAATGCCGACCTTGCCTGGACTGCTCCTGGCCATCGTCATCGCCCTCATCCCCGCTGTTCCCCGTCCGACCCTCCGGCGCACGCCTCGATAAGCGAGACAAGACGTTGACCAACAGCACCATGTCCTTCACCACAAGAGTTACTGAAGAACGCTCGGTAGAGCCACACCGACCCATCACGGTGTCCTCCGCAGCGCGATGTTGCCGTCGCCGGGACCGCAGCAGCTCACCGCACCAGATCTCATTCAAGCCGAGCGCGGCTACAGCCCGTGTGGTCGGCCAGCCCAGACAACATCGCTGCTCCCGTATTGGAATATATGAGTGTCGCGCGGCCAACGGCGGGCGACTCGGCGAGGCCACCCCAGGCGATGTAGCAGTGCGGGCGTACGCCGGTGGCGTCGCGGCGGGCGGGCACGATCGCGGCGATGGCGTTCGCCGCCGCCAGGGCCTCGGTGCGCAGGATGCGGTTGCCGTCGACGTCGATGCCGCGGACGACCAGAGTGTCGCTGAAGGCGGAGGGGTCGATCACGTCGATCTCCAGGAACAGGATGTCGTTGGCGCCGGGGACCGGGTTGCCGCCCGCGTTGTTGGCGTTTCCTTGAACTGGTATTCGGCGGCGTCGCCGGTCTGGTGGCGGTGGGCGACGAGGTCGAGGGCGCCGTTGAGTTCGAGGGATTCGGTGATGAATCGGCGGGTGATCTCGTCGAACTCGATGCTGACCACGCGCGGCTCGGTGGTGCGGCTGACGCGGGAGATTAGTGAGACGGCGATGAACAGGCCTGAGATGGCGATGCCGCCCGGCTTCTCCCGGGTACTGGATCATCGCCGTGGTACTGACCGGCCGGGACAATGGCGCCGCTGCCGGCGCCAGCGCAGTACACCGCTTCAGCTGCACCGTCATCGCCTCCACCCTCGCTTCGTCCGCTCAGCACTCCACGCCGACCTGCTTCGGGCTTTAGTCACGGCACCGCTGATCGGACCGGCGCCGCTATGACCCGCCGTTGCTCGGTCAGAAGCAGTAATGGCCGCAACGCGCGGCCGGTGGTTCGCGGCGCGGACGGTGTCGTCCCAAATAGGGCGAATCGGCCGCCACGGACGATCCTTTCTGCAAGCATCGGCTAAGGGTGCTGCCCTCGGGCAGCCGGTCGGCGCCACCGCCTGGTGAATTTCGCTGGAGAGCAGCATTGAGAAGGCTCCGGAGGACGTTCAGCACCCGACTGATCAGCGGTTTCGCATTGACCGTCGGCTTGACCGTGCTCATGGGCGTGGCGGGCGTGTCCGCGCTGGCAGCGGTGGCGAGCAGCAAGGACGAGGTGATCGCCTCGGCTACCCGCCGGCTGGGCGCCAGCCAGCAGCTGAGCACGTTGACCGAGCAGCGGATCGGCGACTACCGCGCCTATCCGCTCAATCCGACCGCCGACAACCTGGCGGCGATCGCGGAGGATCGTCGGCAGTTCGGCGGCCGGGTCACGCAGCTGCGCACGCTGCTCGACGAGGCGGCCGAACTCGAGTTGCTCGATCGGGTGTCCGAGGCCGAGTCGGCGTACGCCGCAGCGCTCGACCGACGGTGCAGCGGCGGCCAGCGATCACGAGTTTGCAGGACATCTCCCAGCTCAGGGCCGATCAGGTCGGCCCGACGCGGCGCGCCCTGCAAGAGGCCATCGCCGCGCTCGTCGCCCAGGTTCAGGATGACGTGCAGCAGGAAGGTCGAGCCTCGACCCGGACCGCGACCGGTGCGATCGTCGTGGTCTGCGTGCTGGGCACGCTGTCGGTCATCTCCGCCGTGGCGATCGCGATGCGGCTCAGCCGGCAACTTCGCCGGGAGGTCGGCTCCGCGGTCGGGAACATCCGGAGCTCGTCGGCGGAATTGGAGTCGGCGGCTGATCTGCAGGTATCCGGCGGGCGTGACCAGGTCAGCGCGATGAACGAGATCACCACGACGCGACCCGGGAGATAGAGCTGTCGACCAAGCAGCAGAGCACAACGGTCGAGCAGGTCAGCGTGGCCGCCTCGGGCACGGCCCGGGTCGCCCGCGAAACCGGGGCCAGTGCCGTGCAGACCAAGCAGACCGCCGCGCATCTCTCGTCGTTGTCGACTGGCCTGCAGGGACTTGTCGGGACCGGTAGGCGCTGACGGCGACAGACGGGCATGCGCAAGGACGGCGCCGAACGGCCGGCCTGATTCGGCCGCCACGATGCCGGTTCATGAGCTATGTCGTCCGCACGTACTTTCAACCGGCACCTTCTGCCCGCCGAGCCGGATCGTGCCGATCATGCGGGCGTGTCGCACCTCTCCGTGAGGAGCCCAGGTGCGCCACAGCCCGAGCACCTCAGTCCACGTCGATCAGCGCCGACGGCAACACCGAACCTGGGGGAGATGCTGGGCGGTGAAGATCGCGAGTATGAGTTCGCGAGCCGGTCGGCGCTGGCGCCGACGAAGACGACACTGGACAAGCGTGAGCAGCAGACCGTCCGCTGCGGTTCTACAGCAGCCTGCTGACCAAGGTTTCTGGCCTGTGCCGCCATCTGGCCGCCGCCTGAACCAGTGCTCGGTCACCCGTTTCCTGTCGTGGGCCAGCGCAGATAGAGCACGGCGGTGTCGTCGCTGTGGCGCCCGGCATCGGCACGCTGAATGTCGGCGAGCAGAGCGTCGATGTACTCGTCGGGGTCTGCGATGGTGGCTCGGCGGGTGGCGATCTCGATGAAGCGTTCTTCGCCGAGGCGGGTGCCGTCGTCGGCGAAGCTTTCGATGACACCGTCGGTGAACAGCAGCAGTCCCGCTCCGGCGGGCACGGTGATCCGCGATTCGCGCCACCGGCCGTGTCCGGGTGCCATTCCGAGCCCGAGCCCGTAGGTGATCGGCGCGGGGTAGGCGCCGTCCGGGCTGATGATCAGTGGTGCGGGATGCCCGGCGCTGAGCAGGATGACCTCGTTGCGGCCGGGGATGATGCCGACGGTGCAGACTGTGGCGAACATGCCGTCGTGCGGTCGTTCGGCGACCAGTACCTGTTCGAGCAGTCGCATCCGGTCGGCTTTGCGTAGTCCGGCCAGGGTCAGGGTGCGCCAGCCGTATCGCAGTCCGACGCCCAGGGCGGCTTCGTCGGGTCCGTTGCCGCAGACGTCGCCGATCAGGGCGTGCACGGTGCCGTCGGCGGTCTGGACGACGTCGTAGAAGTCACCGCCGAGCAGTGAGCGTTGCTGGCCGGGCAGGTAGCGGCTGACTACGGTCACCGTGGTGTCGGTCAGCAGCGGTTTGGGGAGCAGGCCGCGCTGCAGGCGGGTGTTCTCGTGAGCTTGCAGCCGGCTGTCGCGCAGCCGGCGTTCAGCGGTCTGAACGCGTTTGCGTTGCACCGCGTAGCGGACGGTGCGGGCCAGGATCGCCTCATCGACCTGATTCTTGACCAGGTAGTCCTGGGCGCCGGCGGCGACCGCCGCCGAGCCGGTCGCGGCGTCGTTGAGGCCGGTGAGCACCAGCACGGCGGCGCGCGGCCACCGTTGCAGCACGTGGCGCAGGGCATCGAGTCCCTGGCCATCCGGTAGGTGCAGATCGAGCAGGATGCACTCCGGCTCGCCGCCGAACTCGTCGGCCTGCCGCAGAGTGTCGACGTGGTGCAGGCGGGCGTCGAGGTCGCTGTCAGCGAGGTACTCGCGTACCAGGACGGCGTCGCCGAGGTCGTCCTCGATGAGCAGGATGACGATGCCGGCAACCGATGCGTCAGCCTCGGACCCGCCGAGTGACACGCCGTCGTGGTCCGGCAGCGACGTGACGGCAGTGCGCCCGTCAGCGGTCACGGCATCTACCTCTTCGTCGCCCTCTGCAGGCCGGTGTGCGGTATGGCACACCTACCGGCTTAACGTTTCCCGAGCAGTGCGTCTGCCGGTCGAGCCATTATGGCGCAGCCGGATCGTTGAACTAGGGATGCCCACGTGCGGGTTGGCGACGGACCCGTGGGGCACTGGTTGTAGCGTTTCACCCTATCTGGCCTGCAAGGAGATCTTGTGCCCGGGACTGCGCGCACGTTCCTGGCGGAAGCCGCTCTCCTCTCCAGCCCGAGCTGGTCGCCGAGCGACCGGAGTGCCGAGAATGCAGCGTCTGTGGCACCCGTTCGAGGCTTAGCCGGAGCGCGACGACGCCGTCCCGGACGTCGGAGCGATGGCGCTGCCGCGGTGCCGCCGTCGGCTCGACGTGTAGGCCGGTCCGGCTCGGGTAGCGAACTGCTCGTATTGTTCATCAGCGTGCACGGTGACGCCCGGACTGCTTCGCAGCTGTGTAAGGGACTGCAGGACATGACATGACGTACACGATCATCGGTGAGGCGCCGGCAGTACTGGTGCCGCCCGCGAGACGGTCATGACGTGCGAGCAGGAACGCGGTGATGGTACGGCGCACACGGCGCTGATCGTCGACTCGGGCGAAGAGTTGCTCCCCGTGCTCGTACCCGAGCTGCGCCGCTCAGCCGGTCGCTACGACGAAATCCTGCTCGTCGTCGGCAAGGAGACCCGCACGCTGCTGGCCGAGCACATCGGCGAACTCGACGGCGCACTGCGCTGGGGTGACCCATCAGCGTTCTACCAGCGGCTCGGATTCGCCTACGAGAGCTTCCGCCGCTACCTGGCCGAGCAGCACGCCGCCGGTCGCCGGGTGCACGTGGTCGCCGAGCCCGACCTCACGAGCGGCGTGGACGCCGGCATGCGCGCTGACCGCGCCGCCGCCTACCTGGCCTACGAGGCGTTCTGCAACGAGACCTACGCCCCGTACGGCGCGGCGGTCACCTGTATCTGGAACCAGCGCCATCATCCGGCGAACGTCCTCGACGGGGTCCGCGCCACCCACCGATACCTGCTCACCGCGGCTGGCCGTGTCCCGTCCCCGCCCTACCTTGGCCCCGAGCGCTACCTGGCCGAGCGGCATGACCTGCCGCTGCAGCCCCCGCCGGCCGACATCGACCATGAGGTGGTCCTGGCCGAGGTGGCCGAGCTGAGCCGGCTACGCGCGGTGCTGCACTCGTGGACCGGCGAACACCACTTCACGGGCGAACCCGCCGACGATGTTGTCGTAGCCGTCGTCGAGGTCGCCGCCAACGGCCTGCGCCACGGCGCCGCACCAGTGCACGTGCGGGCCTGGCACCACAAGGCCACCTTCATCGTCCAGTGTGACGACACCGCAGGCCGTCCGATTCCGGCCACGGCCGGCTACCGTCGCCCCCAGTTGGCGCACGCGGCGCCGGGCGGGCGCGGGCTGTGGCTGGCCCGGCAACTCGCCGACGTTGTGATCATCGATTCGGCGCGAGGCCGCACTTCGGTCCGACTGCATTTCCCGTACGAGGTCATGCACCGCAGCCCTGCGTAGGGCGAAGTTCTTCCGCCAGCTGGGCGTCGACTTTCCGTGCCGACGGCCGCAACGGAACTCCAGAATGACCTCGTGCGAGCCACGGCGTTCTCGTGTTGCGGTTCGGCAGCGGCGTGCTGGTCACCGATATCATCGATCAGGGTGCCGCTTCATCGAGGCCCGCTGGGCGCAGGGCGAGCAGTTCGGCACCGACCGGCTCATCGAATTCGCCCTCAAAGCCGCCGCGGTCCCAGCTGGTGACCAGTCATGCTTGGGACGTAAGGACCAGTCCTCGGCGGACGATCGCAACAGCCGAGGACGGGATTGCGTTATGGACGACTGCCGTCGTCGTCCATGAGTAGCCGCAGTTTGGCGAGCGCCTTCGTGAGCAGGCGGGAGACGTGCATTTGAGAGATGCCGACCTGCTGTGCGATTTCGGTCTGACTGCGGTTGCCGTAGAACCGCAGTGACAGGATCTGCTGGTCCCGCTCGTCAAGGCTCGCCATGGCTGGTCCGAGGGCGATGCGCATCTCGGCCAGTTCGAAGCCGTGGTCCTCGCCGCCCAGGGTGTCGGCGAGTTCCTGGGTGCCGTCCTCACCGACGGGCGTGGACAGGCTTGTGGCGTTGTAGGCGCGGGCTCCTTCGAGCCCTTCCAGGACTTCCTCTTCGCTGACGTCGAGGTGGGTTGCGATATCGGCGACGGTGGGCGAATGACCGAGTGTTTGGGTGAGCGTGTTGTTGGCGGCGGTGATGGCGAGCCGCAGCTCTTGGAGCCGCCGAGGCACGCGGATGGCCCAGGTCCGGTCCCGGAAGTGGCGCCTGAGCTCGCCGAGGATCGTAGGAACCGCGAAGGCGGCGAAGTCCACACCGTGCCCGGCGTCAAACCGGTCGACTGCCTTGATCAGGCCGACCAGGGCAACCTGGACGAGATCGTCGATGGCTTCACCTCGGCCGGCGTAGCGGCGCGCGAGGTGTTGAGCGAGCGGAAGCCAGGCTTCAATGGCGCGTCGGCGAATTTCTGGGCGCGCCTGGTCATCGAGATCAGTAGTGACGAGCGCTTCGATCAGCGCTTCGGCGTTGTCGCGGTCGACGTCCTGGTTGGTACGCCGAGCCGATATGGCCGAAACCTGCACAGGTTCCTCCCTTGTTGCTGCCACCCCGCACCGAGGTCAAGATAGTCCGTCAGGGCGGCTGGTGCCAACCGAAAGTATGATGTGCCGCAGGTGGGTGACTTCGGCTTGGCCTTCCTGAGCCGAGATGGCGGGTTGCGTCCTGCCGGTAGGAAGACCCGGTTTACGTGAATACGATCGCCGAGATTGGCGGCCGTACTCGCTCACCACACCGTCTGAACCCACGCCGCGCACCTTGTTTGCGCTGGCGGACCAGGCAGCAGCCCAACTCGGCGATGCCTGCTGCCGGCCAGAGCTGGCTCAGGTTCGTGGCGTCTATGCCCGTCAGCCGCCCGAGGTCGTGGCGAAGGCGTACAGCTTGGCGAACCCACCGTACGAGCCACATCCGTCCACCGGCGGCGAACCCGATCAGCGACTGGAGTGCCGGGCGCTGGGCAGCGGCCATACCTGTCCTACCGGCAGCCTCCCCGGATCTGCGCGGCAAGACCTACGAAATCAATTGCGCCGCGGCAAGTCGTTAGCTCCAGGACAGGTCAGGCGGACCGGGGTGCTGGGCACATGACCCCGGTCGACATGGCGACAGGGAGCCGCCGCGCGCTTCGGCAGTCGCGCGGGCGGGGTCGGTTCGCCGCCCTTGTCCGAGACGGTTGGGCACCGCGATAAACGTGCGTGACGTGCGGTCGTTCATCGGCCGGGATATCGGTGTCTGTCGGACGAAGCAGGCCGAAGTCGGCCGGCTGCGAGTGATCAACCACTTGCGGCACTATGAGGGACCAGTGGTCAGGAAGGGGAACAGGTAAGCCGTGGAGATCATGCGCTTGGCCTTCAACCATGGCGATCCGGCGGGGCCGCTGCGTCACTCCACCCAGACCGCGTTGGCACCGTGGGTGATTCCCGATGATCTTGACGACGCGATGGTAGTGGTGTCCGAGCTGGTGCAGAACGTCACCCAGCACACTGCAGGCGGCGGTGAACTCGTGGTCACCGTCGAACCCGGCGCAGTCATCATCGAGGTCCGCGACTACAGCCCTGTGTTGCCGAAGGTTCAGCCGCCCGACGCGCAGCGCCTCGGCGGTCGAGGTTTGCTGCTGGTCGCCGGCGTGACTCGTGCCTGGGGTGCAGCGCCCACCGCGCAGGGCAAGGTTGTCTGGGCGCGTCTGGCTACAGCTGACATCCGCAGCGACTCCGTGACCTGATAGCGGGCGGATCAAGCGGTACGGCGTCGCTTCATCCGCCGTGTAGCCGGTCGATCACCGAATCCAGCCTCGGAGGGCTACAGAAGTCCCGCACCGGTGCATAGTCTCGAGGCCGATGATGCGCGACTGCTCAGGGAGATCGCGCGCCGGTGCATCGTCTGTCTCGCACGGGGCATCAGTATGTCCATGACGGGATGGGAAATGCGGCAGGTGCCCGTTATCGACGAGGAGATCGCGCGGTGGACCCTCGATCAGCCTCCCGAGCTGGCCGCCGTGCGGGCGGCGCTGCAGCGCGTCCTGTCCGAGCGCCTGCAGAAATCCACGGTCGATCTCGATGATCTGGCCGAACGCCTGCTGATCGTGGCCACGGAGCTGGCCGGTAACGCCTTGCGTCATGCTCAGCCGCCGACGGTCGTGGCCCTGCTTCGCGCCGACGGTCATCTGATCGTCGACGTGATCGACAACCAGCCTGGCACCGAGCCCGTCGCCGACTCCCACCGGCGCCCCGGCGAGGGCGGCCTCGGGTTGCCGCTGGCCGAACACCTCGCCGAGGATGTGGGCTGGTTCCCGGCCGATGGCCGAAAGCACGTCTGGGCGCAGTTCACCATTCCATCCGCCGGCACCGGCGCGAGTTCAACTTCGTTCCGCTGACAACGGCGGTGAGCGTTCCAGGCTCTACGATGACCGGATGACACAGTCGGCCAGCGGTAGCACACGGCTGGCGCAGCTGCAGGCACTCACCGACGCCACCCTGTCACGCCTCGAGGTGGCGGATCTGCTCGACGAGCTCCTCGAGCGCGTCCGGGACGTACTGGACGCCGACACCGCGGCCATCCTGCTGCTCGACCCGCACGCGCAGGAGCTGGCCGTCACCGCGGCCAAGGGGCTCGAGGAAGAGGTCCGCCGCGGTGTCCGGATCGCTGTCGGTGACGGCTTCGCCGGGCGCATCGCGCAGACCCGCGAGCCACTGGTCCTGACCGAGGTCACGCCGCAGGTTGTGGCCAGTCCGGTGCTGGTGGCCCGGGGCGTCCGTTCGATGCTCGGCGTGCCGATCCTGGCCGCCGGGGATCTCATCGGGGTGCTGCACGTCGGGACCCTGCGCCGACGCGAATTCACCGCGGACGACATCAGCCTGCTGCAGCTGGCCGCCGACCGGGCCAGCGTCGCCGGGCAGATCCGCACCCGCAAAGCCGAGCAGGCCGCCGCGCTGGCCTTGCAACGCAGCCTGCTCCCGGCCCGATTGCCTGCCCCGGCCGGTTTGACGCTCGCCGCCCGCTACGTCCCCGGCCACGAGCTCGGCGTCGGCGGCGACTGGTACGACGTGTTCACCCTGCCGTCGGGCTGGCTCGGCCTGGTCATCGGCGACGTTTCCGGGCACGGACTGGCCTCCGCTGTTGTGATGGGCCGCGTCCGTAGCGCACTGCGCGCCTACGCCTTGATCACCGATGATCCAGCCCAGGCGTTGACCATGCTCGACCGCAAGGTCCAGCACTTCGAGGCCGGCAGCCTCACCACCGCCCTGTACGCCATGATCGCCCCCGACCGGCAAACGATCCGGCTGTCCTCAGCCGGGCACCTGCAACCTGTTCTCGCTGTTCCCGGCCAGCCCACCACGCTGGTCGACATGCCGGTGGACGCGCCGCTGGGCGTCGGCAACCGGCGGAGCAGTCGCCGCACCACCACTATCGACCTGCAGCCCGGCGCGCTGCTGCTCGGCTACACCGACGGCCTTGTCGAACGCCGCACGGAAATCATCGACGTCGGCATCAAAGCCTTGATCGACGTCGTCGAGGCGACGGCGCCGGACACCGTCTGTAACGCCGTCATGGCGCGGCTTGCCCCGGCGCGGCCTGACGATGACGTCGCCGTGCTCGCGGTGCGCCGAGATATCGCCACGGCACCCGCCTGATCGGCACCGGATCGGCCAGCTTCCCGGCGCCGCCTCAGCCCGGCAGATCCTCGAGCCTGGCACCAGCGTCCGGCGTGTCGGCCAACACCTCCAGCAGTCCGGTCATCGTCAGCAGCCGCAGTGTCATCCGGCCCGGATTGGTCACCGTGAACGAGACGCCGAACTCGCCGGCGTTGTGTAGTCCGTTGACCAGTGTGCCCAGGATGGTCGAATCGAGGAACGTGACGCCTGCTAGTGCGTCGTGATCCTGATCGATTTACTTGGTGTTGTTCGCGACGAGTTTCTTGATGTTGAGTTGGGTGAGGCGCACTTTGGCCAGGATCTCGTCGGCGGTCGCGGTCCACTGGAACGGTCGCGGGTCGGTGTTCCAGGATGTGATGTAGGCGCGGATGGTCCGGACGAGGACTTGTACGGAGGCGAAGGTGCCGCGCCGGATGGCTTGGCGGGTGATGATCCCGAACCAGGTTTCGATCTGGTTGAGCCAGCTGGAGCCGGTCGGGGTGAAGTGGAAGTGCACGTTGGGGTTCGCTGCCAGCCAGGCTTTGACGTCCGGTGTGGTGTGAGTGGACAGGTTGTCCAGCACGACGTGGATCTCGCGGCCGGCGTGCGGGGCGACGGCCTTCTTGAGGAAGGCCAAGAACGCTGGCCCATTGCGGCTGGGTACGCAGTCACCGACGACTTCACCGGTGCCGACGTTGAGCGCGGCGAACAGGTTCGTGGTGCCGTGCCGCACGTAGTCGTGGGTGCGCTGCTCGGACCGGTCGAACTCGATCGGTAGTAAAGGCTGGGTGCGGTCCAGGGCCTGGATCTGGGTCTTCTCGTCGAGGCTGAGCACGACCGCGCTGCCGGGCGGGTCCAGATACAGCCCGACGATGTCCGCGACCTTATCGGCGAACGCGGGGTCCTTGCTGAGCTTGAAGGTGCCCTGCTTCTGCGGCTTCAAGCCGTGCTCACGCCACAGATTTGCCACCCAGTGATGCGAGATCGGTGTGCCGGTGGTGCGGGTGACGTAGTCGGCCATCGTCCGGGTCGACCAGTGCGACAACCCTGTCTCCGCCGGTGGTGTCACGCGGGTCAAGGCCAGCACATGCGACCGGACATCCGCGCTCACCTGCTCGCGAGGCCCACCCGGCTTCGTGGCGAACAGGCCCGCCGCACCGTCAGCCGCGTACCGGCCCAGCCACAGATCCACCGTCGGCCGCGATACCCCGGCCAGCACGGCGATGTCCTTCTTCATCCGGCCCTCGGCATGCCACAACACGATCCGCGCCCGCGTCCCGACCGCCGCCGACACCTCCGAACTCGTCGTCAGCGCCCGCAGCTCATCATCCTGGTCAGCCGTCAACTCCACCCAGGCAGCCAACCACACCAACATCACGTAAAGACAACAGCATCACGATGCACTAGGTCGACCCGCACGTCGTTGCCGGCCTGCAGCTGCTCGTAGAACAACGACTGCAGAGTCGGCGCTGCGGCCATGTCGAGCTCACCGTCCAGACAGATGGTGCAGACACGGCCACGGTGGCTCACCGTATGCCGCCAGCCCAGCAGATCATCCATTTACATTTTCTCCGCTCTCGGCACTTGACGCACACAGCATCGCACCGGTGCGGGTGGTCCGCACACACGTGCCACGCTGTTGCGTGCACGGATCGGTGATGTGTTCTGTGTGGCCGTTTGCGGCTGCGGATCTTGCGGTAGAGACGGTGTATGCGACGTCGTAGCCTGGACCACAGCCGTGCGCCGATGCTGGACGCGGTGGCCGCGTATCACCGCCAGGAGCGCTACGGGTTCACGCCTCCCGGTCACCGGCAGGGACGCGGGGCCGATCCCCGGGCCCGCGACATCCTGGGCGCCGACACCTACCGGTCGGATCTGCTCGCGTCCGCCGGCGTGGACGACCGGTCTTCCTCGCATGGTTTCCTGTCGGAAGCCGAGGAGCTGATGGCCGATGCGGTCGGGGCGCAGCAGGCATTCTTCTCCACCGCCGGCAGTTCTCTGTCGGTCAAGGCGGCCATGCTCGCGGTTGCCGGTGGCAAAGGTCAGCTGCTGATCGGCCGGGACGCGCACAAGTCGATAGTGGCCGGACTGATCTTCAGCGGGGTCGAGCCGCGCTGGGTCGACGTGCGCTACGACAAGCAGCTGCATCTGGCCCACCCGCCGTCCCCGCAGCAGCTCGAGCAGGCCTGGGAACGGCACCCGGACGCGGCCGGCGCCCTGATCGTAAGCCCCACCCCGTACGGGACGTGCGCCGACATCGCCGCGCTGGCCGACGTCTGCCACCGGCGGGGCAAACCGTTGATCATCGACGAGGCGTGGGGCGCGCATCTACCGTTCCACGAGGATCTGCCGACCTGGGCGATGAACGCCGGCGCCGACATCTGTGTGGTCAGCGTGCACAAGATGGGCGCCGGCTTCGAGCAGGGATCGGTGCTGTTCTCCCAGGGCGACCTGGTCGACGCCGAGCACCTCTCGGCGTGCGCGGACCTGCTCATGACCACCAGCCCCAACACCCTCGTGTACGCCGGGATCGACGCCTGGCGCCGGCAGATGGTCGAGCACGGCGACCAGCTGCTGTCGGATGCCCTTGCGCTCGCCAAGGACGTCCGTGCCCGCCTCGGCAAGCTGGAAGGGCTGCACGTCCTGCACGACGAGCTGATCAGCCGGGAAGCCAGCCACGACCTCGACCTCCTGCAGGTCCTGTTCGACGTCAGTGCCCTGGGCATCAACGGGTACCAGGCGGCCGACTGGCTGCGCGAGAACTGCCGCCTCGACGTCGGACTCTCCGATCACCGGCGCATCCTGGCCACCCTGTCGATGGCCGACGACAGCGAGACCGCCGACCGGCTCCTGGCCGCCATGCAGCGCCTGGTCACCGCCGCGGCGACCCTGCCGGCCGCGAAGACCGTCGATCTGCCCGACTCGCCCGCCTTCGAAGTCGAGCCTGTCCTGACCCCGCGCGACGCCTTCTTCGGCCCGACCCGCACCGTTGCCAGCGCCGAGGCCATCGGTCAGGTGTGCGCGGAACAGGTCACCCCGTACCCGCCGGGCATTCCCGCGCTGATTCTCGGCGAGCGCATCTCCGCCGAGCTGGTCGACTACCTACGCACCGGACTGGCCGCCGGAATGGTGCTGCCCGACCCGGCCGACCAGCAGCTGAAGACCATCCGCATCGCCGATCTTTGAGCGCACGACAGGCCTCGGACGACTGTGCCTGGCGGCTGAGGACCGTGCGGGCGCCGGACGCGAGATGGAAGCTTGAGCGCTACGACGCTCGTGGGGATGCGGCGGTATCCCGGCCGGTGCCAGCCGGGACCGGAACGGGCAGTGTGATTTTGCGTCGGTGACCTTGCGCCCGGGTGCCCACAGGGCACTCTTGACCAGGCGAATCGGAAAGGTGCCGGGATGAGCACTCTGCAAGCGTTGCGGCAACTGCTGCGTCAGTCCCATCATGCCCGGCCGGAGGACCTGCCGGAGATGGCCATGCGCGCCGCGGACCTGATCGGCGCCGAGGCCATGATCATGTATGTGGTCGACCATCAGCAGCGCGAGCTGCTGCCGCTGCTCGGCGGGTCGGTGCCACACCGCGACCCGATCGCCGTCGACGGCACCCTCGGCGGTCGCGCCTATGCCCTGGTGACCCCTTGCGCCGGTGAGGTCGACGGCCAACCGGTGCGGCTGTGGTTGGCCCTGGTCAACGGCAGCGAACGGATGGGCGTGCTCGAGGTGGTAGCGCCCGCGTCGCTGGAGGACGAGGCCGTCGACGAATGTGTCTCGGTGGCGTCGCTGCTGGCCGAGCTGCTGATCACCCGCAACCTCTACAGCGATGATGAGGCTCCGTGGAAATCCCCAGGTCTGCTCGGTGAAAGTCCCCACCTGGTTGGGTTGAGTTTATCGGTTGG
>NZ_JAMQOL010000071.1:0-81937 GCF_023717965.1 Paractinoplanes hotanensis | reverse complement strand
CGTCCGCCCCGTCCGCGAACGCCTTGCAACGACCGTCCGCGGCAAGCCCGCGCTGCCGGGAGAACCCGACGAACGTGTTGGGCGTGGCCATCACGGTGACGCCGCCGGCCAGAGCCGATTCGCATTCGCCGGACCGGATTGCCTGCGCGGCCAGGTGCAGCGCGACCAGCGACGAGGAGCAGGCCGTGTCGACGGTTACGGCCGGGCCCTCCAGACCGAACGTGTACGCGACCCGGCCCGAGGCGACGCTGCCGGAACTGCCGGTGCTGAGGAAGCCCTCGACGCCGGGTGGCACCTCGGCGGTCTGGGAGCCGTAGTCGTGGTACATGACGCCGGCGAACACGCCGATGCTCCGGCCGCGCAGCGAGAGCGGGTCGATACCCGCACGCTCGAACGCCTCCCAGCTCGTCTCGAGGAGCAGGCGCTGCTGCGGGTCCATCGCGAGGGCCTCGCGCGGGGAGATACCGAACAGCCCCGGATCGAAGTCGCCGGCGTCGTGCAGGAACCCACCCTCGCGGGTGTACGTGGTGCCGGGGTGGTCCGGGTCCGGGTGAAAGAGGTTGTCCACATCCCAGCCGCGGTCGGCCGGGAACGGGCCCACGCCGTCGCGGCCGGCGGCGACCAGGTTCCACAGGTCATCGGGTGAGGTCACGCCGCCCGGGTACCGACACGCCATGCCGACGATCGCGATCGGCTCGTCGGTAGCCGTCCGGGTCGCGGTGGCCGGGCTCCGCTCGACGGCGCCGAACAGCTCGCCGGACAGGAACGCGGCCAGCGCGTCAGCGTTCGGATAGTCGAACACCAATGTCGACGAAAGGCGCAGGTCCGTCGCGGCGGCCAGGCGGTTGCGCAGCTCGACCGCGGTCAGTGAATCGAAGCCGAGATCGGTGAACGCGCGCCCCGGGTCGAGCTGGTCTGGCGAGGCGTAACCGAGGACACCGGTGACGTGGGTGGTGACGAGGGCCAGTAGGGCGCGGTCGCGTTCCGGAGCGGACAGGGCGGCGAGACGCTGGGCGAGCGGCCGGTCCCGGCTGGGTGCGATGGACCGTACGGGAACGAGGCCGGACAGCATCGGGGGCACGAAGTCGGCCTTGCGCAAGGCCGCGGTGTCCACGCCCAGCGCGGCGATGGACGGCCGGCCCATCGCGACGGCCGCGTCGAACGCGGCCAGGCCCTCGTCCGCGCTCAGCGGGACGATTCCGCCGCGGCGCATCCGCTCACGGTCTGTCCGGGCGAGCGACTCCCCCATGCCCGCGTCCCACAGCCCCCAGGCGATGCTCGTCGCCGGTATGCCCTCGCTTTGGAGTTCCTCGGCGTACGCGTCGAGGAACACGTTCGCGGCGGCGTAGTTCGCCTGACCGGCGTTGCCGAAGATGCCGGCCGCTGACGAGAACAGCACGAACGCGCTCAGCTGATGGTCGCGCGTGGCGGCAGCCAGGTTGCGGGCAGCACCGACCTTGGCCCTGAAGACGGTCTCGAGCCGGGCCGGCGTCAGGTCGCCGATCAGGCCGTCGTCCAGAACGCCCGCGGCGTGGATCACCGCGGTGACCCTCTGGTTTTCGAACGCCGCGTTGACCGCCGCCGGGTCGGACAAATCGCAGGCGACAGCTGTTGCGCCCGCAATGTCGAGCGTACCGCCCGAGCGAGACAACAACAGCAGCTTGCGTACGCCGTGAGCCTCGACAAGGTGGCGGGCGATCAGGCCACCGAGGGTTCCGGTCGCGCCAGTGACCACCACAGTGCCGTCGCCGAAGCGCCGCGCTCCCGTCTGGCCCGAACCGTCGTCCGACGCGGCCTCAGGCCGGACGCGGGTCAAGCGCGGGACCAGCACCTTCCCGTCACGGACCTTGACCTGCGGCAACTCGTAAATCAGTGGATCTTCCGGGGTCGGCCACCCACCCCCCACCCGCCCAGGGGAAGAGACAGCATCGGAATCGAAATCGTCGAGCAGAAAGTACCTACCGGGCTGTTCGGACTGCGCCGACCGGACCAACCCCCACAGAGCAGCACCATCCGGATCGTCCAGCGGCGCCCGCACGACCAGACGATCGCCCTCGAATTTCTGCAGCAGGGCGAGCAAAGCGGCGCAACGGTCGAACGCCGCACCGGGCGCGCTCGCGTCGACCAGCACGGTGCCGGAAGTCGGAGCTTCTTCGCCCAGGGTGATCACCGCATCCGGGGCGACGCCCACGGCCTCCTGCGGCACCCAGTCGAGGGCGAACAGCAGCCGGTCCGCGGAGGATGGGCGGGCGGCGTCGGTGAGAGGGCGCAGGCTCAGGCCGTCGATGTGGGCCACGGGCAGGCCGGTCTGGTCGGCCAGCAACAGGCTTACGGAATCGGCCTCTGCCGTCAGACGGACGCGCACCATGGCCGTCGGCTCGCCGAGCAGCCGTACGCCGGTGAACGCGAACGGGAGTCGCGCCCCCTCGGATTCGGGCAGCAGACCGCCCAGGCCGAGCGCGTGCAGCGCCGAGTCGAGCAACGCCGGATGCAGCCCGAAGCCGTCGCCCGGCTCGTCGACGGCCACCTCGGCGTACACGGAACCGGCCGACCGCCAGGCCCGCCGCAGCCCCCGGAAGGCCGGACCGTAGCCCAGGCCCACCTCGGCGAACGCCTCATAAAGGCCGTCCAGGTCGGCCTCCCGTGCTTCGGTGGGTGGCCAGGCGATGAGGTCGTCGGTGTCCTCGGCGGACGAGGCTGCGAGGTGGCCGGTCGCGTGCAGCGTCCAGTCGCTGTCGTCGTCGGGGCGGGCGTGGATGGTGACCGGCCGCCGGTTGTCCCCGTCGGAGGCGCCGGCCGTGGTGCGGATCCGGGTGGGCAGGGTCAGCGGCGCCTGCAGAACCAGCTCGTCCAGCACGGGGTGGCCGATGCGCGCGCCGGCGGCCATGGCCATCTCGACGAGGGCGGCGCCGGGGACGACTACGTCGCCGAGGACGGTGTGGTCGGCCAGCCACGGGTGGGTGGTGGCCGAAAGGTGGCCGGTCAGCACGGTCTCGGTGGCGCCGGGCAGGGTGATCTCGGCGCCGAGGAGCGGGTGGCCGGTGTCGGTGAGTCCCAGGCCGGCGGCGTCGGCGGCGGCCCGGTTGCGGCGGCGGGGCCAGAAGCTCTGGTGGTCGAACGCATAACCGGGCAGGTCGAGCAGGGCGCCGCCACCGAGTACGGCGGTCCAGTCGACGGTCTGACCATGAACCCACAGGTCGGCGACGGCGGCGAGGAGCGCTTCGACCTCGTCGCGGTCGCGCCGTAGGGCGGCCACCGCATCGGGAATCGTCGTGGCCAGCACAGTGTCCGGGCCAAGCTCGAGCACCCGGCCCGCGTCAAGGTCGACGTCGGCCCACCGCACCGTGGCGCGCACCTGCGCCACCCAGTACTCGGGATCGGTCCAGTCGGCCCCGCCGCCCGTCACCGACGACACGATCGAGATCGTCGGCTCGGCGAACGTCAACGTCTCGACGACCCTGCGGAAGTCGTCGAGCATCGGCTCCATCAACCGCGAGTGGAACGCATGGCTCGTCCGCAGCCGTGTTGACTTCCAACCGTGCTCGGCGACCTTCGCCACCTGCGCGGCCGGCCCAGCAACGACAACCGCCTCCGGACCGTTGACCGCCGCGATGTCCAGATCGGGAAAAGCGGAGTGGATATCCGCTTCGGAAGCACGCACCGCCAGCATCGCGCCACCGGCAGGCAACGCCTGCATCAGCTGCGCCCGAGCCGAGATCAACCTCGCGGCGTCCTCGAGTGACAAAACCCCGGCCGCGTACGCCGCAGTGACCTCACCGATCGAATGACCCGCCACCACATCCGGAGTCAGACCCCACGACCGTACGAGCGCAAGCAACGCCACCTCGACCGCGAAGATCGCCGGCTGCGCCCACCCAGTCTGGTCCACACCCAGATCCGGGATGCCGAGCAGCGCGGCAACATGGTCGTACGCCGCCGCGTAGGCCGGGAACGTCTCGTAGAGCTGCCGGCCCATGTCGAGCCGCTGCGAGCCCTGGCCGGTGAACACGAACGCGAGCCGGCCGGGCCGTGGGGAACCAGTCACGAGCGTCTCGTCCGGCCGCAGCACCGCACGCCGCGGCAACGGCGTCCGGCGCGCGAGCGTCCAGGCGATGTCGGTCGTCGACGCTTCCGGATGGGCGATCCGGTACGCGCGAAGGCGTTCGAGCTGACCGGTCAAAGCCGATTCGGTGGCCGCGCTGACCACCAGCGGCACAACTGGAGCAGTCGGCGGCGTAGTCGTCGCCGGGTCGGGTGCTTCGAGGATGACGTGCGCGTTGGTGCCGCTGATGCCGAACGATGAGACCGCAGCGCGGCGCTTATGCGAGGCCGGCCAGTCCCGCGCCGCTGTGAGCAGTTCGACCGCGCCGGCCGTCCAGTCGACATGCGTAGACGGCTGGTCGACATGCAGCGTCGCGGGCAGGACGCCGTACCGCATGGCCTGGACCATCTTGATGATGCCCGCGACACCGGCCGCGGCCTGGGTGTGGCCCAGATTCGACTTGACGGAGCCGAGCCACAACGGCTCGTCCCGGTCTTGTCCGTAGGTGGCGAGCAGCGCCTGGGCCTCGATCGGGTCGCCGAGCGACGTACCGGTGCCGTGCGCCTCGACCACGTCGACATCGGATGTCGTCAGCCCGGCGGCGTCGAGTGCGGCCCGGATGACCCGTTGTTGCGACGGACCGTTCGGGGCGGTCAGCCCGTTGGAGGCGCCATCCTGGTTGATGGCGCTCCCCCGTACGACGGCGAGCACCCGGTGGCCGAGGCGTTCCGCGTCGGCCAGCCGCTCGACCAGCAGCATGCCGGCGCCCTCGGCCCAGCCCGTGCCGTCGGCACCCTCGGCGAACGCCTTGCACCGGCCGTCGGCGGCCAGCCCACGCTGCCGGGAGAACCCGATGAAGGTGCCCGGGGTGGCCATCACCGTCACGCCACCCGCGAGAGCCGAGTCGCACTCGCCGTTGCGTAGCGCCTGCACGGCGAGGTGCAAGGCAACAAGCGAGGACGAACACGCTGTGTCCACGGTGATGGCCGGACCTTCCAGCCCGTACGTGTAGGAGACCCGGCCCGAGGCGATGCTCCCGCCCGTACCCATGAAGCCTTCGACCTGCGCCTCGGCCTGCTCCAGCACCGTTGCGTAATCGCCGTACATGACACCGGTGAACACGCCCGTCCGCGAGCCCCGCAGCCCACGCGGATCGATGCCGGCGTTCTCGAAGGCCTCCCACGAGGTTTCGAGCAGCAGCCGGTGTTGCGGGTCCATGGCGAGCGCCTCACGCGGCGAGATGCCGAACAGCGCGGGGTCGAACTCGGCGGCGTCGTAGAGAAAGCCGCCGCCACGGGCGTACGTAGTGCCGGGGTGGTCGGGATCGGGGTGGTAGAGCCGCTCCAGGTCCCAGTCGCGGTCGGCCGGGAACGGGCCGATCGCGTCGCGGCCCTCGGACACCAGCCGCCACAGGTCGTCCGGGTTGTGGATCCCGCCGGGGTAACGACACGCCATGCCGACGATCGCGATGGGCTCATCCACCCGGATGGCACTGCGTGTCGTCACCGCGTCCGGGGTGTCGGCGCCGGCCAGTTCCGTGCCGACCTGCACGGCCAGCGCGGCCGCGTTCGGATAGTCGAACACCAGGGTGGACGGCAGCCGCAGCCCGGTCGCGGCGGCGAGCCGGTTGCGCAGTTCAACGGCGGTCAGCGAGTCGAAGCCGAGCTCGCTGAACGCGCGGGACGGATCGACGTCGTCGGCGCGGCCGTAGCCGAGCACATCGGCCACCTGCGACCGCACCAACCCGAGCAGAGCGGCAACGCGCTGGTCGCCGGGCAGGTCGGCCAGGCGGCGACCCAGGGTGGTGCCGGCGTTCTGGCGGGCTGGGGCGCGCACCAGACTCCGCAGCAGTTCGGGCGCGCCGGTGGCCTCCCTAAGCGCGGAGGTGTCGACTGAGATCGGCACGACGAGGGGCAGTCCGGTGGCGACCGCGGCGTCGAAGGCGGCCAGGCCCTGCTCGCCCGTCAGCGGAAGAACGCCGCCGCGGCGCATCCTGGCCCGGCCGGACTCGCCGAGGCTCTCCCCCATGCCCGCGTCCCACAGCCCCCACGCGAGAGAGGTGGCCGGGATGTTGTCGCGGCGAAGTTCCGCGGCGTACGCGTCAAGGAAGGCGTTGGCGGCCGAGTAGTTGCCCTGCCCCGCGTTGCCGAAAACGCCGGCCGCCGACGAGAACAACACAAACGCGCTCAGCCGATGGCCGCGCGTCGCGGCGGCCAGGTTCCGGGCGGCGTCGACCTTCACCCTGTAGACCGTCTCGAGCCGGGCCGGGGTCAAGTCACCGATCAGCCCATCGTCGAGGACCCCGGCCGCGTGAATGACCGCGGTGATCCGCTGGTTGGCGAGTGCTGCGTTGACCGCTTCCGGATCGGACACATCGCAAGCGACGGCCGTGGCGCCCTCGATGTCCAGCGTGCCGCCCGACCGCGACAGCAACAGCAGCTTGCGTACGCCGTGCGTTTCGACCAGGTGGCGGGCGATCAGGCCACCCAGCGTGCCGGTCGCCCCGGCGACGACCACCGTGCCGTCGCCGAAGTCGGGGGTGCCGGTCGACTGCACCCGAGTCAGGCGCGGGACCAGCACTTTCCCGTCACGGATCTTGACCTGCGGCAACTCGTAAACGTGCTGATCTTCCGGGGTCGGCCACCCACCCCCCGCCCGCCCAGGGTAAAAGACAGTAGCGCTTTCGAAATCGTCCAGCAGAAAGTACCTACCGGGCTGTTCGGACTGCGCCGACCGGACCAAACCCCACAGAGCAGCACCATCCGGGTCGTCAAGCGGGGCTCGCACGACCAGACGATCGCCGTCGAATTTCTGCAGCAGGGCGAGCAAAGCGGCGGAACGGTCGAACGCCGTACCAGCCGCACTCGCATCCACCAGCACCGTGCCACTGGCCGGAGCCTCGTCGCCGAGGGAGATCACCGCGTCCGGCACGAAGCCATTCGCTTCCTGCAGCACCCATTCCACGGCGAACAGCAGGCCGTTGGCCTGGCTGGGAGTGGCCGCCGGCCGCAAGCGCAACTCGTCCACCGTGGCCACCGGCAGGCCCGCGCCGTCGGCGACCAGCAGACGGATCGCGTCGGCGCCGGGCTCGCGGGTCAGCCGTACGCGCAATTCGGCGGCGGCGGTGCCGGTGAGCCTAGCTCCGCTGAAGGAGAACGGCAGCCGTACGCCCTCGTCGGGGAACATGCCGGCGGCGCCGATCGCATGCAGCGCCGCGTCGAGCAGCGCCGGGTGCACGCCGAACCCGTCGGTCACTCGGTCGATCGCCACCTCGGCGAAGACGGTCGCGCCGGCCCGCCACGCCCGCCGCAGGCCCTGGAACGCCGGCCCGTAACGGAGCCCGGCCTCGTCCAGTCCGGCGTAGAGGCCGTCGAGGGTGAGCTCGTCGGCGCCGGGCGGCGGCCACGCGACCAGGCTCAGGTCGGGCTCGAGGGCTTCGAGTGGAACCAGGCGACCCTCGGCGTGCAAGGTCCACTCGTCGGCGTCCTCGGGCTGGGCGTGCACGGTCACAGCCCCGTCGACGCCCACGCGCACCTGCAAGCGGAGGCCGCCGTGGGAAGGGACGGCCAGTGGTTCGCGCAGGATCAGCTCGTCGATGGCGGCCAGGCCCGCCCGGCGGCCGGCGGCGAGCACGAGGTCGAGCAGGGCCGTCCCGGGGACGAGCGTGGCGCCGAAGACCTCGTGGTCGGCGAGCCACGCGGGCGTGCCGGCGGAGAGCCGGCCGGTGAGCAGCGCGCCGCCACTGTCGGCGAGCAACATGGCGGCGCCGAGCATCGGGTGGTCGGTGGCGAGCAGGCCGGCGGTGGTCACGTCACCGGTGTCGGCGGCGTTGTCGAGCCAGTAGCGCTGGTGCGCGAACGGGTAGGTCGGCAGGTCGACCGGCCGGCCGGTGCCCAGCACGGCCCGCCAGTCGACGTGCTGTCCGCGTACGAAGAGGGTGGCGACCGCGGTCAGCAGGGTGGCCGGCTCGTCGCGGCCGCGCCGCATCGCCGCCACCGCGTCCGGGATCATCGCCGCCAGCACGGCGTCGGGGCCGAGTTCGAGCACCCGGTCGGCGTCGAGCTCGACGTCGTCCCAGCGCACCGTTGCGCGGACGTGCGTGACCCAGTACCCGGGGTTCGTCCAGTCGGCCTGGATCGGCATGGTGGGCTCGCGGAACGTCAGGGTTTCCACGACGGCGCGGAAGTCGGCCAGCATCGGTTCCATCAGCCGCGAGTGGAAGGCGTGACTGGTCCGCAGCCGGGTGGTCTTCCACCCGTGCCCGGCGACCCTGTCCAGCAAGTCGATCGGCCCGGCGACCACCACCGCGTCCGGCCCGTTGACCGCAGCGATGTCCAGGTCGGGAAAGGCGGAGTGGACATCCGCTTCGCTGGCGCGCACTGCCAACATGCCGCCACCGGCCGGCAGGGCCTGCATCAACCGGCCGCGTGCCGAGATCAGTTTCGCCGCGTCTTCCAGGGAGAAGACCCCGGCGGCGTACGCGGCTACGACCTCACCGATCGAGTGGCCCGCCACGACATCCGGAGTCAGACCCCACGACCGTACGAGAGCAAGCAACGCCACCTCGACCGCGAAGATGGACGGCTGCGCCCACCCGGTCTGATCCACGTCCAAGTCAGGGATGTCCAACAGCGCGCGGACGGAATCGTAGGCCGCGGCATAAACCGGGAACGTGTCGTACAACTGGCGGCCCATGTCGAGGCGCTGCGAACCCTGACCGGTGAACACGAACGCCAGCCGGCCCTCGGCGGCCACGCCTCGGACGACCGTGTCGCCCAGCAGCACGGCCCGGCGGTCCAGCACCGCCCGCGACACCAGGGCCGCGCCGATATCGGCCGGGTCGGCTTCCACACCCCGTACGCGAGAGATCTGGGCCTCGAGCGACGCCTCGGACCGGGCCGTAACCACCAGCGGAACAACCGGCAGGGACGCTGTCGAACGGGGGTGAGGATCGGAAGCGGGCGCCTGCTCGAGGATGACGTGGGCGTTGGTGCCGCTGATGCCGAACGACGACACCGCCGCCCGCCGCGTCGGGGACGCCGGCCACTCCCGGGCCGACGTGAGCAGCTCGATCGATCCGGCTGTCCAGTCCACCTGCGGCGACGGCTCGTCGACATGCAAGGTCATCGGCAGCACGCCGTGCCGCATGGCCTCGACCATCTTGATGATGCCGGCGACACCGGCCGCGGCCTGGGTGTGCCCGATGTTCGACTTGACCGAGCCCAGCCACAGCGGTCTTTCCCGGTCCTGGCCGTAGGTGGCGAGCAGCGCCTGCGCCTCGATCGGGTCGCCCAGCCGGGTTCCGGTGCCGTGCGCCTCGACCACGTCCACATCGGACGTCGTCAGCCCCGCCGACGCAAGTGCGGCCCGGATCACCCGCTGCTGCGAGGGTCCGTTGGGTGCGGTGAGACCGCTGGAGGCCCCGTCCTGGTTGACCGCCGAACCGCGGATGACGGCGAGGATCGGGTGCCCGTTGCGCTGGGCGTCGGAGAGCCGTTCGAGCAGCAGCAGCCCGACGCCCTCACCCCAGCCGGTGCCGTCGGCCGCGGCGGCGAACGACTTGCACCGGCCGTCGGCGGCCAGCCCACCCTGCCGGCTGAACTCGACGAACGTGCCCGGGGTGGCCATCACGGTGACGCCGCCGGCCAGGGCCAGATCGCATTCCCCGTTGCGCAGCGCCTGCCCGGCCAGGTGCATGGCCACCAGCGACGAGGAGCACGCCGTGTCGATGGTGACAGCCGGGCCTTCCAAACCGAACGTGTACGCGATCCGGCCCGACGCGACGCTGCCGGAGTTTCCGTTGCCGAGGTAGCCGGCAACGCCCTCGGGCACATCCAGCGGCCGGCTGCCGTAGTCGTGGTACATGACGCCGGCGAACACACCCGTACGCGGAAAGGCCGACGCCGTCGGGTCGAGCCCGGCCCGCTCGAAGGCCTCCCAGGTGGTTTCGAGCAGAAGCCGTTGCTGCGGGTCCATGGCGAGGGCCTCGCGCGGGCTGATCCCGAACAGGTCGGCGTCGAACCCGGCCGCGTCGTGCAGGAAGCCGCCCTCGAGTCGCGCCTGCTGGTCGAGCCGGCCGGACTCGTGGTCGTAGAGGCCGTCGACGTCCCAGCCGCGGTCGCCCGGCATGGCCCCGATCGCGTCGGCGCCCGAGTCGACGAGCCGCCACAGATCCTCGGGGCCTGCCACGCCGCCCGGGTAGCGGCAGCTCATCGCGATGATGGCGAGTGGCTCGCCCGCCTTGTGCTCGAGCTCCTCGATGCGGCGCCGGGCGGCCCGCAGATCGCCGGTCGCGCGCTTGAGGTAGGCCAGGTACTTCTCGCTGTCCTGGGCGTCGGACATGGCGGAACCGCCTTCGGATCGGGGCCGGCTCACGGGGTGCCGAGCTCGTCAAGCAGGTCGAAGATCTCGTCGGCGGTAGCCGATTCGAGGTCGTCGGAGCCGGCCGTGGGGGCGGCCCAGGCGGCGGCGAGGGCTCGGAGCCGCTGCCCAACGGCGGCGCGGCGCTCGTCGTCGAGGGCGGCCGCGCGGAGCAGTGCCTCCAGGCCCGCGATGCCGTCGTACACGGAGTCGGCCGGGTCTCTCCTGTCGACGGCCGGCTGGAGCGCGTCCACGAGGTGTTTGGCCAGCACGACCGGCGAGGGGTGGTCGAACAACAGGGTGGCCGTCAGCCGCAGCCCACTCTCGGCAGAGAGCCGGTTGCGCAGCTCGACCGCGGTCAGTGAGTCGAAGCCGAGTTCGAGGAAGCCGCGGGCCGGGTCGACCTCCCGCGGTGAGGCATAGCCGAGGATCGCGGCGGTGCGGGCCCGGATCAGTTCGAGCAGAGCCTTCTCGCGGTCGGCCGGACTGAGTTTCGCGAGGTCGTCACCCAGGGTCGGCGCGGCCTTCTTCGTCACCACGACCAGCCCGCGCAGTAGATCGGGAACCTCGCCGTGGGCCCGC
The DNA here is from genome assembly GCF_023717965.1 of Paractinoplanes hotanensis. Lineage (NCBI taxonomy): Bacteria > Bacillati > Actinomycetota > Actinomycetes > Micromonosporales > Micromonosporaceae > Paractinoplanes > Paractinoplanes hotanensis. The sequence continues at coordinate 70,953 of NZ_JAMQOL010000071.1, read as the reverse complement.
ATCGCCGCCAGGTTCAGCGCCATCGGGACGACCAGCGGGCGGCCGGTGGCGAGAGCGGCATCGAAGGCGGCCAGGCCCTCGGCCGGGGTGAGTGCGCCGAATCCCGTACGGGTGAGGCGGGCCCGATCGGACTCGGCGAGCGTGCTGCCCATGCCCGCGTCCCACAGCCCCCACGCCAGCGAGGTCGCCGGCACTCCCTGGCTTCGCAATTCCTCCGCGTACGAGTCCAGGAAGGCATTGGCGGCGGCGTAGTTGCCCTGGCCGGCGTTGCCGAAGATGCCGGACGCCGACGAGAGCAACACGAAGGCACTCAACCGCTGCTCGCGCGTCGCGGCGGCCAGGTTGCGGGCGGCGTCCACTTTGGCCCGGAAGACGGTCGCGAGGCGTTCGGGCGTCAGCGAATCCAGGACGCCGTCGTCGAGCACCCCAGCCGCATGGATGACCGCGGTGATCTCTTTTCCGGCCAGCGCATCGTTGACCGCTGCCGGATCGGACAAATCGCACGCGACGGCGGTCGCGCCCTCGATATCGAGCGTGCCGCCCGAACGAGACAACAACAGCAGCTTCCGTACGCCGTGAGTCTCGACAAGGTGGCGGGCGATCAGGCCGCCGAGGGTGCCGGTCGCGCCGGTGACGACCACCGTGCCGTCGCCGAAGTCGGGCGTTCCTTCCGACCGCACCCGGGCCAGCCGCGGCACCAGGGTCTTGCCGTCACGGATCTTGACCTGCGGCAGCTCGTAGACGTGTTGACCCTCCGGGGCCAGCCATCCACCCCCCGCCCGCTCAGGGTTGAGAACAGTATCGCTGTCGAAATCGTCCAGCAAAAAGAACTTATCGGGATGTTCCGACTGGGCGGTACGGACCAGACCCCACAGAGCAGCACCATCGGGATCGGCCAATGGCGCGCGCACGACCAGACGATCACCCTCGAATTTCTGGAGTAGGGCGAGCAAAGCAACCGAACGGTCGAACGCCGTACCAGCCGCACTCGCATCCACCAGCACCGTGCCACCCGCAGGCGCCGGATCGCCCAGGGCGATCACCGCGTCGGGAGCAAAGCCGGAAGCCTCCTGCGGCACCCAGTCCACGCCATAGAGCAGGCGGGCGGCCACCGGCGAGCCGACCTGGCCGGCCGTGACCGGCCGGAACGTCAGCTCTTCGACGGTCAGCACCGGTCGCCCGGCCTCGTCCAGGGCGATCAGCCGCACCGCAGCCTCGCCGACCCGGGTCAGGTGGACCCGTAGCCTCGCACCCCCGGGCGTGTGCCGGCGGGCGCCGTTGATCGCGAAGGGTAGCCGCACGGTTCCGTCGAACAGTCCGGTCGCGCCGATGGCGTGCAACGCGGCGTCGAGCAGGGCCGGGTGAACGCCATAGCCGTCGGGGTCGGCGCCTTCCAGGCGGACGTCCGCGACCACCTCGTCGTCGTGCCGGGCGGCACCCGTCAAGCCCTGGAAGACCGGGCCGTAGCGCAACCCGGCGTCGGCGAGACCTTCGTAGAGGCCGTCCAGATCGACGGGTTCCGCCTGGACCGACGGAACGGCCACCGGAGTGCCGGTCTCGGGCGCGAGAACGCCGGTGGCGTGCACGATCCAGTCGTCGGCGCCGTCGGCCTGAGAGTAGACCGCGACCGGCCGGCGCCCGTCGACATCCGGGGCGCCCACGGTCACACGCAAGGCGATCCCACCGGTCGGCGGGAGGGCCAGCGGCGTCTGTAGCAGCAGTTCGTCGACGACCGGCACGCCGGCCTCCTCGCCCGCGGCCAGCGCGAGGTCGAGGAGCGCGGCGCCGGGCACAACCACGGTGTCGAAGACGGTGTGCTCGGCCAGCCAGCCGGGTGAGGCCTTGGCGAGCCGGCCGGTGAACAGCAGCGCGTCGCTGTCCGGGAGCGTGACCGCCGCGCCGAGCATCGGGTGGGCGGCCTCGCGCAGTCCGGCGCCGGGCAGGTCGGCGGCCGGGTCGATCACGTCGATCCACAGCCGCTGCCGCTGGAACGGGTAGGTGGGCACGTCGAGCACGGGCGCCGGGCCGGGTCCGAACGTGGCCGCCCAGTCGACGTCCTGACCGGCGGCGTAGAGCCGGGCGACGGCGGTGAGCAGGGTCTCGACCTCACCCCGGCCGCGGCGCAGCACCGCCTCGGCGTCCGGGATCAGGGCAGCGAGCACGGTGTCGGGGCCGACCTCGAGCACCCGGGCCGCGTCGAGGCGGGCAGCCGCGTCGGCGAACCGCACGGGCCGGCGCACCTGCTCGACCCAGTAGTCCGGATCGGCCCAGCGGAGCGGCCCGTCCGGGTCCACCGTGGACACCGCCGCCAGGCGCGGCAGGTGGAAGGTGAGCCCGCGGACGATCTCAGCGAACGGCTCCAGCATCGGGTCCATCAGCCGGGAGTGGAAGGCGTGGCTGGTTCGCAGGCGGGTGGTCTTCCATCCGTGCCGCTCGACCTTCTCCACCTCGGCCGCAGGGCCGGAGACAACAACCGCATCGGGACCGTTGACCGCGGCGATGTCGAGGTCGGGGAAAGCGGAGTGGACATCCGCTTCGGAAGCGCGGACTGCCAGCATCGCGCCGCCCGCAGGGAGTTCCTGCATGAGCCGGCCGCGCGCCGAGACCAGGGTGGCCGCGTCGGCCAGGGTGAGAACCCCGGCGGCGTACGCGGCGGTGATCTCGCCGATCGAGTGGCCGGCCACCACGTCCGGGCTGATCCGCCAGCTCCGCAGCAGGGCGAGCAGCGCCACCTCGACCGCGAAGATGGCCGGCTGGGCCCATCCGGTCTGATCCACGTCGAGGTCCGGCAAGTTCAGCAGGCCGGCAACTTCGTCGTACGCAGCGGCGTACGCGGGAAAGGTCTGGTAAAGCTCTTCGCCCATGCCGGAGCGTTGCGAGCCCTGCCCGGTGAAGACCATCGCCAGCCGGCCCTCAGCTGCACGCCCGATCGCGACGGGCTCTCCGCTTCCCGGCCGCAACAGCACGGCGCGGTGGGCGAGGGTAGCCCGCCGTGTCATGGCGTGGGCGGCGTCGCCGGAAACCGCGCCGGACCGCCCGATCTGCTCGGCCAGCGCGGCCGGATCATTGGCCGAGAGCACCACCGGCACCGGCCTTGTCCACACCCGGGCCGGCTCAACCGGGGCGGCCGGCGGCTCCTCCAGGACCACGTGGGCGTTGGTGCCGCTGATGCCGAACGACGACACGGCGGCCCGCCTCGGCCCGGACGCCGGCCAGTCCCGCGCCTCGGTCAGCAGCGCGACGTTGCCGGCCGTCCAGTCCACCTGCGGCGTCGGCTCGTCGACATGCAGCGTCATCGGCATCCGCCCGTGCCGCATGGCTTGCACCATCTTGATGATTCCGGCGGCGCCGGCGGCGGCCTGGGTGTGGCCCAGGTTCGACTTGATCGAGCCGAGCCACAGCGGCCGGTCGCGCCCTTGTCCGTACGTGGCCAGCAGCGCCTGCGCCTCGATCGGGTCGCCCAGCGTGGTGCCGGTGCCGTGCGCCTCAACCATGTCGACATCGGATGTCGTCAGGCCGGCGTTGGTCAGCGCCTGCCGGATGACTCGTTGCTGCGAGGGGCCGTTCGGAGCGGTCAGCCCGTTGGAGGCGCCGTCCTGGTTGACCGCGGTGCCACGCACGATCGCGAGCACGCGGTGGCCTTGGCGTTCGGCGTCGGAGAGCCGCTCGACCAGCAGCATGCCGACGCCCTCACCCCAGCCGGTGCCGTCGGCCGCCGCCGCGAACGACTTGCACCGCCCGTCGGCGGCGAGGCCGCGCTGTCGCGAGAAGCCGGTGAAGGTGTCGGGGGTGGCCATGACGGTGACACCACCCGCGAGCGCGAGATCGCATTCGCCGGACCGCAGCGCCTGGACGGCGAGGTGCAGTGCGACGAGCGACGACGAGCACGCGGTGTCGACTGTGACGGCCGGGCCCTCGAGGCCGAACGTGTAGGCGATTCGGCCCGACGCCACGCTGCCCGAGTTTCCGGTGCCCAGAAAACCTTCAACCTCTTCCGGTACGGCGGTCAGGCGGCCCAGATAGTCGTGGTACATGAGGCCGACAAACACGCCTGTCCGTGAACCGCGCAGCGTCAACGGGTCGACGCCGGCCCGTTCCAGGGTCTCCCACGACGATTCGAGCAGCAGCCGCTGCTGCGGGTCCATGGCCATGCCCTCACGCGGGCTGATCCCGAACAGGCCCGGGTCGAAATCGGCGGCGTCGTACAGGAAGCCGCCCTCCCGCGCGTACGACGTGCCGGGGTTGTCGGGGTCGGGATGGTAGAGACCCTCGACGTCCCAGCCCCGGTTGTCCGGGAACAGGCCGATGCCGTCGCGGCCCTCCGCGACCAGGCGCCACAAGTCGTCCGGGTTCTCGATGCCGCCGGGGTACCGACACCCCATGCCGACGATGACGATCGGGTCGTCGTCCATCACCTTGGCCGGCGCGACCGGGGTGGCAGTGGCCACCGGGACGCCTGAAACCTCGGCGGTCAGGTGCTCGGCCAGCACGGTCGCGTTCGGGTAGTCGAAGATGAGCGTGGCCGGCAACCGCAGTCCGGTCTCGGCGGCGACGCGGTTGCGCAATTCGACCGCGGTCAGCGAGTCGAAGCCGAGTTCCCGGAAGGCTCGGGCGGCCGGGATCGTGTCGGCGCTCGGGTAGCCGAGGACGGCGGCGGCCAGCGTACGCACGAGCAGCAGCGCGCTCGTCTCGTCCAGCCCGGCCCGGTGGTCCCTGGTTTCCGCGGCGGCGGCGCGGCGGCGGTCGCGGGGCGGCACCAGGCCGTGCAACAGCGGAGAGATGTCGCCGGCGGTGCGCAGGGCAACCAGGTCGAGACGCATCGGGACGGCCAGCGCGGTCCCGGCGGCCACAGCGGCGTCGAAGAGCCGCAGCCCGGCCGCGGTGTCGAGCGCGCCGAAGCCGTTGCGGGCCATCCGCCGGCGGTCGGCGTCGGAGAGGGCGGCGCCCAGCCCGGCGTCCCAGAGGCCCCAGGCGAGGCTGGTCGCCGGGATGCCCCGGGTGCGCAGCTCGGCCGCGTACGAGTCGAGGAAGGCGTTGGCGGCGGCGTAGTTGGCCTGTCCCGGGTTGCCGAAGATGCCGGACGCCGAGGAGAACAGGACGAACGCTTCGAGCGGCCGGCCCTCGACAGCCGCGGCCAGGTTGCGGGCCGCGTCCACCTTGGCCCGGAACACCGTCTCGAGCCGGGCCGGGGTGAGGTCGGCGAGCAGGCCGTCGTCGATGACCCCGGCGGCGTGGATGACCGCGGTGATCTCTTGGCCGGCCAGCGCCTCGTTGACCGCCTCCGGGTCCGACAGATCGCAAGCGACGGCGGTCGCGCCCTCAATGTCCAGCGTGCCGCCCGAGCGAGACAACAACAGCAGCTTCCGTACGCCGTGCGTCTCGACGAGGTGGCGGGCGATCAGGCCGCCGAGGGTGCCGGTCGCGCCGGTGACGACCACGGTGCCGTCGCCGAAGTCGGGCGTGCCGGTCGGCTGCACCCGGGTCAGGCGCGGGACCAGCACTTTCCCGTCACGGATCTTGACCTGCGGCAGGTCGTAAACGTGCTGATCTTCCGGGGTCGGCCGCCCAGAGGGATAGACAGCAGCGCTTTCGAAATCGTCGAGCAAAAAGAACCTATCGGGCTGTTCGGACTGCGCCGAGCGGACCAACCCCCACAGAGCGGCACCATCCGGGTCGTCGAGCGGCGCGCGGACAACCAAGCGATCGCCGTCGAATTTCTGCAGCAGACTGAGCAAAGCGGCGCAACGGTCGAACGCCGTACCAGGTGCGCTCGCATCGACCAGCACTGTGCCGCTCGCCGGAGCCGGGTCGCCCAGTGCGATGATCGCGTCGGGGGCGACACCCGACACGTCCTGCGGCACCCAGTCCACCGTGAACAGCGACCGGGTGGCCTCACTCGAAGCTGCCGCGGCCTCGTCGGCACTGACGGCGCGGAACACTAACCCCTCGATGGTGGCCACCGGCTCCCCGGCGGCGTCGATCGCATCGACCCGCACGCTGTCGCCGGTGGTGCGCAGCCGCGCCCGCAACAGCCGGGCCCCCTCGGCGTGGACCGTCACTCCCGTGAAGGCGAACGGCAACCGGGTCGAGCCGTCACCCTCGCCGTCGGCGCTGAGGCCGTGCAGCAGAGCGTCCAGCAGCGCCGGATGCACCGCGAACCGCCCGGGGTCGCCGGGCAGCTCAGCCTCGACGTAGCGGTCGTCCCCGTCCCACCACAGCGCCCGCAGGCCCCGCAACATCGGGCCGTATTCGTAGCCGGCCGCGGCCAGGTCGTCGTAGAGGCCGTCGACCGAGACCTGGGTGGCTCCCGCGGGCGGCCAGGAGAACGTCTGCCCGGAGTCCGTCGGCTCGGAGAGGAAGCCGGTCGCATGCAGCGTCCACGGGTCGTCCTCGCCCGGGCGGGAGTGCACGGACACGGGGCGGCGGCCGGTGTCGTCCGGCGGGCCCGCGATCACCTGCACGGCGACTCCGGCCGGGTTGGCGAGCACGAGCGGCTGCCGCAGCACGAGTTCCTCGACGGCCGTTCCGGCGGCGAGGGCCATGTCGAGCAGCGCGGTCCCGGGCACCAGGACGCTGCCGAGCACGGTGTGGTCTGCGATCCACGGCTGCGCCTTCAGGGTCAGGCGGCCGGTGAGCACCACCCCGTCGCCGTCGGCCAGCGGCACCGCGGCGGCCAGCAGGGGATGTCCGGTGAGGCCGAGTCCGAGGTGCGCCGGGTCGATCCCGTCGGCGGCGGGCTCCGGCCAGTAGCGGTCGCGCTGGAAGGCGTACGTGGGAAGGCCGTTCAGCCACGAGCCGGCGCCGGTCACCGCCGCCCAGTTGACCTCGGAACCGCCGGCGAAGACCGTGGCGACACCGGTGAGCAGCGTAGTGGTCTCGTCGCGGTCGCGGCGCAGCGTGGGCACGGCGAGCACGTCCGGGTCGATGCCACCGACCAGCGAGGTGAGCACGCCGTCCGGTCCGACCTCGAGGAACCGGGTCACACCTTGGGCCCGGAGTTCGGCCACGGTGTCGGCGAAGCGCACCGTGCCGCGGACGTGCTCGACCCAGTATCCGGGATCGGTCCAGCGCGCCGGTCCGGCCGTCGGGACGACCTGTTCGCGGAAGGTCAGCGCCTCGACGACCTCCCGGAAGGCGGGCAGCATCGGCTCCATCAGCCGCGAGTGGAACGCATGGCTCGTGCGCAGGCGCGTCGTCTTCCAGTCCTGTTCCGCGACCCGCTCGATGTCGTCCACCGGGCCGGAGACGACGACCGCGAGAGGGCCGTTGACCGCGGCGATGTCGATGTCCGGGAAGGCCGCCCACACCGTGTCGACGGAGGCTTGCACCGCGGCCATCGCACCACCGGCGGGCAGCGCCTGCATCAACCGGCCCCGGGCCACGACCAGCGCGGCCGCGTCGTCGAGGGTCAACACCCCGGCCGCGTACGCCGCGGCGACCTCCCCGATCGAGTGGCCGGCCACGAAGTCGTACGCCACACCCCAGTCCCGCAGCAGCGCCAGCAGCGCCACCTCGACCGCGAACAGGGCCGGCTGGGCGTACTCGGTGCGGTCGAGCGCGTCCGGGTCGGCGAACACCACCAGGCGCAGCGGCTGGTCGAGCAGCGGGTCGACGCGGGCGCACACCTCGTCGAAGGCGGTCGCGTAGGCCGGGAAGGCGGCGTACAGCTGCTCGCCCATCGACACCCGCTGGGCACCCTGGCCGGTGAAGAGCAGCGCGAGCCGTCCATCGCTCGTCTCGCCCCGCGCGACGGCCGCGCCCCGGCCCAGAGCGCGGAGCAGCTGCGGCCGGTTGGGCGCCAGGTAGACCGCCCGGTGGGCCAGCGCGGCCCGGGCAGCGGTCGTGCGGGCAACGTCGGCCAGGTCCGCGTCGCGGTTCGCGTCCAGCCAATCGCGCAACCGGCCGGTCTGGGCGTCCAACCCGGCCTCGGTGGCCGCCGACACGACGAACGGCAGCATCGGGGGCGCGGGCGTGCTGGGCTGGTCGCCGGGCTCGTAAGCGGGCGGTTCTTCCAGGATGACGTGCGCGTTGGTCCCACTGACGCCGAACGCGGAGATGCCGGCCCGGCGGGGCCGCGTCCCGGCCTCCCACGGCTGCGCGGTCGTGAGCAGCGAGACGGACCCGGCCGACCAGTCCACCTTGGACGTCGGCTCGTCGACGTGCAGCGTGCGCGGCAGCGTGCCGTGCCGCATCGCCAGCACCATCTTGATGATTCCGGCCGCCCCGGCGGCGGACTGGGTGTGGCCGATGTTCGACTTGACGGATCCCAGCCACAGGGGCGTTTCCCGGTTCTGCCCGTACGTGGCCAGCAGCGCCTGAGCCTCGATCGGGTCGCCCAGCGTGGTGCCGGTGCCGTGCGCCTCGACGGCGTCCACGTCGGCCGCGGCCAGACCCGCGTTGGCCAGCGCCTGCCGGATCACTCGCTGCTGGGACGGTCCGTTCGGCGCGGTCAGCCCGTTGGAGGCGCCGTCCTGGTTGACCGCCGAGCCGCGCAGCACGGCGAGCACCGGCCGGCGCTGTTCCCGGGCGGACGAGAGGCGCTCGACGAGCAGCAGGCCCACGCCCTCGGCCCAGCCGGTGCCGTCGGCTGCGGCTGCGAACGGCTTGCAGCGTCCGTCGGTGGCGAGGCCACGCTGGCGGGAGAACTCGGTGAACGTGCCCGGCGTGGCCATGATGGTCACGCCGCCGGCCAGGGCCAGGTCGCACTCCCCGGTGCGCAGGGCCTGCGCGGCCAGGTGCAGCGCCACGAGCGAGGAGGAACAGGCGGTGTCGATGGTGACGGCCGGGCCTTCCAGGCCGAACGTGTACGCGATCCGGCCCGACGCGACGCTGCCGGCGCTGCCGATGCCGACGTACCCGCCCAGGTCCTCACTGCCGCCCTCGAGAAGCGACACGTAGGCCTGGTGGGTCAGGCCGACGAAGACGCCGACGGACCGGCCGCGCAGGCTGAGCGGATCGACCCCAGCGCGTTCGAAGGTCTCCCACGCGGCTTCGAGCAGCAGGCGCTGCTGCGGGTCCATGGCGAGGGCCTCGCGGGGGCTGATCCCGAACAGGCCCGGGTCGAAACAATCGGCGCCGTCGACAAAGCCGCCGTTCAGCACGTACGAGGTCCCGGGCCGGGCGCCGTCCTCGCTGTACAACTCGTCGAGATCCCAGCCCCGGTCGGCCGGGAACGGGCCCACGGCGTCCACCTCGCCGGCGACCAGATTCCACAGCTCGTCCGGTGTGGTGACACCACCCGGGAACCGGCAGGCCATGGCGGTCAGCACGATCGGGTCGTCCTCGGCGGCCACCGTGACAGGGACCGCAGCGATCGGGGCGTCCTCGGCACCGAACACCAGATCCTGCAGGTGCTGGGCCAGTTCGAGCGGTGTCGGGTAGTCGAAGGCGAGGGTCGGGGACAACCGCAGCCCGGTTTCGCCGGCCAACGCGTTGCGCAGGTCGACCGCGGTCAGCGAGTCGAACCCGAGCTCGCGGAACGGCCGCTTGACGGCGACCGCCTCGGCCGAGGCGTACCCGAGCACCCGCGCGGCGTGCCCGCGCACCAGGTCGACCAGCGCGGCCTCCCGCTGCACCCGTGGCCGGCCGGCCAGCTGCGCGCGCCAGCCGGTCTCGGCCACCGGCGCCTCGGCCACCGCGGCGGCGACCTCGGGCAGGTCCTCGATGAGGGGGCGGCGGCGGGCCGCGGTGAAGGTCTCGGCGAACGACGGCCAGTTCACGTCGGCCACGGTGAGCAGCGGCGATGGTTCCCCCGCGGCCCGGCTCAGCGCCTCGACAGCGCAGGCGGGGTCCATCGCGGCCAGGCCGCGTCGGCTGAGCGCGGCCCCGGTATCGCCCTCGGTCGCCATGCCGGCGTCGGCCCACGGGCCCCAGGCGATCGAGGTGGCGGCCAGTCCGCGGGCGTGGCGGCGCTGGGCCAGGGCGTCCAGGCCGGCGTTGGCGGCGGCGTAGGCGCCACCCCAGCCACTGCCCCAGGTGGCGGCGATCGACGAGAAGAGCACAAACGCGTCCAGCTCAGTGTCGCCGAGCAGTTCGTCGAGGTGCCGGGCACCCGCGGTCTTGCCCGCGAGTACCTCGGCCAGGGCGGCGTCGTCAAGTTCGGCCAGGGGTGCGCTGTGCGAGATGCCGGCCGCGTGCACGACGGCGTTCACCGGTCCTACCCGCGCCAGCAGGGCCTCGACCGCGGCCCGGTCGCTCAGGTCGCACGCATACGTCTCGGCCTTCGGCAGGTCGGCCGGCGCGACGCCGCGGCGGGACACCAGGATCAGACGGTCGGCCCCGTTGGCGGCGGCCCAGCGGGCGACGTGGCCGCCCAGTGCGCCGGTGCCACCGGTGATCAGGACGGTGCCGCGGGGCTGCCAGCCGTCACCGGTCGCCGCGGGGGCATGCTCCAAGCGACGGACGAGAAGGCTGGACGAGCGGACGGCGATCTGGTCCTCGGGGCCGAGGCCGCCGGCGAGGACGGCCACGAGCCGGTCCGGGGTCCGGGCGTCGAGCGTGGCCGGCAGGTCGATCAAGCCACCCCAGCGGTCCGGCCATTCCAGTCCGATGGTGCGGCCCAGACCCCAGGCCTCGGCCGGGCCGGCGTCGGCGAGCACGTCGCCGGGACCGGTCGCGACCGCCCCGCGGGTGACAATCCAGAGTGGACCGGCCTCGGCGTTCTCGACGGCCTGGGCGGCGGCGAGCGCCTCCCGCTCGTTCGACACCAGGGCCACGACCGGGGTGGCGGCCGGCACCTCTCCGCGTACGACCGACGCGCCGGCCCGGGTGAGCAGGCCGGCCAGGTCGTCCGGGTCGTCGCCCAGCAGCGCCCACGTGCCGTTGAGCGCCCGCCCGATCGGGTCAGGACGGGTCGCCCACGTCTCCCGGTAGCGCCACGCGTCGGCGCCGGTCGCGGCGGCCGTCTCGCGCGGCGTGGGGCGCAGCCAGTAGCGCTGGTGGTCGAAAGGATAGGTGGGCACGTCGACAAGCAGGCCGTCGCCGAGCATGGCCCGCCAGTCGACGTCGCGGCCGTGCACGAACAGGTCGGCGACCGCGGTGAGCAGCGTCTCGACCTCGTCGCGGTCACGCCGCAGGGCAGCCACGGCGCCGGGGACCATCGCGGCCAGCACCGTGTCAGGACCGAGTTCGAGCACGAGATCGGCGTCGAGGGCAGCCGCGGCATCGGCGAACCGGACCGTACGACGAACCTGATCAACCCAGTAGCCGGGGTCAGTCCAATCGGCCGCACCGCCCGTCACCGACGACACGAACGAAATCGTGGGCGCCGAGAACGTCAGCGTCTCCACCACCGCCCGGAAGCCGTCCAGCATCGGCTCCATCAACCGCGAGTGGAACGCATGACTCGTCCGCAGCCGCGTCGTCTTCCAGCCGTGCTCCGCAACCCGGTCCACCTCAGCAGCCGGTCCGGCGACCACCACCGCGTCCGGACCGTTGACCGCGGCGATGTCCAGCTCAGGGAAAGCGGTGCGGATATCCGTTTCGGAGGCGCGCACCGCCAGCATCGCGCCACCGGCAGGCAACGCCTGCATCAAACGAGCACGAGCCGAGATCAACTTCGCCGCGTCCGCCAACGACAGGACCCCGGCCGCGTACGCCGCCGTGACCTCACCGATCGAATGACCCGCCACCACATCCGGGGCCAGACCCCAAGCGCGTACGAGCTTCAAGAGTGCGACTTCGACGGCGAAGATCGACGGCTGCGCCCACCCCGTCTGATCGACGTCCAGATCCGGAATGTCCAACAGTCCGACAACCTCGTCGTAGGCCGCCGCATACACCGGGAACGCCTCGTACAATCGGCGGCCCATGTCCAGCCGCTGCGAACCCTGGCCGGTGAACACGAACGCCAACCGGCCCTCGGCGGCCACACCCCGCACGACGGAGTCGCCGAGCAGCACGGCCCTGCGGTCGAATGTGGGGCGCGAGGCCAGCGTGACGGCGACGTCCTGGGCGGGCGCCATCAGGCGTTGTACACGCTGGATCTGGGCCTCGAGCGACGTCTCGGAGCGAGCCGTCACCACCAGCGGAACCAGCGGCAACGAGGACGCCGTGGGCGCCTGGGCGACCGTGGGCGCCTGCTCCAGGATGAGATGGGCGTTGGTGCCGCTGATACCGAACGACGACACCGCCATGCGGCGCGGCCGGTCGAGCGCCGGCCACTCCCGCTGCTCGGTCAGCAGCTCCACCGTGCCGGCCGACCAGTCCACCTGCGGGGTCGGCTCGTCCACGTGCAACGTGCGCGGCAGCGACCCGTGGCGCAGCGCCAGGATCGACTTGATGACGCCGCCGACCCCGGCCGCCGCCTGGGCGTGGCCCATGTTCGACTTGAGCGACCCGAGCAGCAGCGGCTCGGCCCGGTCCTGGCCGTAGGTGGCGATCAGTGCCTGGGCCTCGATCGGGTCGCCCAGCCGGGTTCCGGTGCCGTGCGCCTCCACCGCGTCGACGTCCGCCGGGTTCAGCCCGGCGTTGGCCAGGGCCTGCAGGATAACCCGCTGCTGGGCGCCGCCGTTGGGGGCCGTCAGGCCGTTGGAGGCCCCGTCCTGGTTGACCGCCGAACCCCGGATGACGGCCAGCACGGGGTGGCCGAGCCGTTCCGCGTCGGACAGCCGCTCCAGCAGCAGCAGGCCGGCGCCCTCGGACCACCCGGTGCCGTCGGCCGCCGCCGCGAACGACTTGCACCGGCCGTCCGCGGCGAGACCGCCCTGCTTGGTGAACTCCCCGAACGAGTCCGGTGTGGACATGACGGCGACCCCACCGGCGAGGGCGATGGAGCATTCGCGGCTGCGCAGCGCCTTGGCCGCCAGGTGCAGGGCGACCAGCGACGACGAGCAGGCGGTGTCGACGGTGACGGCCGGGCCTTCGAGGCCGAACGTGTACGCGAGCCGGCCGGAGAGAACGGACGGAGCGGTGCCGGTGAGCAGGTGGCCGAGGACACCGTCGGGCAGGTCCTCGACGTACGAGCTGTAGCCCAGGTAGCTACCGCCGACGAACACTCCGGCCGCCGTGGCCCGCAGCGACGCCGGGTCGATGCCGGAGCGCTCGAACGTCTCCCAGGCCACCTCGAGCAGCACCCGCTGCTGCGGGTCCATCGCGAGGGCCTCGCGCGGGCTGATGCCGAAGAAGGCGGGGTCGAAGTCGCCCGCGTCGTGCAGGAAGCCGCCGGTGCCGACCTCGGCCGCCGGAGAGCCCGGCTCGAACCAGGTCTCCCAGCCCCGGTCGGCCGGGAACGGCGAGATCGCGTCCCGGCCCTCGGTGACCAGCGACCACAAGTCGTCGGGCGAGCCGACACCGCCGGGGAACCGGCAGCCGATCGCCACCACCGCGATCGGCTCCCGGTCGGCCGACTCCAGCTCGGCGAGCCGCCGGCGGGTCTGGGCCAGGTCCGCGGTCACCCACTTGAGGTAGTCGCGGAGGGTTTCCTCGGTCGCCATTCAGCTCCACCTCTGCGGGTATCCGAAGGACCGCCCAGCAGCGGAGATCGAGCAGCCCGAGTCTGAGGCTAGGGGCGCCGGAAACGCTCCCGGCACCCCTAGCGCTCCCCTACGAATTCGCCGTTCAGGCCCGCCCGAGCTGGGTGTCGATGAACCTCAGCAGCTCGTCGTCGGAGCCGTCGACGGCCGGCTCCGGAGCGGCCGCCACCTCGTTGTTCTCGAGCACGGAGAGCAGCGACCGGAGCTTGATGCGCAGCTTCGTGCCGGTGATCATGTCCGGGGCCTCGCCGGCGATCCGCCGCTCGATCTCGTCCAGCTCCTCGAGCACCGAGCGCCCGCTGTCCGGGGCCAATTGAGCCCGCAGGTGTGCGGCGAGCACAGCCGGTGTCGGGTGGTCGAAAACGAGCGTGGCCGGCAGCCGCAGCCCGGTGGCCGCGTTCACCCGGTTGCGCAGCTCGACGGCGGTCACCGAGTCGAAACCGATCTCGCGGAAGGCGCGAGTGGGCGGGATCTTCTCGGTGCCCGGGAAGCCGAGGACCGCCGCCATGTGGCCGCGCAGCAGGTCCACCAGGTCGGCCTCGGCCTCGTCGGGAGCCAGGGCGGTCAGGCGGTCGCGCAGGGCCTCGGCCGTTCCGGGTCCCTCGGTAGCCGCGGGCTCGCCGGCCACGGCCAGCTCGGCGAACAGGCGGCCCCGGCCGGACAGCCCGAACGCGGGCAGGAACCGGGCCCAGTCGACGTCGGCGATGACGGTCGAGCCGTCGGCGGTGGCCAGCTCGGCGACGGCGCGGCCGGGGTCGAGCGGGCGGATGCCGAGCCGCAGCAGCGAGCCGTCGGCGGCCGCGGTGGCGGCGATGCCCCCGCCGGCCCACGGTGACCACGCGATGGCGGTGGCCGGGTGGCCGTGGGCCCGGCGTCGCTCGGCGAACGCCTCCAGGAAGGCGTCGGCGGCCGCGTAGGCGGGGTGCCGGGCCGTGCCCCAGATCCCGGCAACGGACGTGAAGACCAGGAACGCGTCCAGGTCGCGGCCGTCGAGATACTCATCGAGCAACCGGGTGCCGGTGACGCGGGCGCCGGTCACCGCCTCGATCTCATCGGGAGTGAGTTCGGCGATCGGGGTGTCCTGGGCGACGCCGGCCGCGTGCACGACGGCGGTCAGGTCGTCTGGCAGCCCGGCCACGAGCTCGGCTACCTGGTCGCGGGCGGTCAGGTCGCAGGCGATGACGGTGACCTTGGCGCCCAGATCGGCCAGGTCGGCCAGCAGGTCGCCGGCACCCTCGAGGCCGCGGCGGCTGGCGAGCACCAGGCCGGTGGCGCCGTGCCGGGCGGCCCAGCGGGCGACGTGACCGCCGAGCGCACCGGTGCCGCCGGTGATGAGGACCGTGCCGGTCGGCCGCCAGCCCCGGCCGGGCTTCGGCAGGGCGGGTCGCAGGCGGCGTACGAGGGTTTCCCCGTCCCGCAAAGCGATCTGGTCCTCGTCACCGGCTCCGGCCAGCGCGGCGGCGAGGCCGTCGGCTCCCGTCTCGGGCAAGTCGATCAGGCCGCCCCAGCGGTCGGGGTGTTCCAGCGCGGCGACCCGGCCGAAGCCCCAGACCTGAGCCTGAGCCGGATTCGTCATGGCCCCCCGCGTGACGATCCACAGGGGCGCGTCGAGGTCTTGCACCAGAGCGACGGTGTCCGCCAGTCCACGCTCCTCGTCGAGGGCCAACAGCGACACCACGCCGGCCAGGTCGCCGGTCGGGGCAGTCACCACCTCGGCACCGGCTCCGGCCAGTTGGGCGGTCACCGCGCGCATGGTCTCGTCGTGACCGGCCGCCGGAACCAGCAGCCAGCGGCCGCTGAGCCGGGCGGCGGGATCGAACGACGCCGGCACCCACGAGACGGTGTGGCGCAGGGCCGTTTCGGGGGCCACCGGTGGCGAACCGGCGTCGCTCGGCGAGAGCCAGTAACGCCGGTGCTGGAACGGATAGGTCGGGGCGTCGGCGAGGCGTCGGCCGCCGGACGTCCAGGGCGACCAGTCGACGGGCGCGCCGTGCACCCAGGCCTGGCCCAGGGCCCGGATCTGCGCCGCCGGGCCGTCCTCGGTGCGGCGCAGTGTGCCCCACACACCCGCGTCCGGGGCACACTGTTCGAGCGCCAGGGTCAGAACCGGGTGCCCGGAGATCTCGGCGAACAGCCGGAAACCGTTGCCGGTCAACGACTGGATCACCGCCGCGAACCGCACCCGGTCGCGCACGTTGGCCCACCAGTAGTCCGGGCCGACCGCCTCGGTGACCAGCTCACCGGTCACCGTCGAGTACCACGGCACGGCCGGGACGGCCCCGCGGACGGCGGCGATCGCGGCCATCATGTCGCCACGCACGGGGTCGACCTGCGGGGAGTGCGACGCGTAGCCAACCTCGACAACGCGGGCCCGGACGCCCTGTTGCTCGCACCACGGCACGAACGCCTCGACGGTGGCTCGCTCCCCCGCGACCAGCACCTGGCTCGGCGAGTTGACGGTGGCCAGAGTGAGGCCGGACCACTTGGGCCGGGCCAGCCAGGTGGCCACCTCCTCCGGGCCGGCGCCGATCGACGCCATGCCACCGGTGCCGTCCAGCTCGACCAGGGCCCGCGAGCGGGCGGCCACCACGACGGCGGCATCCGGCACGGACAGGGCGCCGGCCACCACCGCGGCCACCAGTTCGCCCTGCGAGTGACCGACCACGGCCGCCGGGCGCACGCCGTGCGACTCCCACCACGCGGTCAGGGCGACGCCGACGGCCCACAGCACCGGCTGCACCACCTCGACCCGGGAGAGCCACTGCTCGTCCGAGGCCAGTATCTCCTCGACCGAGAACCCGACATACGGCCGCAGCGCCCGGTCGCATTCGCGCAGGCGCCCGGCGTACGCGGGCGAGTCCATCAGCCCGGCCGCCATGCGCAGCCACTGACCGCCCTGACCAGGGTAGACGAACACGACGTCCTCGCCGGCCACCGTGCCGGCCACCGGCGCGAGGCCCGCTGCGGCCTGAGCGAGGCTCTCGGCGTCCCAAGCGACCGCGCGCTCGGGCAGCGCCGCCCGGCCGGCGAGCGTGGCGGCCAAGTCGTTCATCTCCGCCGGGTGATCCCGCAGAGCCGCCGCCAGCGCCCGCAACCCGGCCTGGTCTGCCGCAGCCAGCAGCAACGGCACCGGGCCCTCGGCCGGCTCCGACGCGACCACCGGCTCGTCGACCTGTTCGAGGATCACGTGCGAATTCGTGCCGCTCACCCCGAACGCCGACACCCCGGCCCGGCGCGGGCGGCCGGTCGCGGGCCACTCGCGCGACGCCGTGAGCAGCTCGACGCCGCCGAGCGCCCAGTCCACGTGCGGGGACGGCTCGTCGACGTGCAGCGTCTTCGGCAGCATTCCGTGCCGGATCGCCTCGACCATCTTGATGAGCCCGGCCATGCCGGCGGCGGCCTGGGTGTGGCCGAGGTTCGACTTGACCGAGCCCAGCCAGACCGGCTCGCCGGTGCGGCCCGCACCATACGTGGCCAGCAGCGCGTTGGCCTCGATGGGGTCGCCCAGCGTCGTTCCCGTGCCGTGCGCCTCGACGGCGTCGATGTCGCCCGGTTCGAGGCGGGCGTTGGCCAGGGCCTGCCGGATCACCTTCTGCTGGGCGGCGCCGCTGGGCGCAGTCAGCCCGTTGGACGCGCCGTCCTGGTTTACCGCGCTGCCGCGCACCACGGCGAGCACGGGCCGGCCGGCCTTACGGGCGTCGGAGAGCCGTTCCACCACGAGCACGCCGACACCCTCGGACCAGCCGGTGCCGTCGGCGGCCGCGGCGAACGACTTGCACCGGCCGTCGGCGGCCAGCCCGCCCTTGCGGCTGAACTCGACGAACGGGCCCGGAGTCGACATCACGGTGACCCCGCCGACCAGGGCGAGGTCGCATTCGCCCTGACGCAGGGCCTGCGCGGCCAGGTGCAGAGCGACCAGCGACGAGGAGCAGCCGGTGTCGACGGTCATCGCCGGGCCCTGCAGGCCGAACGTGTAGGAGACCCGGCCCGACAGCACGCTGGCCGCGTTCCCGGTGCCGAGATGGCCTTCGAGCTCGGTGGGAAACACGCCGAGCGACCACAGGTAGTCGGAGCCGTTGGTGCCGGCGAACATGCCAGTGCCGCTGTCGCGAAGGCTGAGCGGGTCGAGACCGGCCCGTTCCAGGGCCTGCCAGGAGCATTCGAGCAGCAGCCGCTGCTGCGGGTCCATGGCGACGGCCTCGCGCGGCGTGATGCCGAACAGGCGGGCGTCGAAGCCGGCCACGTCGTCGAGGAAGCCGCCCTCACTCGTGTAGGTGGTGCCGCGTACGGAGGAATCGCTGTTGACCAGATCGCCGAGATACCAGCCGCGGTCGGTCGGGAACGGCGACATCGCGTCGACACCGTCGGCGACCAACCGCCACAGGTCCTCCGGCGATTCCACCCCGCCCGGGAAGCGGCAGCTCATCGCGGTGATGGCGATCGGCTCGTCCAGCGTGGCCACGCTTCCCGTGACGGTCACCGGGGCCACCGGCCCGGCGCTGCCACCGGCCTTGTCGAGCAGGTGGGCAGCCAGCGCGGCCGCGTTGGGCTGGTCGAAGACGACAGTGGCGGGCAGCGCGAGGCCGGTCGCGGCACGCAGCCGGTTGCGCAGGTCGACCGCCGTGAGCGAGTCGAAGCCGAGGTCGCGGAACGGTCGCCGGGGCGCGATGTCGTCGCCGGTGGCGTGACCGAGCACGGCCGCGGCGGCGCCCCGGACGAGTTCCAGTACGACCCGTTCGCGTTCGGCCGGGGGCAGCCCGGCCACCTTCGCGGCGAGGCCGCCCTCGCCGGACGAAGGCTCGGCCGCCTTGGCCAGGGCGTCGCGGACGGCGGGGATGTCGCCGATCAGCGGGCGGGGGCGGGTGGCCGTGAACAGCTCGGTGAACCGCGGCCAGTCGACGTCGACCACGCAGATCGTGGTGTCGTCCTGGCCGACGGCGCGGCTGAGCGCCTCGATGGCCGGGCCGGGCGGCATCGCGATGACACCACGGCGGCGCAGCTCCTCGCCGACGTCGGCCGACGCCATGCCGGTCTCAGCCCAGGTGCCCCAGGCGATCGCGGTCATCCGGCCCCCGCGCGCCCGACGCTGCTCGGCCAGGGCATCGAGGGCGGCGTTGGCGGCCCCGTAGGCGGCGTGCATCTGGCTGCCCCAGATGCCGGACAGCGAGGAGAACGTCACGAACGCGTCGACGTCGCCGACCAGCTCGTCGAGATGGACGGCGCCGGCCACCTTGCCGGCCAGCAACTCGGACACCAGCGCCACGTCGGTCTCGTCGAGCAGCACGTTGGCGCCGACGCCGGCCGCGTGCACGACGGCGTTCACCGGGCCCACCCGGGCCAGCAGCGCCTCGACGGCGGACCGGTCGGCCAGGTCGCACGCGGCGATCTCGACCTCGGCGCCGAGCGCGACCAGTTCGTCGCGCAGCTCGGCCGCTCCGGGCGAGTCGAGGCCACGGCGGCTGGTCAGCACGAGGCGGTCGGCGCCGCTCTCGGCGGCCCAGCGGGCGATCCGGGAGCCGAGCGCGCCGGTGCCGCCGGTGACGAGCACGGTGCCGCGCGGCCGCCAGCCTTCCCCGCCGCGCCGGGACGGAGCCGGGACGACCCGCCGGGTGAACAGGCCGTTCGAGCGGATGGCCAGCTGGTCCTCTCCGCCTAGGGCGCCGGCGAGCACGGCCGCAAGGGTGCCATTGGCGCGGTCGTCGAGGGTGGCGGGCAGGTCGAGCAGGCCACCCCAGCGGCGGGGAAGCTCCAGTCCGGCGATCCGGCCCAGACCCCAGACCTCCGCCTGGGCCAGGCTTTCGGGAGCACCGCCGACGCCGACCGCGCCTCGGGTCAGCGCCCACAGCGGGCCCTCGCCGAGCGCCTGGATCAGCGCCAGGGTTCCACCGAGACCACGGGAGACGAGCGGGTGCCCGGGCATCGGCCGCTCGTCGAGGGCGAGCAGAGAGACGATTCCCGCGTACGGGCCCTCGGGCAGCTCCCGGGCCGAAACAGCGGCCGCGTCGACCTCGGCGACGACGAAGTCGGCCAGGCCGGACAGGTCGGGGACGTCCACCCCGGCCGGTGTCACCAGCAACCACCGGCCCTCGGGGCGGACCGGGGCCGGTGTCGGCACGGGCGACCAGCTCACGGCGTAGCGCCAGCCGTCGATCATCGAGGTGAGTTTGCGGCGGTCGCGCCACGAGGTCAGGCCGCCCAGCACGGGCTCGACCACCTCGGCGGCCAGTCCCAGCTCACCGGCGAGCGACTCGGCGCCCGCCTCCACGGCGGTCCAGAACTCCGGGTCGCCGCCCTGGTCACGGCGCTGCTCCTCGGGGGTCAGCCAGTGACGGCGGCGCTGGAACGCGTACGTGGGAAGGGTTTGGAGGGGTTGGACACCGTCGAACCAGGAGGACCAGTCGACGCGGACACCCCGCGCCCAGGCCCCGCCCAGCGCGCGGATCCGCCCGGCCGGATCGTCCTCGCCTCGCCGGAGTGTCGGGAACACGCCGGCGTCGGGGGCGCACTGCTCGATGGCGACGGTGAGCACCGGGTGGCCGGAGACCTCGCCGAACAAACGGAATCCGTCCTCGGCGAGACGCTGGACCACCGGCGCGAACCGCACCCGCCGGCGCAGGTTGTCCCACCAGTAGTCGCCGTCGAGCGACTCGGTGACCTGCTCGCCGGTGACCGTGGAATACCAGGGGATACGCGGGGCGGCCCCGCGAATCCCGGCCACTCCGGCCAGGACAGCGTCGCGGACCTGCTCGACCTGCGGGGAGTGCGAGGCGTAGCGGACCTCGACCAGGCGGGCCCGGACGCCCCGTTCCTCGCAGCGGGCGGCGAACGCGGCCAGGCGAGTACGGTCGCCGGCCAGCACCACCTGGGCCGGCCCGTTGACGGCGGCGATGACGACGTCGGACCAGTCGGGTGCGGCCAGCCATTCCTCGACGCGGTCGGCCGGGGCGCCGACGGAGAGCATGCCGCCGTCGCCGGTGAGGCCGACCAGCGTGCGCGACCGGGTGGCGACCACCCGGGCGCCGTCCTCGACCGACAGCGCGCCGGCCACCACCGCGGCTACGACCTCGCCCTGCGAGTGACCGACCACGGCCGCCGGGACCACGCCGTAGGACTCCCACCACGCGGTCAGGGCGACGCCGACGGCCCACAGCACCGGCTGCACGATCTCGACTCGGGTCAGCCAGTCGTCCTCGCCGCGCAGCACCTCCTCGACCGAGAAGCCGAGATGCGGGCGCAGCGCCGCGTCGCACTCGCGCAGCCGGTCGGCGAATGCCGGATCGTCCAACAGTCCGACCGTCATGTGCAGCCACTGGCCGCCCTGTCCGGGATAGACGAACACGACGTCGGTGGCCTCGAGCGCGGTCGTGGCCACCTGGCCCGATTCCACCGCGGCCAGACTCTCGGGGTCCCAGGCGACGGCCCGGTCCGGGAGGGCGGCCCGCCGGGCGAGAGCGGCGCCGACGCCGCGGCTCACTTCGGGAACGGCGGCCGCCTGAGCCTTCAGAGCGGCGGCGCCCTGGCCGGAGAGCAACAGCGGAACCGGGCCACTGTCCGCCTCCGGCTCGGCCCCAGTCGGGTCGCCCTGTTCCAGGATGACGTGGGCGTTGGTGCCGCTCATGCCGAATGAAGACACGGCCGAGCGCCGCGGCCGGCCGGTCTCGGGCCACTCCCGTTCCACCGTGAGCAGCTCGACGGCCCCGGACGACCAGTCCACCTTCGGGGTCGGCTCGTCGACGTGCAGGGTGCGGGGCAGAACGCCGTACCGCATGGCCTGGACCATCTTGATGATGCCGCCGACCCCCGCGGCGGCCTGGGTGTGACCGATGTTCGACTTGAGCGAACCGAGCCACAGCGGTTCGCCCTCGCGGTCCTGGCCGTACGTGGCCAGCAGCGCCTGGGCCTCGATCGGGTCGCCCAGCGTGGTGCCGGTGCCGTGCGCCTCGACCGCGTCCACCTCGGACGGCGTCAGCCCGGCATTGGCCAGCGCGGCACGGATGACCCGCCGCTGGGAAGGACCGTTGGGAGCGGTCAGGCCGTTGGACGCGCCGTCCTGGTTGACGGCGCTCCCCCGGACCACGGCGAGCACCGGCCGCCCGGCCGCGCGGGCGTCGGAGAGCCGCTCCACGACCAGCACGGCCGCCCCCTCGCCCCAGCCGGTGCCGTCGGCCGCGGCGGCGAACGACTTGCAGCGTCCGTCGGCGGCCAGGGCCCGCTGGCGGGAGAACTCGAGCAGCGTGCCGGGCGTCGACATCACCAGCACGCCGGCCACGAGGGCCTGGTCGCATTCGCCGTTGCGGAGCGCCTGGGCGGCCAGGTGCAGGGCGACCAGCGACGACGAGCACGCGGTGTCGACGGTGACGGCCGGACCCTCGAGACCGAACAGGTAGGCGAGCCGCCCGGAGAGCACGCTGGCCGCGTTGCCGGTGCCGAGGTGGCCCTCCAGCTCGCCCGGGTGGTCACCGAGCAGGCCGAGGTAGTCCTGGTCGTTGCTACCGGTGAAGACGCCGGTGCGGGTGCCCTGCACGCCGAGCGGGTCGAGCCCGGCCCGTTCGTACGCCTCCCACGCGCATTCGAGCAGCAGCCGCTGTTGCGGGTCCATGGCGCGGGCCTCGCGCGGGCTGATGCCGAACAGCGAGGCGTCGAAGTCGGCGACGTCGTGCAGGAAGCCGCCGCCCCGCGCGAACGACGTGCCTGGGGCGTCCGGGTCGTCGCTGAACAGCGTGGTCAGATCCCAGCCGCGGTCGGAGGGGAACGGGCCGACCGCGTCGCGGCCCTCGGCCACCAGCCGCCACAGGTCATCCGGTGTCTGCACGCCGCCCGGATAGCGGCAGGCCATACCCACGATGGCGATCGGCTCGGTGGCCCGGGCCGTGGCCTCCTGCTCCCGGCGGCGCAGCCGGTCGGTCTCCTTCAGGGCACTGCGCAGGGCCTCGACGAGCTTTCCGTCCGGCTGGGTCATCGTCACTCCACTCGTGGGGAAGAGGGTCAGCTGGGGTTGCCGAGGGCGAGGCGCACCAGGTCGTCCGCGTTCATGGCGTCGAGATCGGCGGCCGGCTGCGGCCCGGTCGGCGGCGGCGCCAGGTCGAGCAGCTGGGTCAGCAGGCCGGATTCCCGCAGCCGCTCGACCGGGACGGCGGCCAGCGCGGCCCGGATCTGGTGGTCGGTCAGCTCGACGGTGGGTGCCACCGCGGGGGCGAGGGTTTCGGCCAGGTGCGCGGCGAGGCGCTCGGCGTTCGGGTAGTCGAAGACGAGCGTCGGCGAGAACGGCACCCCGGTCACAGCGATCAGCCGGTCGCGCAACTGCACCGCGGTGAGCGAGTCGAAGCCGAGCTCGCGGAACGCGCGACCGGACGCGACCGAGGCACCCGAGGTGTGCCCGAGCACCCCGGCCACCTCGTCCCGGACCAGGCGCAGCAGGAGGCGGTCGCGTTCGGCGGCGTCGACGCCGTTCAGGCGTGCAGCCAGGTCGTCACCGGCCGGGACGGTGCTCGGCCGGTCGGCCGCAAGGCCCGCGAACAGCGGCCGGGCACGCGCCGCGGAGAACACCGGGACGAACCGCTCCCAGTCCACGTCGGCCACCGCGATCACGCCCTCGTCCGCGGCGACCGCGACGGCCAGGGAGTCCAGGGCTCGCTCGGGTGTCAACGGGGTGACGCCGCGGCGGCGCAGCCGGTCGGCGACCTCGTCGGCGGCGGCCATGCCGACGCCCGCCCACGGGCCCCAGGCGATCGAGGTGGCCGGGCGGCCCTCGGCGCGGCGGCGGGTCACCAGCGCGTCCACGGCGGCGTTGGCCGACGCGTACGCGGCCTGGCCGGCACTCCCCCACACGCCGGCGATCGAGCCGAAGACGATCAGCGGAACGTCCGGCAAGAGTTCGTCGAGATGGGTGGCGCCGTCCACCTTGGCCGCCGCCGTGGCCCGCAGATGCTCGGCAGTCTCCTGTTCGAGGGGCACGTCCTCGCTGACGCCGGCCGCGTGCACGACGGCGTCGACCGGACCGACCTCGGCCAGCAAAGCCTCGACGGCAGCCCGGTCGGCCAGGTCGCACGCGTGGGCCTGGGCGATCGGCAGATCGGGAACGCCGGGAGCGTCCGGACCGCGGCGCGACACCAGAATCAGCCGTTCGGCGCCCCGCCCGGCCGCCCACCGCGCCACTTCGGCACCGAGACCCCCGGTGCCGCCGGTGATGAGCACCGTTCCAGCCGGCCGCCAGCGCGCGTGGGTCTCCGGTGCCTCCCGCAGACGGCGCACCAGCGGGCCGGACGGGCGCAGGGCGATCTGATCCTCGTCGCCGAACGCTCCGGCCAAGGCAGCCACCAGCAGCGCCGGGTCGGGCTCGGCCGGAAGGTCGACCAGGCCGCCCCAGCGACCGGGACGTTCCAGCGCCGCGACCCGGGCCAGACCCCAGGCAGCGGCCGGGCCCAGCTCGGGTGCGGCGTCGCCGGGGCCGGTGGACACGGCCCGACGGGTGACGAACCACAGGGGGGCGGTCCCGTCCCGCTGGGCGGCGGCGAGGGCTTCCTCCGGCGTACGCACGAAGGCGAGCACGCCGTCGGCGGGCTTCCCGGGGTCGGTGGCCACGTCGACGCCGGCCGCCCGCAGCAGCTCGGCGAGGGCGTCGTCGTCGACCTGCCAGGTGCCGGCGAGGACGGCCGGTGGCGGAACCGGGACCGGCTCCC
This sequence comes from Paractinoplanes hotanensis, assembly GCF_023717965.1. NCBI lineage: Bacteria > Bacillati > Actinomycetota > Actinomycetes > Micromonosporales > Micromonosporaceae > Paractinoplanes > Paractinoplanes hotanensis. Next base: position 46,802 of record NZ_JAMQOL010000071.1, on the reverse strand, counting down.
ACACGACCCGGTAGCGACCCACGGGCCGCTCGTCGGGGCGGGCGTCAAGCCAGAAACGGCGGCGATGGAACGCGTACGTGGGAAGCTCGATCAGCCGCCCGCCGGGCAGGACGGCCGGCCACTCGACGGCGGCGCCCTGCACGACCATGGCGGCCAGCGCGGTCAGCGCGGTGGCCGCCTCGTCGTGGTCGCGACGCAGCAGCGGCACCGCGCCGGGAACCATCGCCGAGAGCACCGCGTCGGGGCCGAGCTCGACGAAGCGGGTGACGCCGTCGAGGGCCGCGACGGCGTCGGCGAATCGCACCGGCTGCCGCACGTGGTCGACCCAGTAGTCGGGATCAGCCCACCGCCCGGAACCCGTGAAGCTCAGCGTCCGCACGACCGCGCGGAACTCGTCCAGCATCGGCTCCATCAGCCGCGAGTGGAACGCGTGGCTCGTCCGCAGCCGTGTTGTCTTCCAGTTGTGCTCCGCGACCCGTTCAATGTCGTCAGCCGTGCCGGAGACAACGATCGCGAGGGGGCCGTTGACCGCCGCGATGTCGATGTCGGGAAACACCGCCCGGACGTCGGTCTCGGAGGCCTGCACCGCCAGCATCGCGCCGTCGGCGGGCAGTGCCTGCATCAGCCGCCCCCTCGTGGTGACGAGCTTGGCCGCGTCCGGCAGGGAGAGCGCGCCGGAGACATGGGCGGCGGCGATCTCGCCGATCGAGTGGCCGACCAGGGCATCGGCGGTGATGCCCCACGACGTCACGAGGGCGTGGAGGGCGACCTCGACGGCGAAGATGGCCGGTTGGGCGTACCGGGTCTGATGGATCGCCGTGCTGTCGGTCATCACGTCGGCCAGCGGGCGGTCCAGGTGCGGGTCGACCGCGGCCGCCACCCGGGCGAGCGCCTCGGCGAAGACCGGGAACTCGGCGGCGAGTCCGAGGCCCATGCCGGCGCGCTGGGAGCCCTGCCCGGTGAAGAGGAACGCCCGGCGGCCCCGGGCGGCCATGCCCTCGGCCAGCAATTCGTCGCCGGCATAGACGGCCCGGTGCGGCAACATAGCCCTGCGGGTGGTCGTCCAGGCCACGTCGCTCCGCGAGATCTCGGGGTACTCGTCCAGGAAGCGGCGCACCTGCTCGGCCTGGCGGCGCACCGCCTCGGGGTCGGGCCCGCTGACGACGTACGGGACCAGGCGACGCTCGGCCGGAGCGGGCGCGCTCGGCGGGGCCGGTGGTTCCTCGAGGATCACGTGGGCGTTGGTGCCACTGATGCCGAACGACGACACGCCCGCGCGCCGGGCCCGCGACGCCACCCACTCCCGCGTCCCGGTCAGCAGTTCCACCCGACCGGCCGACCAGTCCACCTGGGGCGTCGGCTCGTCGACGTGCAGCGTGCGCGGCAGCACGCCGTGCCGCATCGCCTGCACCATCTTGATGATGCCCGCGACCCCGGCCGCGGCCTGCGTGTGCCCGATGTTCGACTTGATCGAGCCCAGCCACAGCGGCGTCGACCGGTTCCGGCCGTAGGTGGCCAGCAGCGCCTGCGCTTCGATCGGGTCGCCCAGCGTAGTGCCGGTGCCGTGCCCCTCGACCACATCCACGTCGTCGGTCGTGAGCCCGGCCGCGGCCAGCGCCTGGCGGATGACCCGCTGCTGCGACGGCCCGTTAGGCGCGGTCAGTCCGCTCGAGGCGCCGTCCTGGTTCACGGCGGTCCCGCGCACGACGGCCAGGATCGGGTGGCCGTGGCGCTGGGCGTCGGAGAGCCGCTCGACCAGGATCATCCCGGCGCCCTCGCCCCAGCCGGTGCCGTCGGCCGCCGCGGCGAACGACTTGCACCGGCCGTCGGCGGCCAGGCCCCGCTGCCGCGAGAAGCCGATGAACGTGTCGGGAGTGGCCATCACGGCCGCGCCGCCGGCCAGGGCCAGGTCGCACTCGCCGGACTGCAGCGACCGAACGGCCAGATGCAGGGCCACCAGCGACGACGAGCAGGCGGTGTCGACGGTCAGCGCCGGGCCTTCGAGGCCGAGCGTGTAGGCGATGCGGCCGGAGGCGACGCTGCCGGAGTTGCCGGTGCCCAGGTAGGCCTCGACCTCGTCGGGCACGTCGAGCAGCCGGGCCGCGTAGTCGTGATACATCAGGCCCGCGTAGACCCCGGTGCGGCTGCCGCGCAGCGAGAGCGGGTCGATCCCGGCTCGTTCCAGGGCCTCCCACGCCGTCTCGAGGAGCAGTCGCTGTTGCGGGTCCATCGCCAGCGCCTCGCGCGGCGAGATGCCGAAGACGTCGGGGTCGAAGTCGGCCGCGTCGTAGAGGAAACCGCCCTCCCGCGCGTACGAGGTGCCGGGGTGGTCGGGATCGGGGTGGTAGAGCCCGTCGACGTCCCAGCCGCGGTTGCCGGGGAACAGGCCGATGCCGTCGCCACCGCGCGCGACCAGCTCCCACAGGCCGTCGGGAGTGGTGATGCCACCCGGGTAGCGGCAGGCCAGGCCGATGACGGCGATCGGCTCGGCCGCCCCGGACTCGGCCTCGGCCAGCCGTTTGCGGGTCTGGGCCAGGTCGGCGGTCACCCGCTTCAGGTAGTCCCGAAGCTTCTGCTCACTCGACGACACCAGCGGGTCACCTCACTCCGGCGGGACGGCGCCGCAGACCGGCGGCACCGTCCCGGACGCTAGGGGCGGGGCCGATGCCCCCCAACCCCTAGCGCGCCCTTAGCTCAGCCCCAGCTCGTTGTCGATGAAGGCGAACATCTCGTCGTCGCTGGCTTCCTCGAGGCTGTCCACGTCGCCGCCGTCGGTGGGCGACCATCCGGCGAGGAGCTTGCGCAGGCGTACGGCGATCTGGTCGCGTACCGCCGGATCCAGACCGTCCGTGCTCAGCGAGGCCTCGAACCGGGCGAGCTCAGCCAGCGCCGGTAGCGGCGCCGGAGCCGGAGCCAGCTGTTCGCGTAGGTGCTCGGCCAGGTCCTCCGGACTCGGGTAGTCGAAGATGACCGTCGCCGGCAGCCGCAGCCCGGTCGCCGCGGTCAGCCCATTGCGCAGCTCGACCGCGGTGAGCGAATCGAAGCCCAGATCCAAGAACCCCCGTGCGGGCTCGACCGCCTGCCCGGCGGCATAGCCGAGCACGCTCGCGACGTGGCCGTGCACGAGGTCCAGCACCAATTCGCGTTGCGCCTCGAGGGAGAGACCGGAGAGCTGCGGTACGGCCGGGGCCGCGGCCGCCGCCGTGGCTCGCGCCACGGCCCGCCGCACCAGGCCGCGCAGCAGCGGCGGCACCTCGCCGGAAGCCCGCACCGCGGCCAGGTCGAGCCGGATCGGCACGACCACCGGTTCCGGGGCGGCCAGCGCGGCGTCGAACGCGGCCAGCCCGTCCGGCCCGTCGAACGTGAGCGTCCCGGCCCGGGCCATCCGCTGCCGGTCGTTCTCGTCGAGCCCGCCGGCCATGCCGCCGTCGGCCCACGGCCCCCAGGCCAGTGCGATCCCGGGCCGACCCAGTGACCGCCGACGCACGGCCAGCGCGTCGAGGACGGCGTTGGCGGCCGCGTAGTTCGCCTGCCCCGGCGTGCCGAACAGCGCCGACGCCGACGAGAACAACACGAAAGCGGCCAGGTCGTAGTCCCGGGTCAGCTCGTGCAGGTTGAGCGCGCCGTCCACCTTGGGCCGCAACACCCGGTCGAGCTGCTCGGAGGCCATCCGCTCGACGATGCCGTCGGCCAGCACACCGGCGGTGTGCACCACAGCGGTCAACGGGCGGTCGGGCGGGATCGCGCCGAGCACGGCGCCCAGCGCGGCCCGGTCGGCCACGTCGGCCGCGGCCAGCGTGACGCCGGCACCGCGTTCGCGCAGCTCGGCCGCCAGCTTCTCGCCGCCACCCCCACGGCTGACCAGCACCAGCCGGTCGACGCCGTGGGTGGCGACGAGGTGGCGGGCCACGTGGCCGGCGAGTGCGCCGGAGCCCCCGGTGATCAGCACCGTGCCGTCGCCGAAGGGCCGCTCGACCGGCTCGTCCGGGACGGCCCGGGCCAGCCTAGGCGCGAACGCCGCGCCACCGCGGAGAGCCAGCTCGGGCTCGCCGATGGCCAGGGCCCCGGGTAGCGCCCGCCACGAGGCCGGGTCACCGTCCACTTCGACCAGCGTGAACCGTCCGGGATTCTCCTGCCCGGCCGACCGGACGAGGCCTCGCACCGCCGCGGCGCCGAGGTCGTCGTCGCCGCGGGTCAGCACGACCATGTGCGAGTCGGTGGTCAGGGCCCGCTGCACGATGCCGAGCACTCGCGCGGCCTCGGCGCGGGGATCGCCGCCGGCGGCGACCAGAATCACGGGGGCGCCGAGATCGTCGGCCGCCGGGAGGCCGGGCAGCTCGGCGATCGGCTCGCCGAGCACCGTCCAGCCGGCCGTCTCCTCGGTGGCCGGCAGAGGCACGCTTTCCCACCGCACCGCGAACAGGTCGGCCGAGCCGGGTCGCGAGGACGGCGCTGCCCGCAGCACGAGCGAGCCGACGGTAAGCACCGTCTGCCCGGCCGGCGTGTGGGCCACAAGCCGCACGGCGTCGCCCTCCGGGCTGAGACGCACCCGCAGCCGGTCGGCGCCGGTGGCCTGCACGGTCACGTCCGACCAGCTGAACGGCAGCCGGGCCACCGCGGCGCCGGGGTCGTCACCACCGGTCAGGCTCAGCGCGTGCAGGGCCGCGTCGACCAGGACGGGGTGGACGCCGAACCGGTACGCCGCGCGCTGCTGCTCGTCGTCGTCCAGCACGACCTCGGCCAGCAGGTCGTCGCCGTCCCGCCAGACCGCCCGCAACGCTTGGAAGGCCGGGCCGTAGTCGAGCCCGGTCTCGCGCAGGCCGTCATAGAAGCCGTCCAGCGGCACGGATTCGGCTCCTGCGGGCGGCCACACCTCCGGAGCCGGGGCGGCGCCGGCACCGGTAGCGGCAAGGCGTCCGGAGGCGTGCAGCTGCCAACCGCCGCCCTGCGGGTCGCGCGAGTGGATTCTGACCGCTCGGCCGTCCACGGTGACCTGGACGGGCACGGCCGTGGTGTCGGGGACGGTCAGTGGCGTGTGCAGGATCAATTCCTCGACCGTGTCGGCGCCGATATGGTGGGCGGCCTGCAGGGCCAGCTCCAACAGCGCGGTTCCGGGCAGCAGGGCCACGCCGGCCACCACGTGGTCGGCCAGCCAGGGGTGGGTGCGCTGGGCCAGACTGACCGTGAGAATCGCGCCTTCGCCGTCGGCCAGTGGGACGACCGCGCCGACCAGCGGATGGCCGGTGGTGTCCAGACCAGCCGCGCCGAGGTCGCCGGCGCCACGGGCCGGGGTGATCCAGTAGCGGCGGCGCTGGAACGCGTAGGTCGGAAGGGGCGCCGGGCGCACGCCGGGCAGCAGCGCCGTCCAGTCGACCGCGACACCCTCCACCCACAGGGTAGCCAGCGCGGTCAGGGCCGTCGTCACCTCGTCGCGCTCGCGCCGCAGCATCGGCACCGCGTCCTCGACCATCGCCGACAGCACGCCGTCCGGGCCGAGCTCGACGAACCGGACGCCGTCGCCCAGCTCGGCGATGGCGTCGGCGAACCGGACCGGGCGGCGGACGTGCTGCACCCAGTACTCCGGATCGGCCCACCGCGAGGGACCAATGGTCGGCTCGGCGAAGGCCAGCGTGTCCACCACCGCGCGGAACTGGTCGAGCATCGGCTCCATGAGACGCGAATGGAAGGCGTGGCTCGTCCGCAAACGGGTCGTCTTCCAGGCGCTTCCGGCGACGGCCGCGATGTCCGTCTCGGAGCCGGAGACCACCACCGCCGTCGGACCGTTGACCGCGGCGACATCCACCTCGGGGAACGCCGCCACCACGTCGGCTTCGGACGCCTGGACGGCCAGCATCGCTCCACCGGACGGCAGCGCCTGCATCAATCGGCCCCGCGCGGTCACCAGCGTCGCCGCGTCCTCCAGCGTGAGCACACCGGCGACGTGGGCCACCGCGATCTCGCCGATCGAGTGGCCGACCAGGACGTCCGGCGTCACGCCCCAGCTCGTGAGCAGCGCGTGCAGGGCCACTTCGACGGCGAAGATGGCCGGCTGGGCGTACCCGGTGCGGTGAATCGCCTCCTCGTCGGCCAGCACCTCGGCCAACGGCCGGTCCAGGTGCCGGCCGACGTGCAAGGCGACCCGATCGAAGGCCTCGGCGAACACGGGGAACGTCTCGTACAGGCCCCGGCCCATCCCGGCCCGTTGGGCACCCTGACCGGTGAACAGGAACCCGAGCCGGGCCGGTGACGCCACGCCGGAGATCTCCCGGTCGTCCAGCAGGACGCGGCGGTAGGAAAGCGCGGCCCGCCGCGCCGCGGCCGCCGCCAGCCCGGTCCGGTCGCCCACCGCGGCCAGCAACCGGCCCGCCTGCGCCCGCAGTGCGTCCTCGCTGTGTCCCGACAGAGGCACCGGCACCACGGGAAGGACCGCGGCCGGCACTTCCGGCTCGCCGGGCGCCGGTGGTTCCTCCAGGATCACGTGCGCGTTGGTGCCGCTCACGCCGAACGCCGAGATGCCGGCCCGCCGCGTGCGCTCCCCCACCGTCCACGGCCGGGCCTCGGTCAGCAGCTCGACATCGCCGGCCGACCAGTCCACGTGCGGCGTGGCCTCGTCGACGTGCAGAGTCGCGGGCAGCGTCTGGTGCCGCAACGCGAGGACCATCTTGGCGATGCCCGCCACCCCCGCCGCGGCCTGCGTGTGCCCGATGTTCGATTTGACCGAGCCGAGGAACAGCGGCGCCTCGCGCTCCCGGCCATAGGTGGCCAGCACGGCCTGGGCTTCGATCGGGTCGCCCAAGGTCGTGCCGGTGCCGTGTGCCTCGACCGCGTCCACGTCGGAGGTCGTCAGACCGGCGGCGGCCAGAGCCGATCGGATCACGCGCTGCTGAGCCGGACCGTTCGGTGCGGTCAGGCCGTTGGAGGCGCCGTCCTGGTTGACCGCCGTGCCGCGCACGACGGCCAGGATCGGGTGGCCGAGCCGCTGGGCGTCGGAGAGCCGCTCGACGAGCAGCACGCCCGCGCCCTCGGACCAGCCCGTGCCGTCGGCAGCGGCCGCGAACGACTTGCAGCGGCCGTCCGGTGAGAGGCCACGCTGCCGGGAGAACTCGACGAACACGTCCGCGTTGGGCATCACCGTCACGCCGCCGACCAGCGCCATCGAGCATTCGCCGGAGCGAAGGGCCTGCCCGGCGAGGTGCAGGGCCACCAACGACGACGAGCAGGCGGTGTCGACGGTCAACGCCGGGCCTTCCAGCCCGAACGTGTAGGCGACGCGGCCGGACATCACCGACGAGGCGGTGCCGGTAAGCAGGTGGCCTTCCAGGCCGTCGACTGATTCGCCCGGCCCGTTGCCGTAGCCCATGAACGAGGCGCCGACGAAGACACCGACCGGCTCGCCGCGCAGCCCGAGCGGATTCACCCCGGCCGCTTCCAACGCCTCCCACGACGTTTCGAGCAGGAGCCGCTGCTGCGGGTCCATCGCGGTGGCCTCGCGCGGCGAGATGCCGAAGAGTTCGGCGTCGAAATCAGCCGCCCCGGCCAGGAAGCCGCCGTGCCGTGTGTAGGAGGTGCCCGGGTGCTCCGGGTCGGGGTGGTAGAGCGCGTCCAGGTCCCAGCCGCGGTCGGCCGGGAAGGCGCCGATCCCGTCGCGGCCGCCGGCGATCAGATCCCAGTACTGCTCGGGCGTCTCGACGCCGCCGGGCAGCCGCAGGCCCATGCCGACGATGACGATCGGGTCGTCGGTGGTCGCGGTCGCGACGCCGGCCGTCGGCTCGGCTGCGGTTCCGGTGAGCTGTTCCCGGACGAAGGCGGCCAGTCGATCGGCGTCGGGGTAGTCGAACGCGAGGGTGGTCGGCAGGCTCAGCCCAGTCGCGGCGCGCAGGCGGTTGCGTAGCTCTACCGCGGTCAGCGAGTCGAAGCCGAGCTCCTGGAACGCCCGTCCGGGCTCGATCGCGTCGGCCGAGCCGTGCCCGAGCGCCGAGGCCACCTCGCCGCGGACCAGGTCGAGCACCCGGCGGCTCTGCTCGGCCGGGGTGAGCCCGGCCAGCCAGTCTCTTTCCGGCTCGGCGTCCGGAGTCTCGGCGGCTTCCGGCAGCGTGTCGAAGAGCGGCCGGGCACGGCTGGCGGTGAACAGGGGCAGGAACTCATCCCAGCGCACGTCGGCCACCGTGACCTGTTCGTCGGCCGAGCCGACGGTCCGGGCCAAGGCGGCCAGCGCCCGCTCCGGCGCCATCGGGTTGAGACCACGCCTGCGCAGTTGGTCGGCGACCTCGGCGTCGGCGGCCATGCCGACCTCGGCCCACGGCCCCCAGGAGATCGCGATGCCGGGCCGCCCGGTCGCCCGGCGCCGCGCGACGAGCGCGTCCAGGCCCGAGTTCGCCGCGCCGTAAGCGGCCTGCTGGGCGCTGCCCCAGATGCCGGAGATCGAGGAAAAGACCACGAACGTCTTCACGTCACCGGCCAGCTCGTCCAGGTGCAGCGCACCGTCGACCTTGGCGCGGACCACCCGATCCAGGTGGGTCTCATCGGCGCCGGTCAGCGGCATGTCCTCGCTGACGCCGGCCGCGTGCACGACGGCGTCGACCGGGCCGATCTTCGCGAGCAGGGCCGCCACGGCATCGCGGTCGGCCAGATCGCAGGCGTACGCCTCGGCGTCCGGCAGCTCCGGGAGCGACGTTCCGCGGCGGGACACCAGAATGAGGCGTTCGGCGCCGTTCTCGGCGGCCCACCGGGCGACCTGCCGGCCCAGGCCGCCGCTGCCGCCGGCGATGAGGACCGTGCCGTGCGGCTGCCAGCCCGCGCCGCCGGGCGCGGGCGCGTGCCGCAACCGCCGGACGAGGACGCCGCCCGCCCGCACGGCGAGCTGGTCTTCGGCGCCGAGCCCGCCGCTGAGAATCGCGGCGATCCGGGCCGCCGCCCGGGCGTCCACGTCGCTGGGCAGGTCGAGCAGGCCACCCCAGAACTCGGGGTGTTCCAGCGCGACGGCGCGGCCGAGTCCCCACAGTTGTGCCTGGCCGACGTCGACCGCGGCGTCGGCGCGGCCGGTGGCGACCGCGCCGCGGGTCACCAGCCACAGCCGGGCGCCGGTCGCCGCGTCGGCCGTCGCCTGCACGAGCGTCAAGGCTTCGGCCAGTGAGGCGGGCGCGGCCACGACACCGGCCGGGTTCAGCTCGCGCAGCGCAGCGGCGAGGCGGTCGCGGGACGTGGCCGAGACGGGGACACCATCGACCGGGACGTCGCCGAGCACGGCCCAGGCGCCGGCGAGCGGTGCCGGGGCGGGCTCGGCGGCCGGTTCCCAGCTGACGAGGTAGCGCCAGCCGTCAATGGTGGACCGCTCGCGGCCCTGGGCGCGCCAGCCGGTGAGGGCGGGCAGGACGCCTTCCAGCGCGGTCTCGGCCACGCCGAGCTGGGCGGCCAAGCCGGGCAGGTCGCCCTGCTCGATGCGCTCCCAGAAGCCGGCCTCGACCGGGTCGGCGACCGGCGGACGGAACTCGAGCCAGTAGCGCTCGCGCTGGAACGCGTAGGTGGGCAGCTCGGCCGGTGTGATCCCGGCGAACAGGGGCGCCCAGTCGACGGACACGCCCCGGGTCCAGAGGGTCGCCAGCGCCGTCAGGGCTGTCGTCGCCTCGTCACGGTCACGGCGCAGCATCGGCACCGCGTCCTCGACCATCGCCGACAACACACCGTCCGGGCCCAGCTCGACGAACCGCACCCCGTCACCCAGCTCAGCGATCGCATCAGCGAACCGGACCGGCCGGCGCACGTGCTCCACCCAGTACTCCGGATCAGCCCACCGCCCCGCGCCCGCGAACGTCAGCGTCCGCACCACCGACCGGAACTCGGCCAGCATCGGCTCCATCAACCGCGAATGGAACGCGTGACTCGTCCGCAGCCGGGTCGCCTTCCACCCGTGCCCCGCGACCCGCTCGATGTCCTCCGCCGCACCGGCGACCACGACCGCGCGAAGGCCGTTGACCGCCGCGATGTCGATGTCGGGGAACGCCGCGCGTACATCGTCCTCGGACGCCTGGACCGCCAGCATCGCCCCGCCGGCCGGCAACGCCTGCATCAGGCGACCTCGAGCGGTCACCAGCATCGCCGCATCGGCCAGCGAGAACACCCCGGACACGTGCGCCGCCGCGATCTCGCCGATCGAGTGGCCCACCAGCACGTCCGGCGTCACGCCCCAGCTGGTGAGAAGTGCGTGCAGCGCGACCTCGACGGCGAAGATGGCGGGCTGGGCGTACTCGGTCCGGTGGATCGCCTCCTCGTCGGCCAGCACCGACGCGAGTGGCCGGTCGAGATGCTGATCAACGTGCAGTGCGACCTGGTCGAACGCTTCGGCGAACACGGGGAACGCCTCGTAGAGCCCACGGCCCATCCCGGCCCGCTGGGCGCCCTGCCCGGTGAACAGGAACCCGACCCGGCCGGGCGCGGCCACACCGGTCACCGCCCCGGAGCCGTCGGCGACCGCCTCCAGGCCCGCCGCGCCGCCGGACAGAACGACCGCCCGATGAGGTAGCGCGGCCCGCCGCGCGGTGCCCGCGGCCAAACCGGTCCAGTCGGCCTCGACCACCGACAACCGCCTCGCCTGCGCTCGCAGCGCCTCCTCGGTGTGGCCCGACAGCAGCACCGGAACCGTCGGCGACCCGGCCGTCACCGGCTTCGCCGGCTCATCGGCGGCCGGCGGCTCCTGCAGGATCACGTGGGCATTTGTGCCGCTCACGCCGAACGCCGAGACGCCGGCCCGCCGGGGCCGGTCCCGCGGCGCCCACGGCCGCGCGTCGGTGAGCAGTTGGACGTCGCCGGCCGACCAGTCGACGTGCGGCGACGGCTCGGCCGCGTGCAGGGTGGCGGGCAGCGTGCCGTGGCGCATGGCCAGGATGATCTTGGCGATCCCGGCGACTCCGGCGGCGGCCTGGGTGTGCCCGATGTTCGACTTGACCGAGCCCAGCCACAGCGGCTCGTCGCGGTCCTGGCCGTAGGTGGCCAGGACGGCTTGGGCCTCGATCGGGTCGCCCAGCGTCGTGCCGGTGCCGTGCGCCTCGACCACGTCGACGTCGCGCGGCGTCAGCCCGGCCGCCGCCAGGGCGCGCCGGATCACGCGCTGCTGGGCCGGCCCGTTCGGTGCGGTGAGCCCGTTGGAGGCGCCGTCCTGGTTGACCGCCGTGCCCGCGACGACCGCGAGGACCGGCCGACCGGCGGCGCGGGCCGTCGACAGCCGCTCGACCAGCAGCATGCCCGCACCCTCGGACCAGCCCGTGCCGTCCGCACCGGCACCGAACGACCGGCACCGGCCGTCGGCCGCGAGGCCACGCTGTCGCGAGAACTCCACGAAGATGTCGGGCGTCGGCATCACCGTCACCCCGCCGACCAGGGCCATCGTGCACTCACCCGAGCGCAGCGCCTGCGCGGCCAGGTGCAGCGCGACCAGCGACGACGAGCACGCCGTGTCGACGGTGACGGCCGGGCCTTCGAGACCGTACGTGTAGGAGATGCGCCCGGAGATGACCGACGACGCCGTACCCGTCAGCAGGTGACCTTCGGTGGGGTCGCCGGCGGCTCCGGTGCCGTAGCCCATGAAGGCCGCGCCCACGTAGACGCCGACCTGGGTGCCGGCGAGGCCGCGCGGGTCGACGCCGCCGCGTTCCAGGGCCTCCCACGACGTCTCGAGCAACAGCCGCTGCTGCGGGTCCATCGCCAGGGCCTCCCGCGGCGAAATGCCGAACAGCCCCGCGTCGAAGTCACCCGCACTGTGCAGGAAACCGCCCTCGCGGGCGTAGAAGGTGCCCGGGTGCTCAGGGTCGGGGTGGTAGAGCACGTCCAGGTCCCAGCCGCGGTCGGTGGGGAAAGCGCCGATGCCTTCGCCGCCGGCGGCCAGCAGGTCCCAGTACTGGTCCGGGGTCTCGACACCGCCGGGCAACCGCAGACCCATGCCCACGATGACGACCGGGTCGTCCGTGGTGACGGCGACGGCCACCGGGGCCGCCACCGCGACGGACTCGGTCTCGCCCAACTCGGCGAGCACGAAACGGGCCAGCCGCTCGGCGTTCGGGTGGTCGAAGGCGAGCGTGGTGGGCAGGGCCAGGCCGGTCGCGGCGCGCAGCCGGTTACGCAGTTCGACCGCGGTCAGCGAGTCGAAGCCGAGCTCCTGGAACGCCCGTCCGGGCTCGATCGTGCCGGCCGAGGCGTGGCCCAGGGTGGCGGCCACCTCGGAGCGCACCAGGTCGAGCACGTGCCGGGGCCGGTCGGTGGACGCGACACCGGCCAGGAAGTGTTTCTCCGGGGCCGGCGCCTCGGCGACAGCGGGCAGCGTGTCGAAGAGCGGGCGGGCGCGGTTTGCGGTGAACACCGGCAGGAAATCGGCCCATCGGACATCGGCGATCGTCACCGACTCCTCGCCCGCGCCGACCGCGTGGGCGAGCGCCGTGAGGGCGAGGGCGGGTTCGATCGGGGTCAGGCCGCGCCGCCGCAGCTGCGCCGCGGTCTCGTCGTCCGCCGCCATGCCGACGCGGGCCCAGGGCCCCCAGGCGATCGCGGTGCCGGGGCGCCCGGTGGCGCGGCGGCGGGCGATCAAGCCGTCCAGGGCCGCGTTGGCCGCTCCGTAGGCGGCCTGCTCGGCGCTGCCCCAGATGCCGGAGATCGACGAGAAGACGACGAACGCCTCCACGTCACCGGCCAGCTCGTCGAGGTGCAACGCGCCCAGCACCTTGCCGTCGACCACCCGGCGGACGTGCGCCTCGTCGGCGTCGGCCAGCAGCGTGTGCTCGCTGACCCCGGCGGCGTGCACAACGGCGTCAACCGGGCCGACCCCCGCGAGCAGGGCCGCGACCGCGTCCCGGTCGGCCAGATCGCAGGCGTACGTCTCGGCGAGCGGCAGATCTTCGATCGGCGTTCCCCGGCGGGACACCAGGATCAAGCGCTCGGCGCCGTTCCCGGCCGCCCACCGCGCGACCTCAGCGCCCAGTCCACCGGTGCCGCCGGCGATGAGCACCGTGCCGCGCGGCCGCCAGGTCGCACCACCACCCGCGGGGGCCGGGCCCAGACGGCGTACGAGAGCACCCCCGGCCCGCACCGCGAGCTGGTCCTCGTCGCCGAGCGCGCCGGAGAGGACGGCGGTGGCGCGGTTCGCGGCCCGGTCGTCAAGGTCGGCGGGCAGGTCGAGCAGGCCACCCCAGCGGTCGGGGTGTTCGAGGGCGAGGGCGCGACCGAGACCCCAGATCTGAGCCGCCAGCGGGTCGACGGGCGCGTCGGCCCGCCCGGTCGAGACGGCACCGCGGGTGACCAGCCAGAGCGGCGCTGCGAGGCCGCCGGCCAGGTGGGCTTGCACCACGGCGAGCGTGTCGAGCAACGGGCCGGCCAGACAGACCACGCCGGCCACCGCCTCGTCGACGGCGGCCAGCTCGTCCAGACCACTGATGGCCCGCACGGTGGCGCCGTGGCCGGCAAGTGCGGCGGCCAAGCCTGATCCCCCGAGACCGGGTTCGCCGGAGCGGGATTGAGCCGAGCTGGACCCGGCCGAAGCAACAGCATCGGGGCCGGCCCCGATCAGGAGCCAGGTGCCGGAAGCGCGGGCCGGACCGAAGTCGGCGACGGGCTCCCACCTGACCCGATAGCGCCACGAGTCCAGGCGGGAGCGGTCGCGGCCGCGGGCCCGCCACGAGGTGAGCGCGGGCAGCACCTCGTCGAGCGGGGCGTCCGCGTCGACGCCGAGTTCGGCGGCGAACGTCGCCAGGTCGCCCCGCTCCACCGGGCCCCACAGTCCGGCGTCGGACTCGACCACCTCGGTGCGTGCTTCGAGCCAGTAGCGCTGCCGCTGGAACGCGTAGGTGGGCAGCTGAGCGGGTTGCGCGCCGAGGAAGAACGACGACCAGTCGACCGAAACGCCACGGGTCCACAGGGTCGCCAGGGCAGTGAGAGCCGTGGTGGCCTCGTCGCGCTCGCGGCGTAGCAGCGGCACCGCATCCGGCACCATCGCCGACAGCACACCGTCCGGGCCCAGCTCCACGAACCGGACGTCGTCACCCACCTCGGCGATGGCGTCGGCGAACCGGACCGTGCCCCGCACATGCTGCACCCAGTACTCCGGATCAGCCCACCGCCCCGAACCCACAAAGTCCAGGGCATGCACCACCGACCGGAACTCGGCCAGCATCGGCTCCATCAACCGCGAATGAAACGCATGACTCGTCCGCAGCCGGGTCGACTTCCACCCGTGCCCGGCGACCCGGTCCACCTCGGCGGACAGACCGGAGATCACGATCGCCGCCGGGCCGTTGACCGCCGCGATGTCGATGTCCGGGAACGCCGCGCGCACGTCGCTCTCGGACGCCTGGACCGCCAGCATCGCCCCGCCGACCGGCAGCGCCTGCATCAGACGGCCCCGCGTGGTCACCAATGTCGCCGCGTCCTCCAGCGAGAACACCCCGGACACATGCGCCGCTGCGATCTCCCCGATCGAATGCCCGACCAACACGTCCGCCGTCACACCCCAGCTTGTGAGAAGCGCGTGCAGGGCCACTTCGACGGCGAAGATGGCCGGCTGGGCGTACCCGGTGCGGTGGATCGCCTCCTCGTCGGCCAGCACCTCAGCCAGGGGCCGGTCGAGGTGCCGATCAACGTGCAGGGCGACCTGGTCGAAGGCGTCAGCGAAGACAGGGAACGTCTCGTACAGGCCCCCGCCCATCCCGGCCCGCTGCGCGCCCTGACCGGTGAACAGGAACCCGACCCGGCCCGGCGCCGCCACACCGGTCACCGCGCCGGAGCCGGCGGCAACCGCCTCCAGACCCACGATCAGGTCGTCGGACAGGACGACCGCCCGATGAGGCAACTCCGCCCGCCGCGCCGCAGCCGCCGCCAGACCGGTCCCATCCGCCTCGACCGCCGACAGTCGTCTCGCCTGCGCCCGCAGTGCCTCTTCGGTATGCCCCGACACCAGCACCGGCACCAGTCCGGCGCGCCGACTCGGCGCGCCGGAAGCCGGCGGCTCCACCGGCCGCTCGGCCCTCGAATCAAGCCCGCCGACGGCCGGCGGCTCCTCGAGGATCACGTGCGCGTTGGTGCCGCTGACACCGAACGCCGAGACACCGGCCCGGCGCGGCCGGTCCCCCGCCGGCCACTCACGAGGCTCGGTCAGCAGCGAAACCTGGCCCGCCGACCAGTCGACGTGCGGCGAGGCGTCCGAGGCGTGCAACGTGGCCGGCATCCGGCCGTGCCGCATGGCCAGCACCATCTTGGCGATGCCCGCGATGCCGGCCGCGGCCTGGGTGTGCCCGATGTTCGACTTGATCGAGCCCAGCCAAAGCGGCGTCTCCCGATCCTGGCCGTAGGTGGCCAGCACCGCCTGCGCCTCGATCGGGTCACCCAAAGTCGTTCCGGTGCCGTGCGCCTCCACGACATCGATGTCCGAGGTCGTCAGTCCGGCTGCGGCCAGCGCCCCGCGGATGACCCTCTGCTGGGCCGGCCCGTTGGGGGCGGTCAGGCCGTTGGACGCGCCGTCCTGATTGACCGCAGTGCCGCGCACGACCGCAAGAACGTCGTGACCGTGGCGCCGGGCGTCGGAGAGCCGCTCGACGAGCAACATGCCCGCGCCCTCGGACCAGCCCGTGCCGTCCGCGCCTGCGCCGAAGGACTTGCAACGCCCGTCGGCGGAGAGCCCCCGCTGCCGCGAGAACTCGACGAACACGTCGGCGGTTGGCATCACGGTCACGCCACCCACAAGCGCCATCGAGCACTCGCCCGACCGCAGCGCCTGCCCGGCCAGGTGCAGCGCGACGAGCGACGACGAGCAGGCGGTGTCAACGGTGACGGCCGGGCCTTCCAGCCCGTACGTGTAGGAGATGCGGCCCGAGATGACCGACGAGGCCGTGCCGGTGAGCAGGTGGCCCTCGGTCGATTCGGTGGAGCCGCTGCCGTAGCCCATGAAGGTCGCGCCGACGAACACGCCCACGGGCTCGCCGCGCAGCCCGCGCGGGTCGACCCCGGCCGTTTCGAGGGCTTCCCAGCTCGTCTCGAGCAGCAGGCGCTGCTGCGGATCCATCGCCAGGGCCTCGCGGGGCGAGATGCCGAACAGCTCGGCGTCGAAGTCGGCCGCGTCGTGGAGGAAGCCGCCCCCGCGCGCATAGAAGGTGCCCGGGTGCTCGGGGTCGGGGTGATAGAGCCGGTCGAGGTCCCAGCCGCGGTCGGTCGGGAACTCGCCGATCGCGTCGGCGCCTCCGGCCACGAGTTCCCACAGCGCGTTCGGGCTGTCGACGCCGCCGGGCAGGCGCAGCCCCAGGCCGACGATGACGATCGGGTCGTCGGTAGTTGCGGTGACGGCTGCTACCGCCGGCTTCGCCTCGGCCAGGCCCGAGACCCGTTCCCGGACGAAGGCGGCGAGCCGTTCCGCGTCAGGGTGGTCGAAGGCCAGGGTGGCCGGCAACGCCAGTCCGGTGACCGCCTGCATCCGGTTGCGCAGGTCGACGGCGGTGAGCGAGTCGAAGCCGAGATCCTTGAACGCCCGTCCCGGCTCGACATCGGCGGCCGACGCGTGGCCGAGCGCGGCGGCGACCTCGGCGCGGGTCAGATCGAGCACCCGGCGAAGCTGCTCGGCCGGGGTCAGGCCGGCCAGGTGCGCGGCCAGGCCGGTCGTCGCCGGCGCCTGGGCCGGAGATGCGTCGAGCAGCGCCTCGAACAGCGGCCGCTCCCGGCTCGCCGTGAACAGGGGCAGGAACTCGTCCCACCGCACGTCGGCCACGGTGATCAGGTCGTCGCCGACGCCCACGGCCACGGCCAGCGCGGCGATCGCGTGCCGGCTGTCCATCCCGGACAACCCTTGGCGGCGCAGCGACGCGGCCGCCTCGTGGCCGGCGGCCATGCCGACCTCGGCCCACGGGCCCCAGGCGATCGCGGTGCCGGGCTTGCCTTCGGCACGGCGACGCTCGACGAGGCCGTCCAGGGCGGCGTTGGCCGCGCCGTATGCGGCCTGCCGGCCGCTGCCCCAGGTGGCGGAGATCGAGGAGAAGACGACGAACGCGTCCACGTCGCCGGCGAGCTCGTCGAGGTGGCGGGCGCCGTCGACCTTGCCGTTGAGCACCCGGTCGAGGTGGGCGGGGTCGGCGTCGGCCAGCGCGAGGTCCTCGCCGACGCCGGCCGCGTGCACGATCGCGTCGACCGGGCCGATCTCGGTGAGCAGGGCCGCCACCGCGTCGCGGTCGGCCAGGTCGCAGGCGTACGACTCGACGAGCGGCAACTCCGGAGCCGGAGTGCCGCGGCGGGACACCAGAATCAGCCGCTCGGCGCCGTTCTCCGCCGCCCAACGCGCCACCTCGCGGCCGAGGCCGCCGGTGCCGCCGGTGATGAGGACCGTGCCGCGCGGTCGCCACTCCGGGCCGTCACCGGCCGGGGCGCGGTCGAGGCGGCGCAGCAGCACACCGTTGCGGCGCAGCGCGATCTGGTCCTCGGCCCCGAGCACGCCACCGAGGACCGCGGCGAGCCGGTTCGTGGCGCGGGCGTCAAGCGTCTCGGGCAGGTCGAGCAGGCCGCCCCAGATTTCCGGATGTTCGAGAGCCACCACGCGACCGAAGCCCCACAGTGCCGCCTGGTCGACCCGCACCGGCGTGTCGCCGCGACCGGTGGCCACCGCACCGCGGGTCACGAGCCAGAGCTTCACCGGCCGCCCGGCGGCGATCAGTTCCTGGACGAGGGCGAGCGCCTCAGCCACAGTCTCGGGCGCCGCGACGATGCCGGCGGCCTCGCCCTGGTCCAGCTGACCCACAGCGGCGCCTGAGCCGGCGAGCGTTTCGGTGAGGTTGAAGCGGTCCTGACCGGCGACGGCCCAGACACCGGTGAGGGCAGGCGTGGCCGGGATCGTGGCGGGCTTCCAGGTGATGCGGTAGCGCCAGCCGTCGATGAGCGAACGGTCCCGGCCACGGGCCCG
The DNA here is from genome assembly GCF_023717965.1 of Paractinoplanes hotanensis. Taxonomy (NCBI): domain Bacteria; kingdom Bacillati; phylum Actinomycetota; class Actinomycetes; order Micromonosporales; family Micromonosporaceae; genus Paractinoplanes; species Paractinoplanes hotanensis. The sequence continues at coordinate 28,888 of NZ_JAMQOL010000071.1, read as the reverse complement.
CCAGGTCGCGAGGGCGGGCAGCAACGACTCGAGTGCACTGGCCGGGACGTCCAGCCGGGCGGCCAGGGCACCGGTGTCGCCGTCCTCGACCGCCGTCCAGAAGCCGTCCTCGGCCTGGTCGGCGGAGCGGGGCCGGGTGTTGGGTCCGGGCCAGAAGCGTTGGCGCTGGAACGCGTAGGTGGGCAGGTCGGCCGGGGCGGCTCCGGTAAAGAGGGCCGGCCAATCCACGGTGGTGCCGTTGGTCCACAGGTTCGCCAGCGCGGTCAGGGCCGTCGTCGGTTCGTCGCGGTCGCGGCGCAGCAGCGGCACCGAGTTCGGCGCCATCGCCGACAGCAGGCCGTCGGGGCCGAGTTCGGCGAAGCGCACGCCGTCCAAGGCGGCGACCGCGTCGGCGAACCGGACCGTGGCCCGGACCTGCCGCACCCAGTAGCCGGGATCGGTCCAGTCGGCCGGGCCGCCGGTCACCGTGGACACCACGGCGACGGTGGGCGCGGGGAAGGTCAGACCCTCGACGACCTCGCGGAAGGAGGCCAGCATCGGCTCCATCAGCCGCGAGTGGAACGCGTGGCTCGTCCGCAGGCGGGTCGTCTTCCAGCCGTGCTCGGCGACCCGCTCCACCTCGGCGGACAGGCCGGACACGACAACCGCCGCCGGTCCGTTGACCGCCGCGATGTCGATGTCGGGGAACGCCGCGCGGACCTCGGCCTCCGAGGCCTGCACCGCCAGCATGACGCCACCGTCGGGCAGCGCCTGCATCAGACGTCCCCGCGCGGTCACCAGCGTCGCCGCGTCGGCGAGCGACAGCACCCCGGCCACGTGAGCGGCCGCGATCTCCCCGATCGAGTGGCCCACCAGCACGTCGGGCACGACGCCCCACGACTCGAGCAGCGCGTGCAGGGCTATCTCTACAGCGAAAATCGCCGGTTGGGCGTACCCGGTGCGGTGAATCGCCTCCTCGTCGGCCAGCACCGACGTGAGTGGCCGGTCGAGGTGCTGGTCGACGTGCAGGGCGACCTGGTCGAAGGCTTCGGCGAACACGGGGAACGTCTCGTACAGACCGCGGCCCATCCCGGCCCGTTGCGCGCCCTGCCCGGTGAACAGGAACCCGAGCCGAGCCGGCGACGCCACCCCGGAGATCTCACGATCGCCCAGCAGGACGCGGCGGTGGGGCAGCGCGGCGCGGCGGGCCGCGGCAGCACCCAGAGCCATCGGCTCGCCGCCTGGGAACCGCTCGGCCTGCGCCCGGACAGCGTCCTCGCTGTGACCGGACAGCGGAATCGGCACCATCGGCAGGATCGGCGGTGACGCGACCACCGGCTCCCAGGCCGGCGGCTCCTCGAGGATCACGTGGGCGTTGGTGCCGCTGATGCCGAACGACGAGACCCCCGCGCGGCGGATGCGGTCGCCCGCGGGCCATGGCTGCGCGACAGTGAGAAGCGAGACGGTGCCCGCCGACCAGTCGACGTGCGGCGACGGATCGTCGGCGTGCAGCGTGGCGGGAAGCGTGCCGTGCCGCAGGGCGAGCACCATCTTGGCCACGCCGGCCGCGCCCGCCGCCGCCTGGGTGTGGCCGAGGTTCGACTTGATCGAGCCGAGCCACAGCGGCGTGGACCGCTCCTGCCCGTACGTGGCGAGCAGCGCCTCGGCCTCGATCGGGTCGCCCAGTGTCGTGCCGGTGCCGTGGGCCTCGACGGCGTCCACGTCGGCGGCGGTGAGGCCGGCCGAGGCGAGCGCGGCCCGGATGACCCGCTGCTGCGAGGGTCCGTTGGGGGCGGTGAGACCGTTCGACGCGCCGTCCTGGTTGACCGCGGTGCCGCGCACGACGGCGAGGACGCGGCGGCCGGCGGCCCGGGCGGTGGAGAGCCGCTCGACCACGAACACACCGGCCCCCTCACCCCAGGCGGTGCCGTCGGCATCGGCCGAGAAGGACTTGCACCGGCCGTCGGCGGCCAGGCCGCGTTGCCGGCTGAAGTCGAGGAACGCGGTCGGGGTGGCCATCACGGTGACGCCGCCGACCAGCGCCATCGTGCACTCACCCGAGCGCAGAGCCTGCCCGGCGAGGTGCAGGGCGACGAGCGAGGACGAGCAGGCGGTGTCGACGGTGACCGCCGGGCCTTCCAGGCCGAACGTGTAGGAGACGCGGCCCGAGAGCACGCTCGCGGCGTTGCCGGTGCCGACGTGCCCGGCCGACCCCGCGAGGTCGTCGCCGGCCTCGTCGAGCAGCGTGACGTAGTCCTGCCCGTTGGTGCCGGCGAAGACACCGACCGGCTCGCCACGCAGGCTCAACGGATCGATCCCGGCCCGTTCGAACGCCTCCCACGACGTCTCGAGCAGCAGCCGCTGCTGCGGATCCATGGCCAGGGCCTCGCGCGGCGAGATGCCGAACAGCGCGGCGTCGAAGTCGGCGGCGGCCGTGATGAAGCCGCCCTCACGCGTATAGGTGGTGCCGGGGTGGTCCGGATCGGGGTGGTAGATCGCGTCGAGGTCCCACCCGCGGTCGGCCGGGAATCCGCTCATCGCGTCGGTGCCCGAAGTGAGCAGGTCCCACAGTGCCTCGGGGGTGTCCGCGCCGCCGGGCAACCGCACCGCCAGCCCGACGATGACCATCGGGTCCTCGCCGGCGCCGGTGGTGACGGGCGCGGCGGGCGCAGGCGTGGCCCGGGTGCCGGCGAGCCGGTCGAGCAGATAGGTGGCGACGCGATCCGCGTCCGGGTAGTCGAAGACCAGCGTGGCGGGCAACGTGAGCCCGGTCGCGGAGGCGAGCCGGTTGCGCAGTTCCATCGCGGTCAGCGAGTCGAACCCGAGCTCCTGGAACGTGCGTCCGGGCGTGACCGCCTCGCCCGAGCCGTGCCCGAGGACCGCCGCGGCCCGCTCACGCACCTCGGTCAGCACCGCCCGGCGGGCCTCGGCCGCGGGCAGGTCGGCCAGACGCGAGGCGAGCGGCAGGACGCCCGTGACGGTGACCGCGCGGACGGCCGCCGGCCGTCCCGGCAGGTCGGCCAGCACCGTCGCCGGGCGCACGGCGCCGAGCTCGGCGGCGAAGCGGTCCCAGCGCACATCGGCCACGACGACGGCCGGATCCCCGCCGCCCATCGCGGAAGCGAGGGCGGCCAACGCCGATTCCGGGCGCAGCAGGGCGAGGCCGCTGCGACGGAACTGCGCCGAGCCGGCGTGGGCGGCCATCATGCCGGATTCGGCCCACGGGCCCCAGGCGATCGAGGTCGCGGTCAGGCCCAGGGCGGCGCGGTGCTCGGCGAGGGCGTCGAGCGAGGCGTTGGCGGCGGCGTAGTTGGCCTGGCCGGGGTTGCCGAACACGGCGGCGGTCGACGAGAAGAGCACGAACGCGGCCAGCGGCCGGTCAGCGGTGAGTTCGTGCAGCTGCCAGGCCGCGTCGGCCTTGGCCGCGAGCACGGCGTCGAGGCGGGCCGAGTCGAGATCGGCGAGCAGGCCGTCGTCGAGAACACCGGCGGCGTGCACGATGGCCAGGTCGGGCTCGTGGTCGAACTCGTGGACGAGGGCAGCCAGGTCGTCGGCGTCGGTGAGGTCGCAGGCGCGGGCCTCGACATTGCCGAACTCGGCGAGGAGATCGCGGACGCCGCCGGCTGACGCGCCCCGCCGGCCGGCCACGACGACGCGGCGGGCGCCCTGCTCGGCAACCCACCGGGCAACCTGCTGCCCGAGTCCGCCGGTGCCGCCGGTGATGAGAACTGTGCCGGTCGGCCGCCAGCCCGCGCCAGGGCGGGACGCGGCCGGGACGAGTCGGCGCACCAGCACGCCGGCGTTGCGGACGGCCACCTCCGTCTCGTCGCCGAGACCGCCGGCCAGCACGCTCACCAGGCGGTCGGCGACGCGCGGGTCGAACCGTTCGGGCAGGTCGACCAGCCCGCCCCAACGCTCGGGGTGCTCGAGCGCGGCCACTCGGCCCAGGCCCCAGATCTCGGCCCGGCGGGGGTGGGTGGCCGGATCTGCGGGCCCGGTCGAGACGGCGCCATGCGTGAGCAGCCACAGCGGGGCGTCGATCGCGGCATGGCCGAGCGCCTGGACGACCGATAGAGCGTCGTCGACCGTGGCCGGGCCGGCGAGGACGCCGGCGATCGGCTCGTCGACGGCGTGCAGTCGGCCGGGCCCATCGACGGAGCGGACGACGGCCCCGCGGTCGGTGAGCGCGGCGGCCAATTCGAACTCGGCCGGGCCGGACCCGATGAGCAACCAGGTGCCGGGGAGCCGGGACGGGCCGGGGTCGGTGACCGGCTTCCAGGTGATGCGGTGGCGCCAACCGGCGATGCGAGAGCGTTCCCGGCCGCGGCTGCGCCACGTGGACAGGGCCGGCAGCACTCCGGCCACGGCTTCGGCGGCGACGCCCAGCTCGGCGGCGACGGCGGGCAGGTCGCCGTGTTCAACCGCGCTCCAGAAGCCGGCCTCGGCCGGTTCGACCACGACGGCCGGGGTGGCCGGAAGCAGCCAGTAACGCTCGCGCTGGAAGGCGTACGTGGGCAGCCCGGTTGGCGTAACGCCGGCGAAGAGGCGCTTCCAGTCGACGGGGACGCCCTTCACCCACAGGGTCGCCAGCGCGGTCAGCGCGGTATCAACCTCGTCGCCGTCGCGGCGCAGCATCGATACCGCATCCGCCACCATCGCCGACAGCACCCCGTCGGGGCCCAGCTCGACGAAGCGGACGCCGTCGCCCAGCTCGGCGATGGCATCGGCGAACCGGACCGTGCCCCGGACATGCTCGACCCAGTACTCCGGGTCAGCCCACCGTCCCGCACCGACAAAGGTGAGAGTCCGCACCACCGACCGGAACTCGGCCAGCATCGGCTCCATCAACCGCGAGTGGAACGCGTGGCTGGTCCGCAGCCGGGTCGACTTCCACCCGTGCCCGGCAACCCGCTCGACCTCGGACACCGGTCCGGACACCACCACGGCCGCCGGCCCGTTGACCGCCGCGATGTCGATGTCGGGGAACGCCGCGCGGACGTCGCTTTCGGAGGCTTGGACCGCCAGCATCGCACCACCGCCCGGCAGCGCCTGCATCAGACGACCGCGGGCGGTCACCAGGGTCGCCGCGTCGGCGAGCGAGAACACCCCGGACACATGCGCCGCCGCGATCTCACCGATCGAATGGCCGACCAGCACATCCGCCGTCACACCCCAGCTCGACAGCAACGCGTGCAGAGCCACCTCAACCGCAAAGATCGCCGGCTGGGCATACCCAGTGCGGTGAATCGCCTCCTCGTCGGCCAGCACCGACGCGAGCGGCCGGTCGAGGTACTGGTCGACATGCAGGGCAACCTGATCGAAGGCCTCGGCGAACACGGGGAACGCCTCGTACAGACCGCGGCCCATCCCGGCCCGCTGCGCACCCTGCCCGGTGAACAAGAACCCGAGCCGAGCCGGCGACGCCACCCCGGAGATCTCACGATCGCCCAGCAGGACGCGGCGGTGCGGCAGCACGGCCCGGCGGGCCGCGGCAGCACCCAGAGCCACCAGGTCGCCACCGGGCAACCGCCCGGTCTGCGCCCGGACAGCCTCCTCGCTGTGACCGGACAGCGGAATCGGCACCATCGGCAGCGCCGTCGACGCCGTCACCACCGGCTCCGAGGCCGGCGGCTCCTCCAGGATCACGTGGGCGTTGGTGCCGCTCACCCCGAAGGCCGAGACACCGGCCCGACGCGGCCGGTCCCCGGCCGTCCACGCCCGGGCCTCGGTCAGCAGCTCAACGCTCCCGGCCGACCAGTCCACGTGCGGCGACGGCTCTGCCGCGTGCAGGGTGGCGGGCAGCGTGCCGTGCCGCAGGGCCAGGATCACCTTGGCGATCCCGGCGACACCGGCGGCGGCCTGGGTGTGCCCGATATTCGACTTGACCGAGCCCAGCCACAGCGGCTCGTCGCGATCCTGACCGTAGGTGGCGAGCACGGCCTGAGCCTCGATCGGGTCACCCAGCGTCGTCCCGGTGCCGTGGGCCTCCACGACATCCACGTCCGACGGGTTCAGCCCAGCGTTGGCCAGCGCGGAGCGGATGACCCGCTGCTGCGAGGGCCCGTTGGGCGCAGTCAGCCCGTTCGAGGCGCCGTCCTGGTTGACCGCGGTGCCCGCCACGACCGCCAGCACCGGACGACCCGCGGCGCGGGCCGTCGACAGCCGCTCGACGAGCAGCATGCCCGCGCCCTCGGACCAGCCCGTGCCGTCCGCGCGAGCGCCGAACGACCGGCAACGCCCGTCCGCGGCCAGCCCGCGCTGCCGCGAGAACTCCACGAACACGTCCACGGTCGGCATGACCGTCACGCCGCCGACCAGCGCCATCGAGCACTCGCCCGACCGCAGCGCCTGCGCCGCCAGGTGCAGCGCGACCAGCGACGAGGAGCAGGCGGTGTCGACGGTGACAGCTGGGCCTTCCCACCCGTACGTGTAGGAGAGGCGGCCCGACATCACCGACGAAGCCGTACCGGTGAGCAGGTGGCCCTCGATGCCGTCGGCCGCCTCGACCGGCCCGACGCCGTAGCCCATCGCCGTAGCGCCGACGAACACACCGACCGGCTCGCCGCGCAGCCCGAACGGATCCACCCCGCCGCTTTCCAGGGCCTCCCACGACGTCTCGAGCAGCAGCCGCTGCTGCGGGTCCATGGCCAGGGCCTCGCGCGGCGAGATGCCGAACAGCCCGGCGTCGAAGTCGCCCGCGCCGTAGAGGAAGCCGCCGCCGCGCGCATAGAAGGTTCCCGGGTGCTCGGGATCAGGGTGGTACAGCCCGTCGAGGTCCCACCCGCGGTCGGTGGGGAACGCTCCGATGCCCTCGCCGCCGGAGGCGAGCAGCTCCCAGAACTGCTCGGGTGATTCGACGCCGCCGGGCAACCGCAGGCCCATGCCCACGATGACGATGGGGTCATCCCCGGCGGCGGCCACGACGGTGCCCGGACTGGCCGGGCCGACCCCGGTGACCTGCGCGAGCAGGAAGCCGGCGAGCCGGGCGGCGCTGGGATGGTCGAAGGCGAGCGTGGCCGGCAGGGCCAGCCCGGTCGCGGCCCGCAGGCGGTTGCGCAGCTCGACCGCGGTCAGCGAGTCGAAGCCCAGATCCTTGAATGCCCGGTCCGGCGAAACCGCCTCGCCCGAGGCGTGCCCGAGCGCGGCGGCGACCTCACCGCGGACGAGGTCGAGCACCAGCCGCTGCTGGTCGGCCGGGGTCAGACCGGTCAGGCGCCCGGCCAGACCGGTCACCGCCGGCCCCGGGGCGGGCGTCGTGTCGAGGGAGGCGAACAGCGGTCGTTCCCGGCTTGCCGTGAAGATCGGCAGGAACTCGTCCCACCGCACGTCGGCCACCGTGACCGCCTCTTCCCCGGAGCCGACGGCGGCGGCGAGTGCGGTAAGCGCTTGCGCGGGGCCGATCGGGGTCAGCCCGCGGCGGCGCAGGAGCGTGGAGACCCCAGCGTCGGCGGCCATGCCGACCTCGGCCCATGGCCCCCAGGCGACGGCGGTGCCGGGCACGCCACGGCCCCGCCGGGCGGCGACCAGCGCGTCGAGGGCGGCATTGGCCGCGGCGTAGGCGCCTTGCCCGGCGCTGCCCCAGACACCGGCGATCGACGAGAAGACGACGAACGCCGCCACCTCACCGACCAACTCGTCGAGGTGCCGGGCCCCATCCACCTTGGCCGCCAGCACCCGACGCAGATGAGCCTGGTCCACGTCAGCCAGCGCCACGTCCTCAGCCACGCCCGCCGCGTGCACGACCACGTCAATCGGACCGACCCGGGCGATCAGTTCAGCCACCGCGTTCCGGTCGGCCAGGTCGCACGCGTACGCCTCACCGGGCACCTCTGCCGGGGCTACGCCGCCCCGGGACACGAGGATGAGCCGGTCCGCGCCGTTGGCTGCGGCCCACCGCGCCACCTCTGCGCCCAGACCACCGGTGCCACCGGCGATGAGCACCGTGCCGCGCGGCCGCCACGCCTCACCGGTGATCGCGGGAGCCGGTTCGAGGCGGCGAAGCAGGATGCCGGACGGGCGGAGGGCGATCTGGTCCTCGGCACCGAGCGCGCCGGACAGCACCGCGCCGAGGCGGGCCGTGGCCCGGGCGTCGAGCGTGGCGGGCAGGTCGAGCAGGCCGCCCCAGCGGTCCGGGTGTTCCAGACCGGCGACGCGGCCCAGTCCCCACTTGGCCGCCTCGGCCACATCGGGGGCGCCGTCGGCCCGACCGGTGGTGACGCCGCCGCGGGTCAGGATCCAGAACTTCGCCTCGCTCGACCGCACGACGGCCGGAAGCTCGGCCAGGGTCACCGACGGCAGCACGAGAACGCCGGTGGGTACGAGCGCCGCCAGGTCGGCGGGCTCGGCGGGCACGGGGTTGGCGCCCAGAGCGGTCAGGGCATCGCCCACGCCGAGGGTGTCGTCGCCGATCAGCGCCCACGTGCCGGCGGGGGCGACGGGGCGCAGATCGGTCGCGGGCGTCCAGGTCACACGGTAGCGCCAGCCGTCGATGCGGTCACGCTCGCGGCCGCGGGCCCGCCAGGCGGCGAGGGCGGGCAGCAGCGGTTCGACCGCGGTGACCGGCACGCCGAGACGGGCGGCCAGCCCGGCGGGGTCGCCGCGGTCGACCGGGTCCCAGAATCCCGCGTCGGCGCTGAGGGCCGGGGCCCCGGCCCGGGGACGCAGCCAGTAGCGGTGGCGCTGGAAGGCGTACGTCGGCAGGGGTGCCGGGCGCACGCCGGGCAGCAGCGACGTCCAGTCCACGGCGACGCCGTTCACCCACAGGGTCGCCAGGGCGGTCAGGGCCGTCGTCGGCTCGTCGCGGTCGCGGCGCAGCATCGGCACCGCATCCGGCACCATCGCCGACAACACACCGTCCGGGCCCAGCTCGACGAACCGGACGCCGTCACCCAGCTCGGCGACCGCATCGGCGAACCGGACCGTGCCCCGCACATGCTGCACCCAGTACTCCGGATCAGCCCACCGACCCGCACCGACAAAGGTGAGAGTCTGCACCACCGACCGGAACTCCTCGAGCATCGGCTCCATCAACCGCGAATGGAACGCGTGGCTCGTGCGCAGCCGGGTCGTCTTCCACCCGTGCCCGGCGACGCGCGAGATGTCCGGCTCGGTGCCCGAGACCACGACGGCGTCGGGCCCGTTGACCGCGGCGATGTCCACTTCGGGGAACACCGCCACCACGTCCGCTTCGGACGCTCGCACCGCCAGCATCGCGCCACCGCCCGGCAGCGCCTGCATCAGACGGCCGCGCGCGGTGACCAACGTCGCCGCGTCGGCCAGCGAGAACGCCCCGGCCACGTGCGCGGCCGCGATCTCCCCGATCGAGTGGCCCACCAGCACATCCGGCGTCACGCCCCACGACTTCAGCAGGGCGAAGAGTGCGACCTCGACGGCGAAGACGGCCGGCTGGGCGTACCCGGTCCGGTGAATCGCTTCCTCGTCGGCCAAAACCGCGGCGAGGGGCCGGTCGAGGTGCTGGTCGATGTGCAGGGCGACCTGGTCGAAGGCGTCGGCGAAGACCGGGAACGTCTCGTAGAGCCCGCGACCCATCCCGGCCCGCTGTGCGCCCTGCCCGGTGAACAAGAACCCGAGACGGCCGGACGTGACCACTCCGCTGACCGTGGCGGCGCCGGTGACGATCGCCTCGAGACCCGCCGTCGTGTCCTCGGACAGCACAACCGCCCGATGGGCCAACGCCGCCCGCCGGGCCGTCGCCGCGGCCAGCCCGGCGCGGTCCGCCCCGGCTGTCAGCCATCGATCCGCCTGCGCCCGCAAAGCCTCGTCGGTGTGGCCCGAGACCAGGACCGGCGCCACCGGCGGTCTGACCGGAGAGCCCGGCGCATCGACGGCGGGCGGCTCCTCGAGGATCACATGGGCGTTGGTGCCGCTCACGCCGAACGCCGACACACCGGCCCGCCGCGGCCGCTCCCCCGGCGCCCACGGCCGCGCGCCGGTCAACAGCTCGACGTGACCGGCCGACCAGTCCACGTGGGGCGACGGCTCGGCCGCGTGCAGGGTGGCCGGCAGTGTGCCGTTGCGCAAGGCCATGATCATCTTGGCGATCCCGGCGACACCGGCCGCCGCCTGCGTGTGCCCGATGTTCGACTTCACCGAGCCGAGGAACAGCGGCGTCTCGCGCCCCTGCCCGTAGGTGGCGAGCAGAGCCTGCGCCTCGATCGGATCACCCAGTGTCGTACCGGTGCCGTGCGCCTCCACGGCGTCCACGTCGGATGCGGAGAGGCCGGCCGACGCGAGTGCCGAGCGGATCACCCGTTGTTGAGCGGGCCCGTTCGGGGCGGTCAGCCCGTTGGACGCGCCGTCCTGGTTGACGGCACTGCCCCGGACGACCGCGAGGATCTCATGTCCGTGGCGCCGGGCGTCGGAAAGCCGCTCGACCAGCAGCACGCCCGCGCCCTCGGACCACCCGGTTCCCTCCGCGCCCGCACCGAACGACCGGCACCGACCGTCGGCGGCCAGTCCGCGCTGCCGCGAGAATTCCACGAACACGTCCGCGTCGGGCATCACCGTCACGCCGCCGACGAGCGCCATCGAGCACTCGCCGGACCGCAGCGCCTGCGCCGCCAGATGCAGAGCCACCAGCGACGACGAGCAGGCAGTGTCCACCGTGACGGCCGGGCCCTCGAGGCCGAACGTGTAGGAGATCCGGCCCGACATCACCGACGACGCCGTGCCGGTCAGCAGGTGCCCCTCGGCCTCCTCGTCGACCTGACCGCTGCCATAGCCCATGAACGACGCGCCCACGAACACCCCGACCGGCTCGCCTCGCAGCCCGAGCGGGTTCACCCCGGCCGTTTCCAGAGCTTCCCACGACGTCTCCAGCAGCAGCCGCTGCTGCGGATCCATCGCCAGGGCCTCCCTCGGCGAGATGCCGAACAGCTCCGCGTCGAAGTCGCCGGCGTCGTAGAGGAAGCCGCCCTCGCGGGCATAGAAGGTGCCGGGGTGATCCGGGTCGGGGTGGTAGAGGCGGTCGAGGTCCCAGCCGCGGTCGGTCGGAAAAGGCCCGATGCCCTCACCACCGGAGGCGACGAGATCCCAGAACTGTTCAGGTGTTTCGACCCCGCCCGGCAGCCGCAGACCCATGCCCACGATGACGATCGGATCGTCGGCGGGGGCGATCGCCCGGCCGACGGTCTCGTCCGACACGACGGTCTCAGGGGTGAGGCGGCCGAGCAGGAACGCCGCCAGCCGGTCCGCGTTCGGATAGTCGAAGACCAGCGTGGCCGGCAGGGCCAGCCCGGTCGCGGTCTGCAGGCGGTTGCGCAGCTCGACCGCGGTCAGCGAATCGAATCCGAGATCCTGGAAAGCCCGGCCGGGTGCGATCGCCTCGGCCGCGGCGTGTCCGAGCGCGGCGGCCACGTCGGCCCGCACGAGATCCAGGACGGACCGGTGGCGTTCGGCCGCCGACAGCGCCGCCAGCCGGTCGGCCGGCCCGGCGTCGGCCTGGCCGGCCTCGATCGGTGCGGACGCCAGCCGGTTGAGGAGCGGCCTTTCCCGTACGGCGGTGAAGAGGGCCAGGAAGTCGGGCCATCGCACGTCGGCGACGACGACCTGCTCGTCCCCGGCGCCGACGGCTGCCGCCAGCGCGGTCAGGGCGCGTTCCGGCCGCATCGGGGTGAGGCCACGCCGTCGCAGCTGGTCGGCGACCAGGCCGTCGGCGGCCATGCCTACCTCGGCCCACGGGCCCCAGGCCACGGCCGTGCCGGGCCGCCCACCGGCCCGCCGCCGGGCGATCAGCGCGTCCAGGGCCGCGTTGGCCGCGCCATAGGCGGCCTGTTGCGCGCTGCCCCAGACGCCGGAGATCGACGAGAAGACCACGAACGCGTCGACCTCCCCGGCGAGCTCGTCGAGGTTCCGGGCCGATTTCACCTTGCCGTCGACGACCCGGCGCAGGTGGGCCTCGTCGGCGTCGAGCAGCGCGACATCCTCGCCGACCCCGGCCGCGTGCACGACCGCGTCGACCGGACCGACCTGGTCGAACAGCGTTCGGGCCGAGGAGAGGTCGGCCAGATCGCACGCGTACGCCTCGGCGCCCGGGATCTCGGCGAGCAGTTCCGTCGCGCCGGGGGCCTCGGCACCGCGCCGCGACACCAGGATCAGCCGGGCCGCTCCGTGCGCGGCCGCCCACCGGGCCACCTGCGCGCCGAGCCCGCCCGTGCCGCCTGCGACGAGGACAGTGCCGCGCGGCTGCCAGTCCGGGGCGCCGGCCGCGGGGGCCTCGGCCAGGCGGCGTACGAGAAGGCCGTTGGCCCGGACGGCGATCTGATCCTCGGCGCCGAGCGCACCCCCGAGCACTGCCCGGATCCGCGACCCGGCCCGCGCGTCCACCGTTGCCGGTAGGTCGAGCAGCCCGCCCCAGATCTCGGGGTGCTCCAGGCCCACGGCCCGGCCGAATCCCCAGAGCGCGGCCTGGTCGATGTCGACCTCACCGTCGGCCGGGCCGGTGGCGACCGCCCCCCGCGTCACGAACCACAGCTTGACCGACCGGTCGGCCGCGGCCAATTCCTGCGTGAGCAGCAGCGCCTCGGCGAGCGAGCCGGGCGAGGCCAGAACAAGGTCGGCCTCCACCACCGGCGCGCCGAGCACCTCGGTCAGCCCGTGCACGTCTGGCCCGGCGAGCGCCCACCCGCTGACCAGCACATCACCACTCGCCGGCAGCGTCGCCGGCTCCCACGTGACGCGGTAGCGCCAGCCGTCCACCTCGGAGCGGGCCCGGCCCCGCGCCCGCCACGCGGCGAGGGCGGGAACGAGCTGCTCGAGCGATCCGGCGGGGAGGCGCAGCTGGTCGGCGAGGGCGGTCAGGTCGCCGCGCTCGACAGTGGCCCAGAAGCCGTCGTCCGGCCCGGTCTGCCCGGCCGTGACGACAGCCGGGGTCTCGTCGGGCCAGAACCGCCGGCGTTGGAAGGCATAGGTGGGCAGCTCGGCCCGAGCGACCCCGGCGAACAGGGCTGTCCAGTCCACGGCGACGCCGTTCACCCACAGGGTCGCCAGCGCGGTCAGAGCAGTCGTCGCCTCGTCGCGCTCGCGGCGCAGCATCGGCACTGCGTCCGGCACCATCGCCGACAACACACCGTCCGGTCCGAGCTCGACGAACCGAACCCCGTCACCCAGCTCGGCAACCGCCTCGGCGAACCGGACCGTGCCCCGGACATGCTCGACCCAGTACTCCGGATCGGCCCATCGACCCGAACCCGCGAACGTCAGTGTCCGTACCACCGACCGGAACTCGGCCAGCATCGGCTCCATCAACCGCGAATGGAACGCATGGCTCGTCCGCAGCCGGGTCGTCTTCCACCCGTGCCCGGCAACCCGGTCCACCTCGGCCGACAGGCCCGAAACGACCACCGCCGACGGCCCGTTGACCGCCGCGATGTCAATGTCGGGGAACGCCGCGCGGACCTCGCTCTCGGATGCTTGAACCGCCAGCATCGCGCCATCATCGGGCAACGCCTGCATCAGACGGCCTCGCGCGGTCACCAGGGTCACGGCATCCCCGAGCGACAGCACCCCCGCCAGGTGAGCGGCTGCGATCTCACCGATCGAATGCCCGACCAGCACGTCCGCCGTGACGCCCCACGACCCGAGTAACGCGTGCAGGGCGACCTCTACAGCGAAGATCGCCGGCTGGGCGTACCCGGTGAGGTGAATCGCTTCCTCATCGGCCAGCACCTCGGCCAACGGCCGGTCCAGGTGCTGATCGACATGCACTGCCACCTGATCGAAGGCATCAGCGAACACCGGGAACGTCTCGTACAGGCCCCGGCCCATCCCGGCCCGCTGCGCACCCTGACCGGTGAACAAGAAGCCGACCCGGCCGGTCGACGCGACCCCGGATACCTCACGATCGCCGAGCAGGACGCGGCGGTGCGGCAGGGCGGCCCGGCGCGCCGCGCCTGCGCCCACCGCCGCCGCCGAACCGGCGTTGTCGACCGTACGGAAGAGGTCTGTCTGGGCCTCGAGAGCGGCCTCGTCCTGGCCAGACACCGCAATGGGCACGACCGGCAGGGACGACTCCGTCGTCGCGAGTTCGTCAGCGGGCGGCTCCTGCAGGATCACGTGGGCGTTGGTGCCGCTCATCCCGAACGACGAAATGCCGGCCCGGCGCACCCGCTCCCCCGCCGGCCACGGCTGTGGCGAGGTGAGCAGCTCGATCCGGCCGGCCGACCAGTCGACGTGCGGCGACGGCTCGTCCACGTGCAGCGTCCGCGGCAGCACGCCGTGGCGCAGCGCCTGCACCATCTTGACGATCCCGGCGACGCCCGCGGCGGCCTGCGCGTGCCCGATGTTCGACTTGATCGAGCCCAGCCGCAGCGGCTCGTCGCGGTCCTGGCCGTAGGTCGCCAGTAGCGCCTGCGCCTCGATGGGGTCGCCCAGCGTCGTGCCCGTGCCGTGCGCCTCGACCACGTCGATGTCGTGCGGCGAGAGCCCCGCGGCGGCCAGCGCGGCCCGGATGACCCGTTGCTGCGCGGGGCCGTTGGGGGCGGTGAGCCCGTTGGACGCGCCGTCCTGGTTGACCGCGGTGCCGGCCACGACGGCGAGCACGGGACGACCGGCCGCCCGCGCCGACGACAGCCGCTCGACCAGCAGCATGCCGGCGCCCTCGGCCCACCCGGTGCCGTCGGCGGCGGCGGCGAACGGCTTGCAGCGCCCGTCGGCGGCGAGCCCGCGCTGCCGGGAGAACTGCACGAACGTCTCCGGCCCGGACATGACCGCGACGCCGCCCACCAGGGCCATCGCACAGTCGTCGCTCCGCAGCGCCTGCACGGCTAGGTGCAGCGCCACCAACGACGACGAGCACGCGGTGTCGATGGTGACAGCGGGTCCTTCGAGACCGAACATGTAGGACAGCCGGCCCGAGACGACGCTAGCCGCTGTGCCGGTCAGCAGGTGCCCCTCGAGCCCGTCGGGCAGCCCACCGGCCCGGCTCGCGTAGTCCAGGCTGTTGGTGCCGGCGAACACGCCGACGGCTTGGCCGCGTAGGCTCAGTGGGTCGATCCCGGCCCGTTCGAACGCCTCCCACGACGTCTCGAGCAGCAGCCGCTGCTGCGGGTCCATGGCCAGGGCCTCGCGCGGCGAGATGCCGAACAGCTCGGCGTCGAAGTCGGCCGCGTCGTAGAGGAAGCCGCCCTCCCGCGTGTACGACGTGCCGGGGCGATCAGGGTCGGCGTCGTAGAGGGCGTCGAGGTCCCAGCCGCGGTCGGTGGGGAAGCCGCCGATGGCGTCGCGCCCCGAGGCGACCAGATCCCACAACGCCTCGGGGGTGTCGGCGCCGCCGGGGAAGCGGAGACCCATGCCGACGATGACGATCGGGTCGTCGTCGGCGGCGCGGGTCGTCACGACCGGGCCGGTGGCGGCGCCGACGGTGCCGGCGAGCTCGTCGAGAAGGTGGGCGGCGAGGCGTTCGAGGCTGGGGTGGTCGAACGCGAGGGTCGCGGGCAGGGTCACGCCGGTGGCGGCCTGCAGGCGGTTGCGCAGTTCGACGGCGGTCAGCGAGTCGAAGCCGAGATCCTTGAAGGCGCGGCCGGGGGTGATCGCGTCGGCGGTGGCGTGCCCGAGCACGGTGGCGACGTGGGTGCGCACGAGGTCGGCCACCAGCCGGTCGCGGTCCGCGGCGGGCAGTCCCGCGAGCCGCTGGCCGAAGGTGGAGAACACGGTGCCGGTCACGGCGGGCGTTCCGGCGCCGGGCAGATCGTCGAAGAGCGGGCGGGCGCGGGCCACGGTGAAGGTGGGCAGGAACTCCGGCCAGCGGACGTCGGCCACGGTCACGATGCCGTCGTCGCCGCCGACCGCCGTGGCGAGCGCGGTGAGGGCCGGGCCCGGCTCCATCGGAACGAGGCCGCGTCGGCGCAGCTGGGTGGCGACCTCGGCGTCGGCGGCCATCCCCACGCGGGCCCACGGGCCCCAGGCGACGGCGGTGCCGGGTTTCCCGGCGGCCCGGCGGTGTTCGATCAGCGCGTCGAGGGCAGCATTGGACGCGGCGTAGGCGGCTTGGCCGCCGCTGCCCCAGACGCCGGCGATCGACGAGAAGACGACGAACGCCTCCACCTCACCGACCAACTCGTCGAGGTGCCGGGCCCCGTCCACCTTGGCCGCCAGCACCCGCCGCAGATGAGCCTCGTCCGCCTCAGCCAGCACCACATCCTCAGCAACACCGGCCGCATGCACCACAGCATCGACCGGACCGACCCGGGCGAGCAGCTCAGCCACCGCCTCACGATCGGTCAGATCGCACGCGTACGCCTCACCGGGCACCCCCGCCGGAGCGACGCCCCCTCGAGACACCAGGATCAGCCGGTCCGCGCCGTTGGCCGCGGCCCACCGCGCCACCTCCGCGCCCAGACCACCGGTGCCACCGGCGATCAGCACCGTGCCGCGCGGACGCCACTCCCGGCCCGACGCCGCCGGGGCGGGGGCAAGACGACGGACAAGGAGACCGCCGCCCCGGACAGCGATCTGGTCCTCGTCGCCGAGCGCGCCCGACAGCACGGCCTCGACCCGGGACAGGGCTCGCGCGTCGAGCGTCGGCGGCAGGTCGAGCAGACCGCCCCAGATCTCCGGGTGCTCGAGGCCGACGACCCGTCCGAAGCCCCACAGCGCCGCCTGGTCGACGTCGACCGCGGCGTCCGCCCGCCCGGTCGCGACCGCGCCCCGGGTGACCAGCCACAGCTTCGTCGCGCGACCGCTGAGCACGTGCTCCCGCACCACCGACAGGGCCTCGGCCACCGACCGCGGCGAGGCGACGACGACCTCAGCTCCGGCTGTTGACCCAAGCCCGTGGAGGTCGTCGCCGAGCACCTCCCAGCGAGCCGCCGTCGCGGCCGGAGCTTCACACGGCTGCCACGTGACGCGGTAGCGCCACCCGTCGACCAGCGACCGCTCGCGACCGCGGGAGCGCCACGAGGCGAGCGCGGGCAACACGTCGGTCAGGGCGGTGGCCTCAAGGCCCAGTTGCGCGGACAGTCCGGCCAGGTCGCCGCGCTCGACGGTCGTCCAGAAGGAGTCGTCGGCCGCGGCCGGCTGGGCGGGCCGGCTCTCCAGCCAGTACCGCCGCCGCTGGAACGCGTAGGTGGGCAGCTCGGCCGGGGTCGTCACGGGGAAGAGCGAGGACCAGTCGACCGGTACGCCGTGGACGTGCAGCGTCGCCAGCGCGGTCAGAGCGGTCGTCACTTCGTCGCGCTCGCGGCGCAGCATCGGCACCGAACCCGGCACCATCGCCGACAGCACACCGTCCGGGCCCAGCTCCACGAACCGGACGTCGTCACCCACCTCGGCGATGGCGTCGGCGAACCGGACCGTGCCCCGGACATGCTGCACCCAGTACTCCGGATCAGCCCACCGCCCCGAACCCACGAACGTCAGCGTCCGCACCACCGACCGGAACTCGGCCAGCATCGGCTCCATCAACCGCGAATGAAACGCATGACTGGTCCGCAGCCGGGTCGTTTTCCAGCCATGGCCGGCAACCCGCTCGACCTCGGACAACGGTCCGGACACCACCACTGCCGCCGGCCCGTTGACCGCCGCGATGTCGATGTCCGGGAACGCCGCGCGCACGTCGCTCTCGGACGCCTGGACCGCCAGCATCGCCCCACCGGCCGGCAACGCCTGCATCAGACGGCCCCGCGCGGTCACCAGCATCGCCGCGTCAGCCAGCGAGAACACCCCGGACACGTGCGCCGCCGCGATCTCACCGATCGAGTGCCCGACCAGCACATCCGCCGTCACACCCCAGCTCGACAGCAACGCGTGCAGAGCCACCTCAACCGCGAAGATCGCCGGCTGGGCGTACCCGGTGAGGTGAATCGCCTCCTCGTCGGCCAGCACCGACGCGAGCGGCCGGTCGAGGTGCTGGTCGACGTGCAGGGCAACCCGGTCGAACGCGTCGGCGAACACCGGGAACGTCTCGTACAGGCCCCAGCCCATCCCGGCCCGCTGCGCACCCTGCCCGGTGAACAGGAACCCGAGCCGACCTGGCACGGCGACACCGGTGATGCCGCCGGTTCCGGACTCGACGGTTGCCAGCCCGGCGTCCAGGTCACCGGCGAGCACCACGGCCCGATGCGGCAGCGACCCGCGACGGGTCGAAGCGAGACCGACGGCCATCAAATCCGGCGCCGCCACCTCCCGCAGGCGCGCGGCCTGGGCGCGCAGCCCCTCCTCGGTGTGCCCCGACACGAGCACGGGCACCACCGGAAGGGCCCGGGCGGGCGGGGGCGCGTCGAACGGCGGCGGCTCCGCGAGGATCACGTGGGCGTTGGTGCCGCTGACCCCGAACGAGGAGACGCCGGCCCGGCGCACCCGCTGCCCCGCCGCCCACGGCCGGGCGCCGGTCAGCAGCTCCACGCTTCCGGCCGACCAGTCGACGTGCGGCGACGGCTCGTCCACGTTCAGTGTTGCCGGCAGGGTCTCGTGTCGCAGGGCGAGCACCATCTTGACGATGCCGGCCACGCCCGCGGCCGCCTGGGTGTGCCCGATGTTCGACTTGACCGAGCCGAGGAGCAGCGGCGTCTCCCGCTCCTGGCCGTAGGTGGCGAGCAGCGCCTGCGCCTCGATGGGGTCACCGAGAGCGGTGCCGGTGCCGTGCGCCTCGACGACGTCGACGTCCCGCGGCGACAGCCCGGCCGAGGCCAGCGCGGCCCGGATGACCCGCTGCTGGGAGGGACCGTTGGGCGCGGTGAGCCCGTTCGAGGCGCCGTCCTGGTTGACCGCGGTGCCCGCGACGACGGCCAACACCGGGCGTCCGGCGGCGCGGGCGGTGGACAGGCGCTCGACGAGCAGCATGCCCGCGCCCTCACCCCAGGCGGTGCCGTCGGCCGCGGCGGCGAACGACTTGACCCGTCCGTCGGCGGCCAGACCGCGCTGGCGGCTGAAGTCGAGGAAGGCGTCCGGGGTGGACATGACCGTCACGCCGCCGACCAGGGCCATCTCGCATTCGCCGGTGCGCAGCGCCTGCACGGCCAGGTGCAGGGCGACCAGCGACGACGAGCAGGCGGTGTCGACGGTGACGGCCGGCCCCTCCAGCCCGAACGTGTAGGAGACGCGACCGGAGACAACGGCGCCGGCCGTGCCGGTGCCGAGGTAGCCCTCCAGGTCGGCGGGGATGTCGTCCCGCCGGCTGGCGTAGTCCTGCCCGTTCGACCCGGCGAAAACGCCGATCGCGGTGCCCCGCAGGGCCAGCGGGTCGAGGCCGCCGCGTTCGAGCGCCTCCCACGACGTCTCGAGCAGCAGCCGCTGCTGCGGATCCATGGCCAGGGCCTCACGGGGCGAGATGCCGAACAGCTCGGCGTCGAAGTCGGCCGCGTCGTAGAGGAAGCCGCCCTCCCGGGCGTACGAGGTGCCGGCGTGGTCCGGGTCCGGGTGGTAGAGCCCGTCGAGGTCCCAGCCGCGGTCGGTGGGGAACCCGCCCATCGCCTCGCGGCCCGAAGCCACGAGCTCCCACAGCGCCTCGGGGGTGTCGGCACCGCCCGGGAAGCGGACGCCCATGCCGACGATGACGATCGGATCGTCGGTGGTGACCGTGATCGGCGTGGCCGAGGCCGCGGGCAGCGTTCCGGCGAGCTGCTCGTGCAGGAAGGCGGCGAGCCGTTCCACGCTGGGGTGATCGAAGGCGAGCGTGGCCGGCAGGGCCAGGCCGGTCGCGGCCTGCAGCTGGTTGCGCAGCTCGACGGCGGTCAGCGAGTCGAAGCCGAGTTCCCGGAAGGCGCGGGCCGCCTCGATCGCGGCCGGCGCGTCGTGGCCGAGAACGCTCGCGACCTGCGTGCGCACCTCGTCGGTGACGAGCCGGGCCTGGTCGGCCGGGGCCAGCTCGAGTAGACGCTGACCGAAGCCGGCGAACACGGTGCCGGTGGCGGCGGCCGGCTCGGCCAGATCAGCGACGAGAGGGCGGGGCCGGGCCGCCGCGAACAGCGGCACGAAGTCGTTCCAGCGAACGTCGGCCACGGTGACCGTGCGGTCGCCCCCGCCGACCGCCCCGGCCAGCGCGGTGACGGCGGCCGCGGTGGCCATCGGGATGAGGCCCTGGCGGCGCAGCAGCTCGTTCTCACCCTGATCGGCCGACATGCCGACCTGTGCCCAGGGCCCCCAGGCGATCGCCGTGCCGGTCTTCCCGGCCGCGCGGCGCTTCTCGATCAACGCGTCGAGGGCTGCGTTGGCCGCCCCGTAGGCGGCCTGCCCCCGGCCGCCCCACACACCCGAGATGGACGAGAACACGACGAACGCGTCCACGTCACCGACCAGCTCGTCGAGATGCCGGGCCCCGTCCACCTTGCCCGCCAGGACTCGCCGGAGGTGTTCCTCGTCGGCCTCCTCGAGGGTCGCGTCCTCCCCGACCCCGGCCGCGTGCACGACCGCGTCGATGGGCCCGATCTCGGCCAGCAGGGCGGCCACCGCGTCCCGGTCGGCCAGATCGCACGCGTACGTCTCGGCGATCGGCGCCGCGAGTCCGCCGGTCCCGCGGCGCGACACCAGGATCAGCCGCTCGGCGCCGTTCTCGGCCGCCCACCGGGCCACCTCGGTGCCCAGACCACCGGTGCCGCCGGTGATGAGCACCGTGCCTCGCGGCTGCCACACCCGCCCGGACGCCGCCGGCGCTGCGACGAGCCGGCGCACCAGGGCGCCACCGGCGCGGACGGCGACCTGGTCCTCGTCACCCAGCGCACCCGAAAGCACAGCCTGGACGCGCGAGAGCGCCCGCGCGTCCAGAGTCGCCGGAAGGTCGAGCAGGCCACCCCAGATCTCCGGGTGCTCGAGGCCGATGACCCGGCCGAAGCCCCACAACGAAGCCTGATCGACGTCGACCGCGTCGTCCGCGCGCCCGGTCGCCACCGCGCCCCGGGTGACCAACCACAACTTCGCCGTACGTCCGCCGGCAACCAGCTGCTGCACCAACCGGAGCGCCTCAGCCGGCGACCGGGGCGACGCGACGATAATGTCCGCGTCCCCGCTCGGGTCGGAGCCGAGGCCGTGGATGTCCTCGCCGAGCACCTGCCAGGGCACGGTCGTCGTGCCGGGGATCTCGCGAGGCTCCCAGGTGATCCGGTACCGCCGGCCGTCGACCACCTGGCGCTCCCGGCTCCGGGAGCGCCAGGTGGCCAGGGCGGGAAGCAGGCCCTCGACGGCCGAGGCGTCGACGCCCAGCTCGCCGGCGAGGGCGGGCAGATCGCCGTGGTCGACGGCGGCCCAGAACGCGGCGTCGGTGACTCCGGCCCGCGACGGTGCGCTCGAAAGCCAGAAACGCTGCCGCTGGAACGGGTAGGTGGGCAGGTCGACGACGCGGGCCGGGCCGAACACGGCCGCCCAGTCGACGGCGACTCCGCGCACGTGGAGGGTGGCCAGGGCGGCGAACGCGGTCGGAGTCTCGTCGTGGTCGCGGCGCATCATGGGCACGCAGAGCGCGTCCGGTGCGGCCTGGCGGGCCATTGCGGTCAGGACGGCGTCGGGGCCGAGCTCCAGATAGGCGGTGACGCCGTCGGCGGCGATCAGCGCGTCGGCGAAACGGACCGGCTGACGGATCTGGTCGAGCCAGTACTGGGGGTCGGTCCACTGTCCGGGCTCGACCGGGCGGCCGGTGACCGTCGAGATGATCGGCAGCTTGGGTTCGCGGAAGGTGAGGAAGCGCAGCAGCCGCCGGAACTCGCCGAGCATCGGCTCCATCAGCCGCGAATGGAAGGCGTGGCTGGTCCGCAGCCGGGTCGTCTTCCAACCGTGCTCGGCGACCCGCGCCACCTCCGGGGAGGGACCCGAGACCACGACCGCCGCCGGCCCGTTGACCGCCGCGACGTCGATGTCGGGGAACGCCGCCCGCACCTCGGCTTCGGAGGCCTGCACCGCCAGCATGGCGCCCCCTGCCGGCAGTTCCTGCATGAGTCGGCCCCGGGTGGCGACGAGCGCCGCGGCGTCCCCGATCGACAGCACCCCGGCGACGTGGGCGGCCGCGATCTCACCGATCGAGTGCCCGACCAGCACGTCGGGCATGACCCCCCAGTGACGCAGCAGCGCGAACAGAGCCACCTCGATCGCGAAGACGGCTGGTTGGGCGTATTCGGTCTGGTTGATTGCCTCCTCGTCGTCCAGGACCGAGGCGAGCGGCCGAGGCAGCTGCCGGTCCAGATACCACGCGGCCTCGTCGAAGGCGGCCGCGAAGACGGGCTCGGTGGCGCGCAGCTCGCGCCCCATCGCGATGCGCTGCGAGCCCTGTCCGGTGAAGAGGAACGCGGTCCGGCCGGGAACGGCGACGCCGGTGACGACGGCGGCCGAGGCCTTTCCGGCGGCGAGCGCGGACAGGCCCCGCACCAGCTGATCGCGGTCGCTGCCGGTGGCGGCGGCCCGATGGGCGAAATGAGTGCGGGTCGTGGCCAACGAGAAGCCCAGGTCGACCGGCGCACCGTCGAGGCGCTCCAGGAGCCTCGCGGCCTGCCCGGCGACCGCTTCCGGCGTACGGCCGGAAAGCGGAAGAACCACCGTGCCGCCGGCACCGGTGGGGGTGGGGGCGGCCTCGGGCGGGGCCTCGAGGATCAGGTGGGCGTTGGTGCCGCTCATGCCGAAGGACGAGACGGCGGCCCGGCGGGGGCGGTCGACCGCGGGCCACGGGCGGGGCGAGGTCAGGAGTTCGACGGCGCCCGCCGACCAGTCGACGTGGGGCGTGGGCTCGTCCACGTGGAGTGTCCCGGGCAGGACGCCGTTCTGCAGTGCCTGAACCATCTTGATGACGCCGCCCACTCCGGCGGCGGCCTGCGCGTGACCGATGTTCGACTTGAGCGAGCCCAGCCACAGTGGCTGCTCGCGGTCGCGCCCATACGTGGCGAGCAGCGCCTGAGCCTCGATGGGGTCACCCAGGGTGGTCCCGGTGCCGTGCGCCTCGACTGCGTCGACATCGGAGGTGGTGAGCCCCGCGTTGGCCAGCGCCTGCCGGATCACCCGCTGCTGCGACGGCCCGTTCGGGGCGGTCAGTCCGTTGGAGGCCCCGTCCTGGTTGACCGCCGATCCGCGAACGACGGCCAGGATGCGCCGGCCGGCCGCTTGCGCATCGGAGAGCCGCTCGACCACCAGCATGCCCACGCCTTCGGCCCAGGCCGTGCCGTCGGCGGCGGCCGCGAAGGGCTTGCACCGGCCGTCGGGGGCGAGTCCGCGTTGCCGCGAGAAGGCCACGAACGACGCCGGGCTGGCCATCACCGCCACACCGCCCGCGAGCGCCATCGTGCACTCGCCCCGGCGCAGCGCCTGCGCGGCCAGGTGGAGCGCGACCAGCGACGACGAACAGGCTGTGTCGATGGTCAACGCCGGGCCCTGCAGCCCCAGCGCGTACGAGACCCGGCCCGACGCGACGCTCGCCGCGTTACCCGTGACGAGGTAGCCCTCGAGCCCGTCGGTGGCGTCCTGCAGCCGCGGCCCGTACTCCTGGGCCTCCGCGCCGACGTAGACGCCGACGCGCTGTCCCCGCAGCGTTTCGGGCACCACGCTCGCGCGCTCCAGCGCCTCCCACGACGTCTCGAGCACGAGCCGCTGCTGGGCATCCATCGCCAGGGCCTCGCGCGGGTTGATGCCGAAGAAGTCGGCGTCGAACTCGGCCGCGTCGTACAGGAAGCCGCCGTGCCGGGCGTAGCTGGTGCCTGGGTTGTCCGGGTCGGGCGACCACAACGCGTCCAGGTCCCACCCGCGGTCGGTGGGGAACTCCCCGATCGCGTCGCCCCCGTCGGCGACCAGCGTCCACAGCGCCTCGGGCGACGCCACGCCGCCCGGGAACCGGCAGGCCATGCCCACGATGGCGATCGGCTCGTCGTCGTACCCGGTTTCGTCCGCCGCCACCACCGGCGCCGGGTCCAGGCCGAACAACTCGCCGTACACGTGCTGGGCGAGCGCGGCCGGTGTCGGGTAGTCGAACGCCAGCGTCACCGGCAGCGCGAGCCCGGTCGCCGCGGTCAGGCGGCTGTGCAGCTCGACCGCGGTCAGCGAGTCGAAGCCGGTCTCGAAGAACGTGCCGCCGGGCGGGAACGGCTCACCCGCGGGACGGCGCAGCACGGCCGTGGCGAGCTCGCTGACCAGCCGGGTGATCTGCTCACGCGCCTCGGGCGCGGGCAACCCCGAAAGGCTGTGCCGCAGGTCGGGTTCCCCGGTCGAACTCATCATTTCGCGCCCACCATTTCGGCGAAAGAACAGCGAGAGGCCAAACTATTCGGCGACGCTATCCAGGGCGAAACGAACGGGGATCCCCTACCGCACCCCTACGCTTTCCGGCGCAATTTCCGCTAATTCCGCGAACATTTCCGGGGTGGCCGCGCGGGCGAGGGCGAGACCCTCGGCCAGGGCCACGTCACGAATTTTGTAGCCACCGCGCCCGGCCCCTACCATCGCGACGAAGGTGGCGATGCCGGCCCGGCGCTGAGCGACCGACTGGTTGATGCTCCAGGCGAGAATGCGCGACCGGTCGAGCAGGACGGTCCGCCGGGAGTATGTGCCGTAGCGGGTGACCAGATAGCCGCCGTACAGTCCGGAGCCGAGGCTGCGGTAGGCGTCCACCGCGGCGGCCAGCGCCACCGGCAGCAGCACGATACCGAGCAGCCAGGCGATCTGGAGCAGCACCGTCGTCACCGTGACGCCGAGGATCACCAGCGGCGTCTCGACCAGCACGACCGCGGCCAGGGCCCAGGTGAGCCGGCGGCGCAGCGCGGCCCGCGGCGCCGGAGCCAGGGTCAGTCCGTCGAGGAAGCCCGGCGCTTCACCGAGAACTGCCGCAGCGACCTGCCGGGCCTCCATCATCGAGGCCGGTGGCAGCAGCGCGCTCTTGGTCGAGGTGGACCGGTCGTCGGAGGCGCCCAGCCCGACCGCGATGGCGTTCAGGCGGGCGCCGCGGGCCCAGCGCAGCGGCACTGGCTCGGCGATCTGGACCCCGCGCAGCCGCTGCCGTTCGAGCCAGACCACCCGCGTGCTGAACAGCCCGCGCCGCAGCCGGACGGCGTCCTCGCCCGCCGGTTCCAGCCGGTAGTCCCACCACGTCTCGACGAAGGTGGTCAGCGAGGTCAGCACGCCCAGGGCGAGGACGATCAGCACCGGCACGACGATCGCGGACCACAGCGGCAACGCGGTCAACCCGTCCCAGATGGCCCGCAGGAAGCCGATGTCGGCCGGATTGATGCTGAGCGAGTCGATCAGCCGGAAGAAGCCGCCGACCACGATCCCGACGCCGGCCACGCCCCACACGGTCAGCGGCGCGTACCGCAGCCGGCCCCACCGCGCCGTGGCGATCGGCTCGGTCGAGCCCGCGTCACCCGGTGTCAGCCGACGCCGCAGGTCTTCGGCCTCGGCCAGGGAGATGCCGTCGAGCACGACCTGCCGGCGTTCTCCGCCGGCGTGCTCGCCTGAGCTGATCCGCACCACGCGCAGCCCGAGCACCCGGTGCAGCGGGCTGGCGGTGACGTCGACGCTGCGGATCCGGTCGCGGCGCACCGAGCGCTGCTGCCGGAACACTGCGCCGCTGTGCAGCTCGACGCGGTCGTCGCCGATGCGGAAGCGGGTGGTCAGGAACCGTACGGCGAAGGCGCCCGCGACGATCACGAAGGTCAGCGCGATCGACCCCAGCGTGATGATCGCGGCCAGATCCAGCCGGCCCCCGGTGAGCAGCAGCGTGAGCAATGTCGAGCCGAGCGGCGGGAACAGCCAGGCGCCGCTGACCAGTACCATCCGCCGGTCGAGCCGCCGCCAGCCGGCGGAGGTCACTGCCCGTCCCCGGGCACGGCCTGCGCCCGCGCGGCCAGCGTCTCGGCCAGTTCGGCGGCCAGCGAACGGTCGAGCCCCTGGACGCGCACCGGCCCAGCGGCCGAGGCCGTGGTCACCACGAGCCCGGCCAGCCCGAACATCCGCTGCAGGGGCCCGCTGGAGGTGTCGACGGTCTGGATACGTTCGACCGGCGCGATCCGGGAGCGTTGCCAGAACCAGCCGGACACCGCGTAGACGAGACCGTCGGTGGCCTCCCACCGGTGCACCCGGTAGCGCCAGGTCGGCATGACCAGCACGTACGTCAGCCCGATGGCAGCGACGACGCCGAGGCTTAGGCCGAGCCAGGTGCGCGCGGGCGGGATCAGCGCGGTCAGCAGGGCCAGCACCGCGACCGGCGGCAGCGCGAACACGGCAGCCTGCACGGTCCACCAGCCCAGGGCCCGGCGGTCGAGCCGATGGCGGGGAGGTCGGAGGCTGTCCACGCGGCCAGCATAGGCGGCTTCCCATTGTCGACAAATACGAGGTCGATAGGGGTTGCCCCGTCAACCGGCCGCCGGTAGCAATTTCCGCGTCACGTGTCA
Organism: Paractinoplanes hotanensis; assembly: GCF_023717965.1. Classification (NCBI taxonomy): domain Bacteria; kingdom Bacillati; phylum Actinomycetota; class Actinomycetes; order Micromonosporales; family Micromonosporaceae; genus Paractinoplanes; species Paractinoplanes hotanensis. Next base: position 2,600 of record NZ_JAMQOL010000071.1, on the reverse strand, counting down.
GCGCCTGCGAGAATTGCGGGGAAGAACGACCGGTGAATGTTTCGGAAACCGCGGTGACGCGCATCGCCTGCTGGCAACCCGAATGGGTCGCCGGCCGTTCCCAGCGCGACGAATTCCTCGACCGGCTCGCGACGGCGGCCTCGACCGCGGCCGACGGCGGCGCGACCCTGCTGGTGACCCCCGAGATGTCGGCCACCGGCTACCACCTGGGCAAGGCCCGCACCGACGAGGTCGCCGAGCCGCCCGACGGCCCGCTGGCCGACGGCGTCCGCGCCGTCGCCCGCCGCGCCGGCTTGGCCATCGTCTACGGCTGGCCCGAGCGCGACGGCGACACCGTCTACAACAGCGTCCAGCTCGTCGACGCCGGCGGCGCGGTCGCAGCCCGCTACCGCAAGACCCACCTCTACTCCGACATCGACCGCTCGGTCTACGCGCCCGGCGACCGGCTGGTCGTGCAGGCCGCCCTGGGCCCGCTCACGGTCGGCCTGGTTATCTGCTACGACGTCGAGTTCCCCGAGACCGTACGGGCCCACGCGCTGGCCGGCACACAGCTGCTCGTGGCGCCGACCGCTCTGGTGCGCCCGTGGCAGTTCGTCGCCCGCACGATCGTGCCGGCCCGTGCGTTCGAGAGTCAGCTCTTCGTCGCGTACGTCAACTGGCACAGCGCCGAACCCGAGGGCTACTGCGGCCTGAGCGCCGTGCACGGCCCCGACGGCCGGCCCCGGGCCGAGGCCGGCGAGGGAGAGCGCCTCGTCCTGGCCGACGTCGACCCGGCCGCGCTGGCCGCGGCCCGCCGGGCGACCCCCTACCTGACCGACCGCCGGCCCGAGCTGTACGGGAGCACCTGATGACCGCCATCGTCGAGGCCCCGCCGATCACCATGTTCGGCCCGGACTTCCCGTTCGGCTACGACCGGTGGCTCGGCCACCCCGACGGGCTGGGCGCGGTCCCGGGCGATCAGCACGGCACCGCGGTCGCGGTTGTCGGCGGGGGCATCTCTGGACTGGTCGCCGCGTACGAGCTGATGCGCCTGGGCCTGCGCCCGGTGGTGTTCGAGGCCGAACAACTGGGCGGCCGGATGCGCACCGCCACCTTCCCCGGTCACACCGGCCCGGTGGCCGAGCTGGGCGCCATGCGGTTCCCGCCCTCGGCCACCACCCTGTTCCACTACATCGACGCGGTCGGCCTGCGCACCCGGCCGTTCCCCAACCCCCTCGCCCCGGCCACACCCCACACGCTGCTCGACATCAACGGCGAACAGCACGTCGGCCGCAGCAGCGACGACCTGCCGCCGGTGTATCAGGAGGTCAGCGACGCCTGGAACAAGGTGCTGGAGGAGGGGGCCGACCTGGCCGCGATGGACGCCGCCATCCGCCACCGGGACATCCCGACCATCAAGGCGCTGTGGAACCGGCTCGTGCCATTGCTGGACGACCAGTCCTTCTACGGCTTCCTGTCTTCCACCCCGGCCTTCGCCTCGTTCCGGCACCGCGAGATCTTCGGCCAGGTCGGCTTCGGCTCCGGCGGCTGGGACACCGACTTCCCCAACTCGATGCTCGAGATCTTGCGAGTCGTCTACACGGGCGCCGACGACGGTCACACAGCGCTGATCGGCGGGGCTCAGCAGCTGCCGTTGCGCCTGTGGCGGCACCAGCCGGGCCGGATGCCGTTCTGGCCGGCCGGCACGTCACTGTCGAGCCTGCACCCGGACGGCCCGCGCCCGGCGGCCACCCGGATCGCCCGCCATCGCGGCTGGATCCGGGTCGAGACCGCCGACGGCGCGGGCGAGTTCGCCGCGGCCGTGCTCACTCCCCAGGTACGCCTGTTGTTGTCCCGCATCGACACGGACGAGCGGCTCTTCCCGACCGACGTCTGGACCGCGATCGAGCGCACCCACTACATGGGCGCCTCCAAGCTGTTCGCGCTGGTCGACCGGCCGTTCTGGGGCGAACCCGACGAGCGGACCGGGCGGCCGGTGATGGGCATGACGCTGACCGACCGGTCGCCGCGCGGGGTCTACCTGTTCGACGAGGGACCGGACGCGCCGGGCGTGATGTGCCTGTCATACACGTGGAACGACGACTCGCTCAAGGCGGCCGTGCTGCCGCCGGCCGAACGCCTCGAGGTCATGCTGCGGCACCTGCGGCGCATCTATCCGGGAGTGGACATCCACAACCGGATCATCGCGGCGCCGATCGCCGTCACCTGGGAGACGGAGCCGCATTTCATGGGCGCGTTCAAGGGCAACCTGCCCGGCCACTACCGCTACCAGCGCCGCCTGTTCACCCATTTCATGCAAGAGAAGCTGCCCCCCGAGCAGCGGGGTGTCTTCCTGGCCGGGGACGACGTGTCGTGGACCGGCGGCTTCGCCGAGGGAGCGGTGACCACGGCGCTGAACGCGGTGTGGGGAATCATGCGGCACCTGGGCGGCCGCAGCCCGGTCACGAATCCGGGCCCGGGCGACGCCTACCCGGGCATCGCCCCGATCGAACTGCCCTACTAAGGGCTCGCCGAGAAATAACACGTAGCTTGACGGATTGTGGTCCGTTGATCTGTTATGGGCGTGATGGTGGAGATTCAAGAGCAACTGACGGTGAAGT
>NZ_JAMQOL010000070.1:0-82171 GCF_023717965.1 Paractinoplanes hotanensis | reverse complement strand
GCGGGGGGGGGGCCCCCGCCCCCCCCCCCCCCCGCCCCCCCCCCCCCCCCCCCCGGGCGCCCCCGGGGGGGGGGGGGGGGGGGGGCGGCCGCGCCCCCCCCCCCCCCCCCCCCCCCCCGCCCCCGGTCCGTCCGCACCACCACCCACACCGCGAGGCCATCAGTGATCTTCGTGCTGCCGATGCCCCTGTCACTGCTGCGCAGGTGGCGAGGGACCGCCGCCGGCCCGGTCGTGACGGAGGCGCCCGCGGCGCCCGCGATCGACGAGCTCTACCGGGAGCGCCGCCTGCCGCTGGTCCGGCTGGCCGTGCTCATGGTCGACGACCTGCCCACCGCGGAGGACATCGTCCAGGACGTCTTCACCCGGCTGTACCGCAGGCACGGCACCGGCCTCGGCGCCGTGGCCGACCCGAACGCCTACGTGGTGTCCGCCGTCATGAACGCGGCCCGGTCGGCGCTGCGCCGGCGCCGGATCGCCCGTGCCTATCTGCCTCCGCGCCCGGAGCCGGCGCCCGCCGCCGAGGACGAAGCCCTGCTCGGAGCGGGCGACCGGGACGTCATCCGGGAGTTGGGGCGGCTCACCACCCGCCAGCGGCAGGTCATCGTGCTGCGCTACTGGTCCGGCCTGTCCGAGCAGGAGATCGCCGGCGCCCTGCGGATCACCGCCGGGACTGTCAAGTCGACCGCGCACCGCGCCCTGACGCTGCTCCGCGCCCGGCTGGAGGAGAAATGACCGAAACCGATGTGGAACGGCGCCTGCGGGAGGCGCTGTCCGCCCGGGCCGCCGCCGTCACCGCCCGGGACCTGCGCCCGGATCCGGCGCCGTCCGGGTCGGCCCGACGGAGCAGGGTGACCCGGTGGTGGCTGCCGCTGACCGCCGGCCTCGCCGCGGCGGCAGTGTCGATCATGGCGTTCGTCCTGCTTCGTCCCGTGGGTCCGGCGCCGGCGCCGCCGGTTTCGCCGGCGTCACCCGCCTCACCGGCCTCGTCCCCGGCCGCCTCACCGCCCTCGTCCCCGGCCGCCACGCCGTCCGCGTCGCCGTTCGTCTCGCCGCCCGCGCCGTCGCGTTCGCCGGCCCGGGGCGGGTCGACCCCCGCCTCGTCCGCGCCGTCGCGAACCGTCGCGCCCACCCCGCGCTGAGCAGCGGCCGGCTGAGGTGACCTCGGGCAGGGTGAGCAGCGGCCGGCTGGGGTGACCTGGACCAGGGTGAGCAGCGGCCGGCTGGGGTGACCTCGGCCAGGGTGAGCAGCGACCGGCTGAGGTGACCTCGGCCGGGCTGAGCAGCGGCCGGCTCAGGCGACCTCGGCCAGCAGGGTGCAGGTGTCGTCGTCGGGGCTGGGGCGGTCGAGGCTGGTCGCCAGCTCCGTCATGGCGGCTCGGTCGGATGACGCGGCGGCCAGCAGGTCGAGGATCCGGGGCAGCTGTGGTGGGCCGTGGCGGCGTTCGACCAGGCCGTCGGTGTACAGGAGGAGCAGGTCTCCCGCGGTCAGGCGGGGGCGGCAGACCTCGTACCGGCTGCCGTCGTCCGCGCCCAGCAGGCGGCCCTCCGGGAGGGGCGTCGCGGCCGCCTTGCCGTCCCGGGCCAGCAGGGGAGCCGCGTGGCCGGCGCGGGCCCAGGCCAGTTCGCGCGAGCCCGGGTCGTAGACGCCGATCACGGCCGTGGCGGTCAGGCGCAGCCGGCCGCACAGGCGGTTGAGGTTTCGCAGCAGCTCGGCCGGGTCGTGCAGGCCGATCGACAGCCAGGCGATCAGCGCGAACCGCAGGTGTGCCATGCCGTTCGCCGCGCCCAGGCCGTGGCCGGCCACGTCGCCGACGGCCAGCAGCACCCGGCCGTCGGTCAGGTGGTCGGCGTGGTACCAGTCGCCGCCGACCTGGACCGTGTTCTCGGCCGGGCGGTAGTTGACCCGCACCCGCACGCCGGGCAGGGACAGCGGCTCGCGCGGGACGGGCTGGATCAGGTGTTGCAGCTGGGCGGCCAGGCGGTGCTCGGCCAGGGCGGTCATCTCGCGGCTGTGCAGCTGGTCCCGCAGGCGGTCGATGGCCGTACGGGAGTCTTCGCGGGCGGTCACGTCCTGCACGACCGCGTTGATCTTCACGGGGTTGCCGTCGGCGTCGCCGACCGTGTCCGAGAGGATGCGCAGGTGTTTGACCGTGCCGCCGATCCGGAAGCGGGCCGTGATGTCGGAGGGGGCGCCGCTGTCGAGCGTCTGCCAGGCCGCCTCGGCCAGGCTGCGGTCCTCGTCGAGCATCGCCGCTGCCTGTTCGCCGCGGCCGAGGGGGCCCAGCTCGCGGTCGCGCTCGAAGAGCTCGTACATGCCGGGGGACCAGCCGACGGCGCCGGTGATCAGGTCGTACTCGGACCAGCCGAGGCTGCCCAGCTGTTCGGTCCGTTGCAGGCGCCGGCGGTCCTCGTCGAGCCGCTGCCACCACACCAGCAGGCCGCCCAGCACACGATGGACGGTCACGTCGAAGAGTGAATGTGCGACGACGCCGGCCTTTTTCTCGTCGTACCGGAACTCGCGCAGTTCCGCCGGTTCGCCGGTGCTCTCGACCCCCAGGTAGAGCTGCCACAGCGGGCCGCCGACGAGGCTCGGGTAGAGCTCGCTGAGAAGGTGGTCGATGCGGCTCGTGCCCCGGCGGTGGATGTCGTGACCCCGCCCGCTGGTCGCGGCCACGCGAAAGTCCCGCACGCGGCCGTCCTCGCCGGTCACCGGCAGGAGCCAGGAACAGCCGGCGGGAATGACGGACAGCATTTCGCGTACGACGTGGGCCACCTCGTCGTCGGCCATGCGCTCAGCCTAGTGGGGAAGCGGATCCCGGCTGTGATGTCGCCCGGTCGGCTCTCGCCTACTGCCTGTTCACCTTGATAGCATCCCGCGGATCACGCCAGCCCCGTGCGAGTGGGCGCGACCCGGGCTCGCAACAACGGAGGTCTAACAGTGTCCGACAACCGCATGAAGGATCGTGTCAAAGTGCTGCTCAATGGGACGTCACCGGACAGCCAGACCTCGGAACATGCCCTCGTCGCCCCGCAGCAGCAGGGCCAGCCGCAGGCTGGGCAGGCCCAGTCCGGTCAGCAGTCCGCCGCCGCGCAGTCCGGCCCGGCGCCGGCCCAGCCCGGCAACCAGGCCCTGCAGGTGCTGACCCTCGCCCAGCGCACGGCCGAGGAGCACGTCGCCCGCGCCCACCACCAGGCCGACAAGATCCGTACGGACGCCCTGGCCGCCGCCGAGCAGGTCGCCCGCGACGCTCAGGTGCACGCCCACAACGTCCGCCGCGAGGCCGAGAAGATCCTCGCCGACGCCCGTGCCGCGGCCGAGCAGATCGCCCGCGACTCGCACGCCCGCACCGAGGAGGCGCGCCGCAACGCGGAGAAGATCGTCTCCGACGCCCGCGCCCAGTCCGGCACGATCGTCGAGGACGCTCAGGCGAACGCCGATCACCTCAACCTGCAGGCCCGCCAGCGCTACGACGACGTGGTGGGCAGCCTCGGCGCCAAGCGCGAGTCGCTCCAGCAGCAGATCGAGGCGCTCGAGCAGTTCGACCGCGAGTACCGTTCCCGGCTGACCAACTTCATGCAGGGTCAGCTGCGCGCCCTGTGGGTCGACCAGCCCCAGGTGGCAGGCGAGATCGACGGCGAGACCACCGGCCCGCGGCACGGCGCCGACGAGGCCGAGGATGCCGTGCCCGCGCAGCGCCACAGCGCCGAGGACAAGGTCGAGGCGAAGGAAGAGCGCGCCGAGAAGAAGTGATCCCGGCACGCCGGGTTATGGACTGACGTCCGTCAGAGTTTTACCGTCGGTGATGCGCGGTTCGCCCGGGCCGCGCTCCGACGGGAGTCGTCGATGGGCGAGTTCGTGGGACGCCACGCCGAGCTGCGAGGGCTGCTCGGCGACGCCTGCCGTCCCGGCCTGGTGATTCACGGCATGGCCGGCATCGGCAAGAGCCGCCTGCTGGCAGAGTTGTTGCCCCTGCTCGAGCGGGAAAGGCCGGGCGGCCGTACGGTGCGGGTGCCGGGTTCGGCCACCGCGGCCGACGTGGTGATCGCTCTGGGTGAGCGCAGGCCGGTCACCGAACCGATCATGCTGGTCATCGACAACTTCGCCACCGTGCCGAGGGCGGGCGCCGGCGGCCGGTCCGAACCGGTCGACGCCGGCCTGGCCGGATTCCTGACGGCCTGGGTCCGTGAGCCCGGGCCGCGACGGCTGCTGATCACCAGCCGCTACCCGTTCGCGCTGCCCGGCGACGCCCACCGCACCCTGGCCGAGCTGCATCTGGGTCCGCTCACGGCGGCCGACGCCCGGCTGCTCATGAAGTCGTTGCCCGCCCTGGCCGTGCTCGGCGCCGCCGAACAGACCCGGGCCTGGGCGTTCTGCGGCGGCCATCCCGGCACGCTGCACGACCTCGACGCGCTGCTCGGCCGGGACGGCGTCGCCTTCACCGAGCTGGCCGAGCGGCTGGAGGGCGTCCTCGCCGCCAACGGCATCGGCGACCCGGGCCGCTGGGCGGCAAGCCTTGACTCCGGCCAGGACGAGGCCGCCGCCGGCCGCACGCTGGCCGAGGCCGTCACCACGATTGTCGACGAGGTGCTGGTGCGCGAGCTTCTGGAGGCCCGCGACGAGGCCGTGGACGAGCGGCTGGGCGAGCGGGCCGGGCTCGCGGGCTGGGAGAGGCTGGGCCTGCTGGACGACGAGGACGACCCGGCCGCGGTCGAACGTCACCTGCGCCAGGCGCTGGCCCTCGACGCCGAGCACGGCAACCGGGCAGGCATGGCAACGGGCCTGCACCGGCTGGGCCTGGTGTGCACGCTGACCGGGCGGTTGCCCGCGGCCGTCGCGCTGCACTGCCGGGCGCTGGCCACCGAGCTCGCGCTGGGCACGCCGGAGGGGCCGCTGGAGCTGGCCGACCTGAGCCGGCTGCGCGCGGCGCTGGGCGGTGAGGCGTTCCGGCGGGCCGCGGCCGAGGTGCTGCCCGAGGAGTCGTTGAACGGCCTGGACCGCATGCTCGACAACTTCGTGACGGCGGCGGAGAGCCGCCTCAACTGACCGGCCTCAGGGCTCCATCACCTTCTGCAGGGCCGCGAGGAGCTGGTTCTTGTTGAACGGCTTCTCGACCAGGGTGACGCCGGGCGCGAGGGTGCCCTGCGAGGCGAGCACCGGCCGGGCGTAGCCGGACATGAACAGCACCCTGGTGCCGGGGTGCAGGTCGGCGAACCGCTCGGCCAGCTCGCGGCCGAGCATGTGCGGCATGACGACGTCGGTCAGCAGCACGTCGATCGGGCCCTCGTGCGCCTCGGCCAGTTCGAGCGCGGCCGGGCCGTCGGCCGCGATCAGCACCTCGTGACCGGCGGCGCGCAGGATCCGGGTCAGCACGCCGCGCAGCGCCGGTTCGTCCTCCACGGCCAGCACGGTGCCACGGCGGGCGTCGTGGGGCGCGACCTCGGCCTCGCGCTCGATCGGGGCCGGGGCGGCGTCGGTGCTCGGCAGCAGGATCGTGAACGTGGTGCCCATCCCCTGCTCGGAGTAGATGTGCAGGTCGCCGCCGGCCGCGGTGACGATGCCGTACACGGTGGCCAGCCCCAGCCCGGTGCCCTGCCCGGCCGGCTTGGTCGTGTAGAACGGCTCGAACGCCCGCTCGATCACCTCGGGCGGCATGCCGGTGCCGGTGTCGCTCACCCGCAGCCGCACGTAGCGGCCGGGGCGCAGGTGCGGGCGGCCCGCGGCGTAGTCGGCGTCGACGTCGACGACCTGGCTCTCGATGCTCAGCTGACCGCCGCGGGGCATCGCGTCGCGGGCGTTGACGGCCAGGTTGACCAGCACCTGGTCGAGCTGGCCGGGGTCGGCGGTGACCGAGGGCAGGCCGTCGGCCAGGCGCACGGACAGCGTGATGTGCTCGCCGATCGAGCGGCGCAGCATCTGCTCGATGTCGGTGATGACGTCGTTGACGTCGAGCGGCCGGGGCCGCACGACCTCGCGCCGGGCGAACGCGAGCAGCTGGTGGGTCAGGTCGGCGCCGCGCTGGGCGGCCTTGCTGATCTGGACCGCGTCGCCCGCGATCTCCTCCAGCCCGGCGTCGGCCGCCGACTCCTCGATGAACGTCGCGTAGTTGGCGATCACGGCGATCAGGTTGTTGAAGTCGTGCGCCACGCCGCCGGCGAGCTGGCCCAGGCCCTCCAGGCGCTGAGTGCGCTGCAGCTGCGCGTCCAGCCGGGCCCGCTCGGCCTCGGCCTGCAACTGCCGCACCCGATCCTGGGCCCGGACACGTTCGGTGATGTCCCTGATCACCGCGCAGCGGAGCCGGCCCTCCTCGGTGGGCAGCGGGCTCATCGACACCTCGACCGGCACGGTGCTGCCGTCCATCCGGCGCGCCGTGGCCGGTTCGGCCCCGGGATCGGGCGAGCCGGTCAGGGGCACGTCGAGCAGGTCGTCGATCGGGCGGTCGAGCAGGCCGTTGCGGGTCTCGCCGAAGAGCTGCTCGGCCTGCACGTTGGCGAGCACGACGCGGCCGTCGTCGCCGATACCGACGAACGCGTCCGGCGCCGCCTCGAGCAGGGCCTGCAGGCTCGACTCGAGCCGTTCCCGGTGCCCGACGGCGCGGGCGATCACGGTGAAGCCGAGTTGGTCCTCGCCGTCGCGCAGCGGCGACATCGAGAGGGTGACCAGCACCCAGTGGCCGTCCCGGTGGCGGCGCTGGGTGCGGAAGCGTTCGATCCGGGCGCCCGCGGTGAGCAGGGTCAGCATCTCGCGCTGGTCGTCGCGCCGGTCGGGCGGGACGAGCAGGTCGGCGCTGCGTCCCACGATCTCGCCGGCCCCCCAGCCGAGCAGCGTCTCGGCGGCCGGGTTCCAGGACTGCACAGTGAAGCCGGGGCCGACCGTCCAGACGGCGTCGTGCGCCGAGCGCACCATCGCGCCGATCAGCGCGGGCACCTCGGACCTGGTCGATCCGTACGTTTCGCCCATAACCGGACCACCTTATCGATTCCGGCGGGTCGGGCGGGGGGCTTTGCCTACGCTCGGGCCATGAACGTGCTGGGGGAGCAGGCGGCCGTGCTGCCCGAGGTCGATCCGCAGCGCCCCAGCGTGGCCCGCATCCACAACTTCCTGCTGGGTGGCCGGCACAACTTCGCCGCCGACCGGCAGGCGGCGGCCGCGGCCCGGGGCGCGATGCCCGAGCTGCCGGCTGTCCTGCGGCTCAACCGGCAGTTCCTGCGCGAGTCGGTGCGGCTGGCCGTCGAGTCGGGGGTCGAGCAGTTCCTCGACCTGGGCTGCGGCATCCCGGCCGTCGGCGACACGTTCGACGTTGCGCGCCGGCTGAACCCGCGGAGCCGGGTGGTGGGGGTCGACATCGAGCCGGTGGCCTTCGTGCACGGGCGGCGGCAGTTCGACGGCGATCCGGGGGCCGACATCCTCTACGGCGACCTGCTGGACGCGGCCGAGGCGCTCGCGGCCCCCGCCGTACGGGAAACCCTCGATCTCGCCCGGCCGGTGTGCCTGCTGCTGGTCTCGGTCGCGCACTTCATTCCCGACACCGGGCGGCTGCTGGCGGCGCTCGGAACGTACCGCTCGGCCGTGCCCCCGGGCAGCCTGCTCGCGGTGACCCACGCCAGTCGCAAGAGTTCCTCGCCGCGCGTCGAGCAGGTGCGCCGCATCTACAACAACACCACGGCCCCGATGGTCGGGCGGGACGAGGCCGAGACCGCCGCGCTCTTCGGTGACTGGGTGCTTCGCGAGCCGGGCGTGCAGTCCTTCGGGTCGTGGTGCTCGGTGCCGGGCCGGCAGTGCGAGAGCGCGACCGCCGAGGGCGCCTTTCTCGTCGGGGTGGCCGGGAAGTCATAACGCGAAACCGGCACATCCCGGTCTTTGTCGGGCGCATGCTTGCGTTGTGGCCCCGAACAGCGGAGCGAAGATGCCCTCAGTACTGATCGCCGAGGACGACGAAGACATCGCCCTGATCCTGAGCCGGCTGCTCAAACGGGCCGGCTACACGGTGTCGCACGCGCCCGACGGGCAGCGGGCGTTCGAGATGGCCGTGGCGAACCGGCCCGACGTGGTGCTGACCGATCTCGGGATGCCGCGGATGGACGGGCTGGAGCTGACCAAGGCGATCCGCGAGCACCCCGAACTGCGGGACACCCCGATCGTCATGCTCAGTGGCCACCTGCACCCGGGCGACAGCGCGCCGGTCGCCGCCGGCGTCTGCGTGGTGCTGCTCAAGCCCTGCCCGAACGACCGGCTGCGCGAGGTCGTCAACGAGCTGACCGAGCTCGGTGCGCACGGGCATTCCGGGGCCGACTCCGGCTGCCCGGCAATGTGGCCCGTATCCGCCTGAAACAGATTTTTGCCATGGGGTATATGAAAGCGGGCCTGGGGGTATAAATAGCGCGAGCCCGCGGTGCGCGGGAGGGCAGTGGCGGGGCAGGCCGCGTGGGGGAACGGGCAACCCATGGTCGTGGTCGACGAGGCCGTTCTGGCCGATCCGGACCGCCTCGGCGCGGTTCGCGCGGCCAAGCACACCCTGCCGGCCCTTCCGCTCGCCCCCGACGCCCTGGCCCGGCTCGCCGCCCGCCTGCTCGGCGCGCCCGAGGCCCAGCTCACGCTGGTCGACCGTGAGGGCGTGCTGCTGGCCGGCGGCCCCGGCCCGCCCGACGCCGACGTCGCCCGCTGGGCCGTCTCAGCCGGCCGGTCCGTGCAACGCGAACAGGCCTCTTCCTTCCTGGCTGTGCCGGTTCTCGACGACGGCGGGCGGCCGGTGGGCGCGCTCGCCGTGCTCGATCCCGGCCCGCGCCGCTGGACCGGCGAGCACACCCGCATCCTGACCGAACTGACCGCGCTCGCCCGTCCCTCCGGCTGCGACTCCTACCTGGCCGCGCTGGTCGACAACCTGCCGGTGGGCGTGATCGCCTCCGACACCGACGGGGACATCACCGTGGTCAACCGGTCGGTGCGCGAACTGATCGGGCTGCCCGTCGACGCCGCGGCCCGGCTCTATCCGGCCCGGGCGACCGGAGCCCTGTTCGACGAGGCCGGCCGGGCTGTGCCGTGGCGGGAATCGCCGATCCAGCGGGCCGCGCGCGGCGAGCGGGTCGACACCGACCTGATCGTCCGGGTGGCCGGGCGCCGCGAGCGGATCATCGCCGCCACCGCGCAGCCCATCCTCGACGCCGAGGGAAGCCGGCTGGGCGCGGTGGCGGTGGCCCGCGAGGTCACCGCGTTGCGCCGGGCCGAGCGGTTCCGTGAGTGCCACCGGGCCGTCGAGGAGGCGCTGCGCACCGCGGACTGCGCGACCGGAGCCGCGCCCGGGGTGCTGGCCGCGCTCGGCGCCACCCTGGGCTGGCCCGCGGCCGAGCTGTGGCTGGCCGACGAGGACACCGGCGAGCTCACCCTCGGTGGCCGGTGGTGGGCGCCCGGCGCAAAGCTGGACGAGGTGCTCACGTTCGCGCCGGTCAAGGGCACCGGCGTCACCGGGCGAGTATGGGCCTCCGGCCGGCCGCTCTGGGTGCCCGACATCGCCGACTCGGCCTCGCTGCGCAGCGAGGCCGAGCGCCGGCGGGCCGCGGCCTGCCTGCGGGCCGGCATCCGGACGGTCCTCGCCGTGCCGGTGCGTGACGCGGACTCCGTGCTGGGCGTGCTCACCTGCTACGGCAGTGCGCCCGAGCCGCACGAGGACCTGCTGGCGCTCCTGCTCGACGGCGTGGCCGCCCGGATCGGCGTCTACGTCACGCTGCGCCGGGCCGAGGCGCTGGCCCGGCAGCTCGCCCGCGCCCAGGAGGACTTCATCGCGCTGGTCAGCCATGAGATGCGCACGCCGCTCACCTCGATCGTGGCCAGCGCGGCGATGCTCGGCGACGAACGCTCCGCGCTCGACGAGGAGAGCCGGGCGATGGTCGACGCCGTGCACCGCAACGCGTCCAGCCTGCGGGCCGTGGTCGACACCCTGCTCGACCTGGCCGGCCTCGACTCCGGCCACGTGGCGCTGCGCAAGGAGCCGGTCGACCTCGCGGCCGTCGTCACCGAAGCCCTGGCCACCGCCCGCGCGGCGGCGGCGGCCAACGGGGTGCGCCTGGTGCACGAGCGTGAGACGCCGCTGCCGCTGGCCGGTGACGCCCGCCGGCTGCGGCAGGTGGTGGACGACCTGCTGGCCAACGCGATCAAGTACAGCCCGTGCGGCGGCGACGTCGAGGTCGTGCTGGTCGAACGGGCGGGCACGGCCGAGCTGACCGTGACCGACCACGGCATCGGCACCCCGGCCGAGGAGCGGGCCCGCGTCTTCGACCGGTTCTACCGCGCCAGCAACGTGCGGCACCAGGGCATCGCCGGCAAGGGACTGGGGCTCAGCCTGGCCCGGGCGATCGTCGAACTGCACGGGGGCACCATCCGCCTCAGCGGTCACCCGCCGTACGGCACGACGGTGTTCATCCGGTTGCCGATCGTTGCCGGTGGGGAAAACGCTTAGCCGCCGTCGCCGAGCGTCCGATCAGGCAGGCACAGGGACGACATCGACGCCATTCGCGGGGGACAAGAATGACCGGACGGCCGACCGTGCTGCTCGTGGACGATGAGAGCGCCATCCTCGAGACCCTCTCGCTGCAGCTGCGCCGCGATCACAAGGTGCTGGTGGCCGCGAGCGGGACCGAGGCGCTGCGCCTGCTCGCGTCGTCGGGCCCGGTCGCGGCTGTGATCAGCGACCTGCGCATGCCGGAGATGGACGGCGTCGAGCTGCTGCGCCGCATCCAGGTCGAGTACCCGGACACGACCCGCGTGCTGCACACGGCGCAGAGCGACCTGAACTCGGCCATCGCCGCCATCAACGACGGTGGTGTCTACCGCTACCTGGCCAAGCCGGTCGGCACCGACGAGCTGCGCAGCACCGTGCACGCCGCGGTCGAGCTGCACGCCCGGTCGACCGCCGACCGCCAGCTGCTCGACAAGACGCTCAAGGCCAGCCTCCAGGCCCTGTTCGGGGTGCTGCAACTGGCCAGCCCGCTCGCGTTCGCCCGGGCCGGCCGCATCCGCACGCTGGTCTCCGAGCTCTGCCACGACATGCAGCTCGACGCGCTGTGGGAGATCGAGGTGGCCGCCATGGCCTCCCAGCTCGGCGCGGTCACCCTGCCACCGAGCGTGCTGGTCAAGCTCGACAAGGGCATGCCCTGCACGGACGACGAGCAGGGCATGGTCGACGCGATGCCCGGCGTCGCCGTCCAGCTGCTGCGCAACATCCCCAACCTCTCCGACGTCATCAAGATCGTCCGCGGGCTGGGCCTGAACCCGCCGCCGCACCCGGGCCCGCTGGTCGAGACCGCGGTCGACGTGGTGCGCACGGCCATCGAGTTCGAGACGCTGGAGAGCCGCGGCCTGGAGGTGGAGAGCGCGATCACCGTGCTCGAGTGCCGCGACCACAGCGCCCTGCCGGTGCTGGCCGCGCTGCGCAAGGTCAAGGGCTGCGTCCAGGTCAAGGACAAGGTCCGCGGCCTGCGGGTGGTCGACCTGGAGGTCGGCATGCGGGTGGCCGAGGACATCGTGGCCACCAACGGCCTGGTGCTGATCGGCCGCGGCATGGTCGTCACCGAGCTGCTGCTCGACCGGCTCAACAACTTCGCCCGGATGATCGAGATCGTCGAGCCCGTGCTCGCCGTGCCCGGCGCGCGCCGGTTCTAGGTTCTGTTTCGTAGTCGGGGTGAGACCGCCGCGCAGCCCCGCCTCAACTACGAAACGGAACCTGGGCTTCGTCCGCGTCGGCCAGCTTCTCGAGGATCTCCAGGACCAGCGCCTGCTCGCAGGCGATCCGGCCCAGCGTCAGCTCGGGGTCTCCCACGATGCCCTGGCAGGCGGCCTGCTCGACCTCGGCGAAGACGGTGGCCAGGCTGTTCGCCCCGATGTTCGAGGCCGACCCCTTCATCGCGTGCGCGTGCTCGCGCAGCGTGGCGGTGTCGCCGCCGCGCAACAGCTCACCGAGGCGGTCGACGTTGGCCGGGGTCTTCGCCAGGTACGACCGGATCAGCCGGCCGAGCAGCGCCCGCTCGGCCGGACCGGGGTCGGGCCCGGCGATGTCGGCCAGACGGTCGCGGATCTCGTCCTCCCGGCTGTGCTCCATGCGTTCCATCCTGCTGCCCCGCGCCCGCCGCCGGGCGACTTTCAGCCCGTGAAGCCCACGAAGCCGTGAAGGAGGTCGCAGTGCGGATTCCTACGATGCCGCGCGGCGCTGCCGATTCCGTCGAGGTGACCATCGACCAGCGCGCGCCCCTGCGGTTCGTCCTCGCTGCGGTCGTGGTCACCCTGACGGGCGTGTTCTGGTTCCTGACCCGGCTCGGGCCGGACGCCATCGCCTACCTCTTCAGCCCGCTCGGCGGGGTGGCCACCGTCGGCGCGATCGTCGCCGTGTTGCGCGGGGCCCGGCTCGAGCCCGCGGGCCGCCGGTTCTGGCGCCTGATGCTGGCCGGAAGCGTCGGGCTCACGGTGGGCTACGCCTGGTTCGCGATCATCGCTTTCCAGATCTCACCCGTACTGCCGGACATGCCGTACAGCACGGCCGCGTTGGCCGGCGCGGGCCTGCTGGCCTCGATGTGGGCCGTCGTCCGGGTGCCAGTGGGTGTCTCCGGCGCCGCGGCCCGTCGCAAGCAACTCGTCGACCGGGCGATCGCCTTCGTCGGCGGCGGTAGCGTGATCTGGATGTTCGGACTCGTTCCCATGGCCACCGCGGCCGACCGATGGACCACGCAATCGTTGGTGATCACCGGTCTGGCCTGTGTCGTCGGCCTCGGCGCGGTCGTCAAGGTCTCGTACGTCGTCGGCGGCCCGGTCGACCGGCGGGCGCTGCGCCTGATCGCGTCGGCGGGGCTGCTCTCGGGCGGCATCGCGCTGCTGTCGCTCTACGGCGACCGGGGCGCGTTGCTCGCCCAGGCGGTCGTCATGCCCGCCGCCTTCCTGCTCGTCGCGGGGGCCGCCCTCCAGCAGGGGCGATCGGCCGGGACGAGGTCGCGGCCGATCAACGTGTGGCTGCCCTACCTGTCCATGATCGCGATCGACGCCTCGCTGCTCGGGGTGCTGCGCGGCGGCCTCACCTGGCAGGACCGCGTGGTCGTGGTGGCCGTCGTCGTGCTCACCGCCCTGATCGCCGTGCGCCAGCTGACCGCGACCCGGGAGAACCGCCGCCTGCTCGACGAGAAGCGTGCGACCGAGGAGAGGCTGCGGCACGACAGCAGCCACGACGGTCTCACCGGCCTGGCCAACCGCAGCCTGTTCCGGGAACGGGTGCTCGCGGCGATGGCGGCCGGCGAGGCGACCGTGCTGCTGGTCGACCTCGACGACTTCAAGGCGGTCAACGACTCGCTCGGCCATGACGTCGGTGACGAGCTGCTGGTGGCTGTGGCGGCGACGCTCAAGGACGTGGTCGGCCCGCACGGGCTGGCCGCCCGGCTCGGCGGCGACGAGTTCGCCGTGCTGCTGACCCGCCCCAACCCGCTCGGCGAGACCGTCGCCGACCGGCTGTTCGACGCCCTCTGCGCGCCGATCGGCGGCCACCGCCTGCTCACCCACGCCAGCATCGGCATCGCCACCGCGGCGCCGGGCATCGAGCTCGACGAGCTGCTGCGACAGGCCGACCTGGCCATGTACGCCGCCAAGCAGCGCGGCAAGGGCAACCGGGTGCGCTTCCACGACGGCATGGAAGAGCCCGTCCTGGCGCACGCGCGCCTCGGCGGCGACCTGCGGCGGGCACTCGACGCCGGCGAGTTCCGGGTGCACTACCAGCCGATCGTCGCGCTCGGCGAGGGCACCGTGATCGGCGTCGAGGCGCTGGTCCGCTGGGATCACCCGACCCGTGGCCTGCTGCCGCCGGCCGAGTTCATTCCGGCCGCCGAGGCCACCGGGCTGATCGTGCCGCTGGGCCGGTTCGTGCTGCGCGAGGCATGCCGGCAGGCTGCGGCGTGGCTCGCCGAGTTCGGCCCGGACGCCCTGCAGAAGGTCGCGCCCAACGTGTCGGTGCGCCAGCTCCACGACCCGGACTTCGTCGAGGACGTGCGGATCGCGCTGGCCGAGACGGGCCTGCCCGCCGACCGGCTCGTCCTCGAGCTGACCGAGTCGGCGGTGCTGCGCGGCCAGCAGGTCTCGCGCGCCCTGCACGAGCTGCACGCGATGGGCGTACGCCTGGCCCTCGACGACTTCGGCACGGGCGAGTCGTCGCTGAGCCTGCTGCGCTCATTCCCGGCCTCGATCATCAAGCTCGACAAGTCGTTCGTCGACGGCATCGAGCTCGACGAGCCCGGTTCGCCCGCGGCCGGGGCCCGCCAGGCCGTGGCCCACGCGGTGGCGCAACTGGCCGGCGCGCTGGGCCTGGACACCGTGGCCGAGGGGATCGAGAGCCAGGAGCAGGCCGACCGGCTGCGCCTGCTCGGGTACACCCTCGGTCAGGGTTACCACATGGCCCGGCCGATGCCGGCGGAACGGATGACGGAGATGCTGTCGCGTCGCTCCGAACGGATCGGCGCCGGGGCTTAGGGTTTGGCGATGGACACAGCGGACGACGGCACCCGGACGGCTCGGTCCCTGGCCGATCGGCTGGCGGCGCTGCACTTCGCCGAGTTGGGCAACGACCAGGCGACCGGGCGCATCATCGATACGATCGCCGAGTGGGGCGAGGACCGGGGCTGGCGGGTCTACCGCCGGGCGCCCAGCGTCTTTCCGCTGCCTCCGCCGTTGCGGGGTCACTCGGTGCTCGACGTGGCCTGCGCCCGCCCCGACGGGCCGCCGCTCGCGATCGAGATCGACCGGCTCGACCGGCCCCGCACGGTCGACAAGCTGCTGGCCGAGGCCGCGGCCGGGCGGGTCGCGATCTGGGTGCGCTGGGGCGCGGGGCCGTTCGCCCCGCCGCCGTTGCCGGTGCACATGGTGACCCGGCCCGCGGCCCGCACGGCCGGCACGTGGCACACCGTCACGGACCGGCCCCCGCCGAAGCACTCGGCCGCGCCGATCGAGAACGCCGTAGTCGAGGAACTGCCGTGGAACGGGAAATGAGGACCGGAATGAGTGAGTCGCCGCAGCGGCGGGCGTGGCGCGTGACCGAGCCGATCCACGCCATGATCTACTTCGCGCCGGAGGCTCCCACGCGCTACGCCGAACTGGGTGTCGGCCCGCAGGACGGCTACTTCGCGTCCCGCGCCGCCGCCTTCGGCGAGTGCGGTCCGGGCCTCGTGACCGCCACCTTCTACAACTTCAACCCCGCCCTGGTCGCCCGCGCCCTGCCCGCGGTGTGGGCGAGCACCACCCCGGCCGCGATGGCCGCGGCCCGGCTGTCCGCGGTGGATGCCGCGCTGACCCGCGGCCTGGGCGCCGCCACGCTCGCCTCACCCGAGGTGGCCGAGGCGGCTGCCCTGGCCCGGGCGGCGGCCGAGGCCGCGACCGCGTGGCCGCAGGGCCGCCCGCTGTTCGCCGCGCAGGCCGAGCTGCCCTGGCCCGGCGAACCGCACCTGGTGCTCTGGCACGCGCAGACGTTGTTGCGGGAGTTCCGCGGCGACGGGCACGTGGCGGCGCTGGTCGCCGCCGGCGTCGGCGGGATCGAGGCGTTGCTGCTGCACGTCGCGTCGGGCGAGGCCGACGAGCGGTTCCTGCGGGTCAGCCGGGGCTGGCGGCGCGAGGCCTGGGCCGGGGCCGCCGAGGGACTGCGGGCGCGCGGCCTGCTGGACGCCGAGGGCGGTCTCACCGACGCCGGGCGGACGCTGCGGGCCGAGTTGGAGGCGACCACGGACCGCCTGGCCGAGCCGGCCTACGACGCGATCGGCGCCGAGGCCTGCGTCCGCCTGGCCGAGCTGACCCGGCCGCTGAGCCGCACCCTGGTCAAGACCGGAATGTTGAACCCGCGACTCCCGGAGGGGGAGAGCCGACCATGAACTCGAGCCGACACCCGGTGTCCTGGTGGACCGAGTTCCTCACCGCGGCCGAGCGATTCGACGGCGCGTCGGTCACCGAGGGCCTCAGCGACGAGATCTTGCCCAAGATCACGTCACGGCTGCTGCGGCGCGAGGCCGAGATCGCCGCCGACGTGATGGTGCTCTACCTGAACCGGCCGGCCAGCGCGGAGCTCAGCGAGCGGGCCGCGCATGCGGTCGACCGTCTGGAGGCGACGGTGAAGCGACTGAGCGAGCGCGCGGCCGGCGAGGAGAACCTGGTCGAGGCGTACGCGCTGCTGGATGTCCTGCGTGGCCGCTTCGCGGAGGGCGCCGCCGCCGCGGAGCCGTTCGTCGGGACGATGCCGCTGCTCCGGGTCTTCGTCGAGGGCATGCGGCTCCAGCGGTTCGACATGGACCTGGCGATGCGCCTGATCGGCGCGGGACAGACCCCGGCCGCGGCCGTGCAATCGGGCCTGGTCGTCGGCAAGTACGGCTGGTGGCCCGACTGGCTGCTCGGCGTCGTCACCGAACGGGCCCTCGCGGGCACCCTCGACGCGGCGACGATCACCGCGCTCGACCAGTGCGCGTACGCCGATCTGACCCCCTGGCAGGCGCGGATCGCCCGCCGGTTGCTGAGCGGCGACGACGAACTGGTCGAGGCGACGGCGCAGCGGCTGGAAAGCCTGGGCGCGGTGGCGGCCGCGGGCAAGCTGCGCGACGGCGACCTCACCGCGGTGGCGCTGGCCGCGCGGATGGTCCCGATCTGACGGGACCACCCGCGGCGGCCGCGGTCAGGCGCCGCCCTCGGTGAGGGTGACGGTCGTGGGCTGGAACGACGTGCCGTTGACGTCGACCCCGGCGCTCTTGGCGGCGGTGATGGCCTGGTTGATGTAGTCGTTGGTGAAAGCCAGGCCCTCCGGCGCCTTCGTGAGCACGGTGTCGCCGGTCTGGTTCTTCGTGGTCATCGAGATGTCGACGGTCTGCTTCCAGGCCGCCTCGTCGATCACGCCGATGCCGCCGGGGGCCGGCCAGATCAGCTTGTTGGTCTCGTTGGTCTGCCACAACTGGTGGCTCTTGCCGAGCTTCGAGCCCTTGGCCACCACCAGGTCGCGGCACTTCTCGGCGTTGTCGCGGCAGAACGCCCAGCCCTTGATCGTGCCGGTCAGGAACTTGACGGTCTGCTGCTGGTACGCCGGGTCGTTGAGCTTCTCGGTGTTGGCCCACACCGCGTCCTGGAGCATCGAGGACCCCTCGGCCTTCCAGTCGATGATCGAGAAGTCGTCGGGCGTGTAGAGCTTGCCGGTGGCCGGGTTCTTGGCCTCGAGCAGCTGGGCGTACTCGTTGTAGCTCATCGCCTGGGCGGCGTCGATCTCCTTCTTCAGCAGCGCCTGCATGTCGAACTGCTGCTGCACGAGGGTGACGTCCTTGCCCGGGTCGAGCCCAGCCTTGGTCATGCCGGCGAACAGCTCGTACTCGTTGCCGAAGCCCCAGTTGCCGACCTTCTTGCCCTTGAGGTCGGCCGCCTTGGTGATGCCGCTGTCCTTCCAGGCGACCTGGTAGGTGCCGGAGCGGCCGAAGATCTGGCCGACGTCGGTGATGCCGGCGCCCTGCTCGCGGGAGGCGAGCGCCTTGGGCACCCAGGCGATCGCATAGTCGGCCTTGCCCTGGGCGAGCACGGTCTGCGGCACGATGTCGACGCCGCCCTCGAGCAGCTGCACGTCCAGGCCCTGCTCCTTGTAGAAGCCCTGGTCGACGGCGGCGATGTAGCCGGCGAACTGAGCCTGGAAGAACCACTGGAGCTGCAGCTTGACGGGGGTCAGGGCGCCGCCGCTGCCACCGGGGGCGGGGGTGGCCGAGTCCTGATCGGCGGTGCCGCAGCCCGCCACGATCATCGCGGATGCGGCGGCGATAGCAGTGAGTATTCGGATTCGTCGCATGGATACCTCCGGAGGTGTCTTCACCTGACGGGCTGTTGTCCACAGGCCGGCCCGGTTGTTGTCCACAGGCCTCCCGCGAGAGTTCGCTGTTTTTGGGAGGATGGCTGTGTTGGATGGGGGCCCCCTGGGAGGGCGGGCTTTGCGGTGGGCGGGCTTTGCGGTGGGATTCCTTGGGGTGCTCAGGCGATGAGGCGGGTGCGCCAGGGCATGGCCAGGCGCTCCAGCAACAGCGTGGTGAGGTAGAAGACGAGTCCGAGCAGGCAGGCGCCGGCCACGAAGGCCCAGGCCCGGGGATACGCGGTGAACGCGGCGGCCGACGTGATGCGGGAGCCGAGGCCGGTCTGCAGACCGCCGAAGTACTCGGCCACGACCGCGGCGATCACGGCCAGCGACGACGCCTGCCGCAGGCCGGTGAAGACATAGGGGAGGGCGCCGGGCAGCCGCACCTTCCGGGCGAAGGTCCATCCGCCGGCGGCGTACGCGTGCATCAGCTCCTGATGGATGGGGTTGACCTCGCGCAGGCCGCGCAACGTGTTCACGAAGACCGGGAAGAACACGATGATCGCGGTGACCAACCGCCGCGGGATGCTGCTGGTCGACTCGAACATGTTGTTGAGGATCGGTGCGAGCGCGATGATCGGCAGCGCGTTGAGAACGGCCGCGAACGGGATCGACACCTCGGTCAGCGGCTTGAACCGACTGGCCGCCATCGCCACCAGCACGCCCAGGGCGGCTCCGGCGACCAGGCCGATCAGCGCGTTCTCGCCGCTGGCCAGCGCCGCCTCCCACACGTTCTGCCGCTGCTCGACCAGCTCGTTCCAGATGGCCGACGGCGCCGGCAGGATGAACGGAGCTATCCGGCCGAGCGAGACGGTGAGCTCCCACGCGACGATGGCCAGAACGCCGACGATCAGGGGCGGCAGCGCCGCGCGGGCCCACTTCATCGCGCGTCCGTTCCGGCGGCGGCGCTTTCGGAGCTGCGGGGCGAAGAGGCGGCGGCTGGTGTGCCGCGCAGGGCCTGCCGGACCTCGGTGATCTTGTCGAAGTAGGCCGGTGACTGCCGGCCGGCGTCGTCGCGGCTCGGCAGGTCGACCTCGATGGAGGCGGTGATGCGCCCGGGCCGGGCCGACATCACGACCACCCGGTTCGACAGGAACACCGCCTCCGAGATGGAGTGGGTGACGAAGACGGTGCTGGTGCCCGTCTTGGCGCAGATGCCGAGCAGCTCGGACTGCAACCGTTCGCGGGTCATCTCGTCGAGCGCCCCGAACGGCTCGTCCATCAGCAGCAGCGGCGGCTGCACGGCCAGGGCGCGGGCGATCGCCACCCGTTGCTGCATGCCGCCGGAGAGCTGGGCGGGGTAGTGCCCGGCGAAGTCCTCGAGCCCGACCAGCGCCAGCATCTGTTCGGCCCGTGCCTTGCGCTCCCGCTTGGACAGGCCCCGCAGCTCCAGCGGCAGCTCGACGTTGCGCAGCACGGTTCGCCACTCGAAGAGGCCGGCCTGCTGGAACGCGATGCCGTACGCCTGCTCCTTGCGGGCCTTCGCGGCGCCCTGGCCGGCCACGGTCACCGTGCCGGTGGACGGCTCGATGAGGTCGGCGATCAGCCGCAGCAGCGTGCTCTTGCCGCAGCCGGACGGGCCGATCAGCGAGACGAACTCGCCGTCCCGCACCTCCAGGTCGACATCGGACAGGGCGGCCACCTCATCCGTACGCCCCCGGTTGAAGATCTTCGTCACGGACGAGACGACGACGGCAGTCATAGGGTAGCCACCTCCACGTGGCGGCGGTGCCGCATCAACGGCAGCTCCAGCAGGCTGACGAGTCCGGCGACGACCAGGCCGAGCAGGGCGGCCCCGAGCATCGCGGTGTAGACCTTCGCGGGGTCCGACGTGGCCTCGCGCGAGTATTCGATGATCAGGCGGCCGACGCCGCCGCGCGTGCCGGTGGAGATCTCGCCGACCACGGCGCCGACCACGGCGGCCGCGCCGGCCAGCCGCAGGGCCGGGAACAGATAGGGCAGGGCGGACGGGAACCGCAGCTTCACCAGCGTGCGCCACCAGCCGGCGGCGTAGCTGCGCATCAGCTCGACCCCGCTCGCCGACGGCGACTGCAGACCGCGCAGCATGCCCACCGCGACCGGGAAGAACGCGAGGTAGGCGGCGATCACCGAGACCACCGCCCAGGGCGGCATGATCGTGCCGCCCCACCCGGCCACCAGCGGCGCCAGCGCGACCAGGGGGACAGTCTGCGAGAGGATCACGTACGGCAGGAGCCCGCGCTCGACGACGCGGAACCGTTCCATGGCCACCGCCAGCAGCAGCCCGACCAGCGCGCCGATGACGAAGCCGGCGGCCGTGATGCCGAGCGTGAACAGGCACGCCTGGGCCACCACGATCCAGACTGGCCGGCCGCCCGTTAGCTCGGGGCGGCCGAGCCGTTCCAGCACAGTCCACAGGTGGGGCATCGATAGGTCGTCGGCCCGCGGCAGGATGCGGACCCCGAACAGCACCGTGCCCTCGGGGTTGCCGACGACCTTGTAGCCCTCCCAGAGCGCCGCGGCGACCGCGAGCCCCAGGAGGACGTACAGAAATCGCTTCACGAGAGCGCCGGGATGATGCTCTCGCCGTACGCCTGAAGGGTTTCCTCCTTGGCGTCGTGCTGCAGATAGACCGCGAACTGGTCGACCCCGAGCGCCCGTAGTTCCTCCAGGCGTTTGAGGTGGTTCTCGACCGGCCCGAGGATGCAGAAGCGGTCGACCACCTCGTCCGGCACGAACGACGTGTGGGTGTTGCCCGCGCGTCCGTGCTCGGCGTAGTCGTAACCCTGCCGGCCCTTGATGTAGTCGGTCAGCACCTGCGGCACCGTGCCGTCGCCGCCGTAGCGGTTGACGATGTCGGCCACGTGGTTGCCCACCATGCCCCCGAACCAGCGGGTCTGCTCCCGCTGGTGGGCCAGGTCGTCGCCCACGTAGGCGGGCGCGGCCACGCAGAACTTGATCGCCATCGGGTCGCGGCCCGCCTGCTCGGCCGCCCGTCGCACGGCGCCTATCATCCAGGCCGCGATGTCCGGGTCGGCCAGCTGCAGGATGTAGCCGTCGCCGGCCTCGCCGGTCAGGGCCAGGGCTTTCGGCCCGTACGCGGCCACCCAGACCTCCAGGCGGCTGCCGGACGCCCACGCGAGCTGCTGTTCCGTGCCCCGCAGCTCGACCTTCTCGCCGTTGGCCAGCCCGCGGATGACCCCGATCGACTCCCGCAGCTGAGCCAGCGACTGCGGCTGCGCGCCCAGCACCCGCAGCGCCGAGTCGCCCCGGCCGATCCCGCAGATGGTGCGGTTGCCGTACATCTCGTTGAGGGTCGCGAACATCGAGGCCAGCACGGTCCAGTCGCGGGTGCCCGGGTTGGTGACCATCGGGCCGACGATCACCCGCTCGGTCTCGTCGAGGATCTTCGAGTAGATGACGAACGGCTCCTGCCAGAGCACGTGCGAGTCGAAGGTCCAGACGTGGCTGAACCCCTTTTGTTCGGCCAGCTTGGCCAGCTCGACCACCGCCATCGCGGGCGGGTTGTTCTGGAGGACGACTCCTATGTCCATGTCGTGCCCCCGTTCTAGAGGAGGTAGTCGCTGAGCGCGCGGGGCACGTACTTGCCTCGGCCGGCCCGGCCGGTGTATTCGCCGCCGCGGCTGATGACCTCGCCGCGGGACAGCACGGTGTCGACCTTGCCGTCGATCTCCCAGCCCTCCCAGGCCGAGTGATCCATGTTCATGTGGTGGGTCTCGACGCTGATCCGGGTGCGCGCGTTCGGGTCGTAGAGCACGATGTCGGCGTCCGAGCCGGGCGCGATGATGCCCTTGCGCGGATACATGCCGAACATGCGGGCCGGCGTCGTCGCGATCGTCTCGACCCAGCGGGCCAGCGACAGCTTGCCGTCGACGACACCCTGGTAGAGCAGGTCGACGCGGTGCTCGACGCTGCCGATGCCGTTCGGGATCTTCGAGAAGTCGCCCCGGCCCAGCTCCTTCTGGTCCTTCATGCAGAACGGGCAGTGGTCGGTCGACACCACCGACAGGTCGTTGGTGCGCAGGCCCTGCCACAGGTCGGCCCGGTGGCTCTCGTGCTTGCTGCGCAGCGGCGTCGAGCAGACCCACTTGGCGCCCTCGAAGCCGGGCGCGCCGAGCTGGTCCTCCAGGGTCAGGTAGAGGTATTGCGGGCAGGTTTCGGCGAACACGTTGCGGCCCAGGTCGCGGGCGGCCTTCACCTGCTCCAGGGCCTTCGAGGCGCTCAGGTGCACGATGTAGAGCGGGCAGTCGGCGGCCACGCCGGCCAGCCAGATGGCCCGGCTGGTGGCCTCGGCCTCGAGTTCCTGCGGGCGGGTCAGGCCGTGATGGATCGGGTCGGTCTCACCGCGTTCGAGGGCCTGCTTCACCAGTACGTCGATGGCCGGACCGTTCTCGGCATGCATCATGATCATGGCGCCGTTGTCGCGCGCCTTCTGCATGGCCCGCAGGATCTGGCCGTCGTCGGAGTAGAAGACGCCCGGGTACGCCATGAACAGCTTGAAGCTCGTGATGCCTTCCGTGGAGACCAGCTGGTCCATGGCCTTGAGCGCGTCGTCGTCCACGCCGCCCAGGATCATGTGGAAGCCGTAGTCGATGTGGCAGTTGCCGTCGGCCTTGGCGTGCCACGCGGCCAGCCCGTCCTGCACCACCTCGCCGTACCGCTGGACCGCGAAGTCGATGATCGTGGTCGTCCCGCCGATCGCCGCCGCCCGGGTGCCGGTGTCGAACGTGTCGCTGGCCGCCGTGCCGCCGAAGGGCAGCTGCATGTGGGTGTGCGCGTCGACCCCGCCCGGGATCACGTACTTGCCGGTGGCGTCGATGACCTCGGGACCGTCGGCCGGGCCCTGCCCCGGTGCGAAGATCGCCGCGATGGTCTCGCCGTCCACGAGAACGTCGGCCGGGTACGCGCCGGACGGCCCGACGACCGTGCCACCCTTGATCAGGATGCTCACAGTTCCACCGTCCGGGTGTAGCTCTCGGGGCGGCGATCGCGGTAGAACTGCCAGCGCTCGCGGACCGTCTTGATCAGGCCCAGGTCGAGGTCGCGGACGATCAGCTCGGGTTGGTGGGTGTCGCCGACCGCGCCCACGAACTTGCCCTCGGGGTCGACGAAGTAGCTCTGGCCGTAGAAGTCGTTGTCGCCCAGCGGCTCGGTGCCGACCCGGTTGATCGCGCCGACGTAGTACTCGTTGGCGACCGCGCTGGCCGGCTGCTCGAGCTGCCACAGGTAGCTCGACAGGCCGCGGCTGGTGGCCGACGGGTTGAACACGATCTGCGCCCCGCCCAGGCCGAGCTCGCGCCAGCCCTCGGGGAAGTGCCGGTCGTAGCAGATGTAGACGCCGACCTTGCCGACCGCGGTGTCGAAGACGGGATAGCCGAGGTTGCCGGGGCGGAAGTAGAACTTCTCCCAGAAGCCCTTCACCTGGGGAATGTGGTGCTTGCGGTACTTACCGAGGTAGGAGCCGTCGGCGTCGACCACCGCGGCGGTGTTGTACAGGACGCCTTCCTGCTCCTTCTCGTACATCGGCAGCACCATGACCAGGCCGAGCTCGGCCGCCAGCGCCTGGAAGCGCTCGGTGGTCGGGCCGGGGATGGATTCGGCGTACTCGTAGTATTCGGCCTCCTGGACCTGACAGAAGTACGGGCCGTAGAAGAGCTCCTGGAAGCAGATCACCTTCGCCCCCTGGGCGGCGGCGTCGCGGGCGTAGTCCTCGTGCGCCTTGATCATCGATTCCTTATCGCCCGTCCACGTGGTCTGGACGAGGGCGGCGCGAACGATGTCGCTCATGACTGCCCCTCTCGTTGATGCAACGGCGCGGTGGAAGCGCCCGTGATCGTGTGTCTACTCCCCGTCATAGGCCCAGCGCTAGGACTTGCTTGAAGCTGCCGGATGCCGTAGGACACTAATGACACACATTGAGGCGAACAATTGCCTGGTTGTAACGGACTGTTTCGGAGAGGTAATTTGCTTGCGCTGATCACGGGCGCTGTCGACGATCGCAGCGCCCGGGGGATTGCCGCGGCCGTGAGCCGCCTGGTGACCGCCGGGCAGCTGTCGGCCGGCACCCGGCTGCCGACGGTCCGCGATGTCGCGCGCGAGCTCGGGGTCAGCCCCACCACGGTCAGCGAGGCCTGGCGCAGCCTCGCCCGGGCCGGCGCCATCCAGACCCGTGGGCGGTCCGGCACCTTCGTGGCCGCTCCCGTGCTGCCCCGGCAGCGCCTGCGCTACTCGCAACTCGGTGGGGCGGTCGCCGCGGCGTCGCGCGACCTCTCCACCGGCGTGCCCGATCACGACCTGCTGCCCGATCTGACCGACGCGCTCAAGCGGATCGGGGACGGGCGCCTGACCACGAGCTACCTCGACGCCCCGGTGCTGCCCGCGCTCGAGGCGGTGCTGCGCGATCGCTGGCCGTACCCGCCCGAGCGGTTGACCGTCGTCGACGGCGCGCTCGACGCGCTCGACCGGGTGATCGGCGAGGTGGTGCGGTTCGGCGACCACGTGGTGGTCGAGAATCCGGCCTTCCCGCCCCTGCTCGACCTGCTGCAGACGGTCGGCGCCACGGTGGTCGGCGTGCCGATGGACGACGCCGGGATGCGGCCGGCCCACCTGCGCCGCGTCCTCGCCGACTATCCCGCGGTCGCGGTCTTCCTGCAGCCCCGGGCGCACAATCCGACCGGGGTCAGCATGTCGCCGGCCCGCGCCGCCGAGCTGGCCGGTGTTCTCGAAGCCTTTCCGGACGTGGTGGCCGTCGAGGACGACCACGCCGGGGACATCGCCTCGTCCGCTCCGGTCAGCCTGGGAAACCTGCTGCCCGAGCGGACGGTCCACGTCGCCAGCTTCTCCAAGTCACACGGCCCGGACCTGCGGCTGGCCGCGATCGGCGGGCCCGCCAGTGTGATCGCTCCGCTGGCCGACCGGCGTCTGCTCGGTCCCGGCTGGTCCAGCCGCCTGTTGCAGGGAGTGTTGCTCGACCTGCTCACCGACCCGGCCGCGATCGCTCAGGTGAGCCGGGCCCGGGACGCGTACGCCGCCCGGCGCGCCGCCGTGCTCGGCGCTCTGCGCGAACGGGGCGTGAGCGCCACCGCGGCCGACGGCATCAACCTGTGGATGACCGTCGACGACCAGCAGATAGCCATGGTCGCGCTGGCCGCCCATGGCATCGCCGTCTCGCCGGGCACCCCCTTCTGCGTCACCCCGCTCGAGACCGACCACGTACGCGTCACCGTCGGCCTGGTCGCGGACGACGTCGCTCAGCTGGCCGACGCCTTGGCCGCGGCCGCCCTGCTCGACAGCCGCGGCAGCGGCCACCGAGCTCGCCCGCACCCGCGAGGCTGGCGATGAATGTCCGGGTTTGTGGGCGCAACCACTCACTCACGTCGCCCGGGTGGCTTTCGCGTTCTGGACGCGTCAGCGGCCAGCGAAAGCCACGCGGGTCCCCGCGGGAGCGACGGTCCGTACCCACCGCCTCGCTGGGACATCAAGCTCTTGCCCTTGAACCTGATCTTCAACTAGGGAGACTCTCATGAGCGACGACCTGTTGGCCCGCCATAGAGCCGTAATGCCGGCCTGGATGCCGATCTACTACGGCGACGACGCTCTCGAGATCGTCGCCGGGTCGGGGCGCCGGGTCACCGGCGCCGACGGCCGCACCTACCTGGACTTCTTCGGCGGCGTGCTGACCAACATGGTCGGCTACGACGTCGCCGAGATCAACGAGGCCGTGCAGCGCCAGCTGGCCACCGGCGTCGTGCACACCTCGACGCTCTATCTGATCCGGCAGCAGGTCGAGCTGGCCGAGAAGATCGCCCGGGTCTCCGGCATCCCCGACGCGCGCGTCTTCTTCACCAACTCGGGCAGCGAGGCGAACGAGGCCGCGCTGCTGATGGCCGCGAACGTGCGCCGCTCCAACCAGATCCTGGCCATCAAGAACGGCTATCACGGCCGGACGTTCGCCACCATGGCGGTCACCGGGCACCGCAGCTGGTCGTCGAGTTCGCTGAGCCCGCTGAACGTGCAGTGGCTGGCCTCGGGCGACCGGCTGCGCGGGCGGATGGCCGGGCTGGCCGACGGCGACATCCTCGAGGCGGCGGTCGACGACCTGCGCGAGGTGCTGGCCACGGTCACGGCCGGGGATGTGGCCGCGCTCATCGCCGAGCCGATCCAGGGCGTCGGCGGGTTCGTGGCCGGGCCCGACGGTCTCCTGGGGGCGTACCAGAAGGTTCTGCTCGAAAGCGGCATCCTGCTGATCGCCGACGAGGTGCAGACCGGGTGGGGGCGCACCGGGCAGCACTTCTGGGGGTACCAGGCGCACGGCGTCACGCCCGACCTGATCACGTTCGCCAAGGGCATCGGCAACGGCTTCGCGCTGGGCGGCGTGGTGGGCCGGGCCGAGGTGATGAACGCGGTGCCGGCGATCAGCTTCTCGACGTTCGGCGGCAACCCGCTCTCGATGGCGGCCGGCGCCGCGGTGCTCGACTATGTGCTCGACCACGACCTGCAGGCCAACGCCGAGCGCACCGGCGCCATCCTGCTGGCCGGGCTGCGGGCGCTCGACCTGCCGAGCGTGGGGGAGGTGCGCGGGAAGGGCCTGATGATCGGCGTCGAGATCGTCCGGCCCGGCACCACCGAGCCCGACCCCGCGGCGACGGTGCGCGTCTTCGACGAGTGCCGGGCGGGCGGCCTGCTGGTCGGCAAGGGCGGTCTGCACGGCAACGTGCTGCGGATGGGACCACCGCTGACCCTGACCGAGGCGGAGGCTCACGAAGGACTGTCCATCCTCACCGGCGCGCTGTCCCGGGTGGACGCGGAAGCCCGCATCGCCTGACCCCTAGTTATATCCGTCAACGCCTCGGTCACCATCGGTGGCCGGGGTGTTTTGCATACATGATGGAAACTTTTGCTTGATCTGAAGAAACTAACCTTCACTTCAAACGAAACACATCGGTAACCTCATCGAACGATGTCGTTCGAAGGAGAAGCAATGCCGCAATCCCTCAACCGTCGCCAACTCCTCGGCGCTGCGGCCGCAGCCGGGGCTGCTGCCACCATCGCTGTGCCCGGGGCCGCGCACGCCGGCGGCCCCCATCACTCTTCCCGCCGGGTCCCGAAGGATCAGATCAGCGTGCAGCTCTACACGCTGCGCAATCAGCTGAACATCAACCTTGAGGCAAGCCTGGCCGAACTGGCCGAGATCGGTTACACCCGGGTCGAGCACGCCGGCTTCGTCGGCCGCACCGCCGCCCAGTTCCGGGCCGCTCTCGACGCCGCCGGCCTGCGCGCCACCTCCGGCCATGTCGGCATCCCGCAGCCGTTCAACGCGTCCACCTGGGAGGCGGCGCTGCACGACGCGAACATCGTCGGCAACAAGTTCATCGTCCACCCGTTCTTCGGGCAGGGCGCGAACGGCCCGGTCCGGGACGCCGCCGTCTACCGCGCCTTCGCGGCCGACCTCAACAAGGCCGGCAAGCTGGCCCGGCGGGCCGGGATCTCGTTCGGCTACCACAACCACCACGCCGAGTTCTTCCGGCAGAACGGCACCAAGCAGACCGGCATGGACATCCTGTTCAACGAGACCGACAACCGCTACGTGCACTTCGAGGTCGACCTGTTCTGGGCCTTCCGCGGCGCGCACGACCCGGTTGACCTGATCAAGGAGAACCGCGGCCGCATCAAGCAGGTGCATGTCAAGGACCTCGACATCAACGCCA
The DNA here is from genome assembly GCF_023717965.1 of Paractinoplanes hotanensis. Classification (NCBI taxonomy): domain Bacteria; kingdom Bacillati; phylum Actinomycetota; class Actinomycetes; order Micromonosporales; family Micromonosporaceae; genus Paractinoplanes; species Paractinoplanes hotanensis. The sequence goes on along the minus strand of NZ_JAMQOL010000070.1, from coordinate 54,588 downwards.
GCTTCGCCGACGCCGGCGACGGCCTGATCGACTTCGGCCGCATCTTCGAGCACGCGCGGGAAGCCGGCCTGATCGAGTACATCGTGGAGCGTGACGACGCCGGTTCGCCCCCGCGGACGCCGGCCGACGCGCTCGTCACCGCCCAGCGTGCGTACACCTACCTGGAGGGGCTCCGTTTCTGATGCTGCGTCGTCTGGCAACCCTCAGCGTCGCCGGAGTGGCCTTGCTGGTCACTCCGTCCGTGGCCGTGGCCGGCGGAGGATCCTCTTCGCAGCCGCTGCCCCCGTCCTCCGACTTCCAGAAGGTCACCCTCAACGACCTGCCGGGTGAGCCGATCGCGCTCGCCGTGCTGCCCGACCGGCGGGTGCTGCACACCGCCCGCGGCGGCGAGGTGCGCATTCACGAGCCCGCCACCGGCCGCAACGTGCTCGCCGCGAACATCCCGGTCTACCTGCACGACGAAGAGGGCGTGCAGGGCATCGCCATCGACCCCGACTTCAAGCGCAACGGCTGGGTCTACGTCTATTACTCGCCGCCGCTCGATACGCCCAAGGACGACCCGCTCACCCCGCAGACCAACGAGGGTGACGCGCCGACCGAGGGCACGGCGGCCGACTTCGCGCGGTTCAAGGGCCACCTGACGCTGTCCCGGTTCAAGCTGGTCGGCAGCACGCTCAAGCTGAACACCGAGCAGAAGATCATCGACGTGCCGACCGACCGTGGCCAGTGCTGCCACGTCGGTGGCAAGATCGACTTCGACAGCAAGGGCAACCTGCTGCTGTCCACCGGCGACGACAGCAACCCGTTCTCCTCCGACGGCTTCGCACCGATCGACGAGCGGCCGAACCGCAACCCGGTCTTCGACGCCCAGCGCACCTCGGCCAACACCAACGACCTGCGCGGCAAGCTGCTGCGCATCACGGTCGGCCGCAACGGTGGCTACTCGATCCCCAAGGGCAACCTGTTCAAGAAGGGCACGGCCAAGACCAAGCCCGAGATCTACGCGATGGGCCTGCGCAACCCGTTCCGGTTCACCGTCGATCCCGAGACCGACGTCGTCTACATGGCCGACTACTCGCCGGACGCCCGGGCGGCCAACCCGGCCCGCGGCCCGGCCGGGCACGGCCGCTGGATGGCCATCGACAAGCCGGCGAACTACGGCTGGCCGTACTGCGTGCAACCCGACGTGCCGTACATCGACTACGACTTCGCCACCGGCGCCTCCGGCGCGGCGTTCAACTGCGCGGCCCCGGTCAACGAGTCGCCCAACAACACCGGTCTGCGCAACCTGCCGCCGGTCGAGAAGTCCGAGATCGCCTATACCTACACGGCCAGCGCGCAGTTCCCGGAGCTGGGCACCGGCGGCATCGGCCCGATGGGCGGCCCGGCGTACGACTACGACAAGCGCTCGCGCTCGCCGTTCAAGTGGCCGGCCGCGTTCGACGGCAAGCCGCTGTTCGCCGAGTGGACCCGAGACTGGGTCAAGGCGCTCACGCTCGACAAGCGCAACCAGGTGACGAAGATCGAGTCGGTGCTGCCCGAGCTCGTCTTCGACAACCCGATGGACCTCGAGTTCGGCCCCGACGGCGCGCTCTACGTCCTCGAGTACGGCGACGGCTACTTCGCCGAGAACCCGGACGCGCAGCTCTCCCGGTTCGACTTCGTGCGCGGCAACCGCACTCCGACCCCGAAGGTCACGGCGACACCGACCTCGGGCCAGGCGCCGCTGACGGTGCAGTTCTCCAGCGCCGGCACGGCCGACCCGGACGGTGACGCCCTGCGCTACGAGTGGTACCTGGACAACGACAACCGGGTCGACTCGCGCTCGCCCAACCCGACGTTCACCTTCACCGAGAACGGCAACTACCGCCCGACGCTGAAGGTCACCGACCGCACCGGCCGGTCGGCCTCGGCCGAGGTGCGACTGCCGGTCGGCACGGCGGCTCCGGTCGTCCGGTTCACCACGCCGCAGGCGGGCCAGCCGTTCGCCTTCGGTGACACGGTGAACTTCGAGGTGGCGGTCACCGACGACGCGCCGGTCGACTGCTCGCGGGTCACGGTGACCTACGTCCTCGGCCACGACACCCACGGGCACCCGCTGTCCACGGCGTCCGGCTGCACCGGCTCGATCCAGACGTTCCTCGACGCCGGGCACGCCGGCGCGGACAACCTGACCGGTGTGTTCGTCGCCTCGTACACCGACACGGGCTCTCCGGCCCAGACCGGCACGGCAACCGTCGTGCTGCAGCCCAGCAACTGACAGTCTCCTGAGCAAGAAGGGCCGGACCCCCTGGGGTCCGGCCCTTCGTCGTGGCGGTCGTCATGGCCTCCAGCCATCTCGGTTCGGCGCTCAGCACGACCCACGTGGCGACCGGCCCGATCCTCGGCTCCGTCGTCGGCAGGCCCGGCGCGCAGGTGCCGGTGGGCCGGCTGGTGGCGTACGTTCTGCTCGCGGTCGTTGTGCTCGTCGCTCTGCTGGGTATGACGTACATCGCGGCCGGCGGCTTCGGCAAGACGAACAGCCTTGAGCACGTCTGTCCGGCGATCGTCGACAAGCAGGGGAGGAACCGTGACCGGCAGCCGCTCGAACTTCCTCGTCCGCGCCGTCGACTGGTTGCGCGCCGGCTACCCGACCGGCGTGCCCCGGCAGGACTACGTGGCCCTGCTCGGCGTGCTGCGCCGCAAGCTCACCGAGGAGGAGGTCCGCAGGATCGCCAACGATCTGGCCGAGCAGTCCCTGGGCAGCCCCGATCCGATCAACGCGCAGGACATCGAAGCCATGATCAACGACGCTGTGCTGCAGCAGGCCGACGCCGAGGACGTGGTGCGGGTGTCGGCCCGGCTGGCCGCCGGTGGCTGGCCGCTGGCCGATCCGCCCAGCGACTGAGAGTGCGGACAGCAGCATGGGAACGTAGCCGTCAACTGAACATCTGGTAAACGGACCATGAGTACTCGGGTAACGGGCGCGAAATATCAAATTCACGGCGTCTGAACTCTTCTTGTCCGATCTTCCAGCAGCGACCCTGACGGGGTGACTGAAACATCGGTGATCCTGGCGCTCGTGGTGGTGACGGCCCTCGGGTTCGACTTCACCAACGGGTTCCACGACACGGCGAACGCGATGGCCACCTCCATCGCCACCCGCGCCCTGCGGCCCAAGACGGCTGTTGCGCTCTCCGGCATCCTCAACCTCATCGGCGCCTTCCTTTCGGTCGAGGTCGCCCTGACCGTCAGCAACGCCGTCGTGCGCATCCAGAACGCCGACGGCACGCCCAAGGAGTCGCTCACCACCGACGGCGGCACGGCGCTGTTGCTGATCGTGCTGGCCGGCCTGATCGGCGGCATCGTCTGGAACCTGTTCACCTGGCTGCTGGGCCTGCCCTCCAGCTCGTCGCACGCGCTGTTCGGCGGGCTGGTCGGAGCCACCGTCGCGGGCCTGGGCTGGGCCGGCGTGAACTGGAACGGCAACGGCACGAAGCTCGACGGGGTGGTCGGCAAGGTGATCCTGCCGGCCCTCATCTCGCCCGTCATCGCGGGCGTGGTGGCAGCCGTGGGCACCTGGCTCATCTACAAGGTGACGGTCGGCGTGGCCGCGCGCTTCACCGAGAACGGATTCCGCTGGGGCCAGATCGGCAGCGCCTCGCTGGTCTCGCTGGCCCACGGCACCAACGACGCGCAGAAGACCATGGGCGTGATCACGCTGGCGCTGATCGCGGCCGGCGACTGGACGGACACGAAGAACATCCCGTTCTGGGTGAAGGCGGCCTGCGCGGTGGCGATCGCGCTGGGCACCTACCTGGGCGGGTGGCGGATCATCCGTACGCTCGGCAAGGGTCTGGTCGAGATCGCGCCCCCGCAGGGCATGGCGGCGGAGTCGTCGTCGGCCGCGGTCATCCTGGCCTCCAGCCACCTCGGGTTCGCGTTGTCGACCACCCACGTCGCGACCGGCTCGATCCTCGGCTCCGGCGTGGGCAAGCCCGGCGCGCAGGTGCGCTGGCGGGTGGCCGGGCGCATGGTCGCCACCTGGCTGATCACACTGCCCGCGGCCGCGGTCGTCGGCGCCCTGACGTGGTACCTGGGCAACTTCGTCGGCGGTGTCGCCGGCGCGATCGTCATCTTCGTTCTGCTGCTCGCCGCGGCGGCCGGCATGTGGCTGCGGTCCCGGCACGCGCCGGTCGACCACAACAACGTCAACGACGAGTGGGAGCCGGTCCCGGCGCCCGCTCCGGCCTCGCCCGAGAAGGTGGCCCTGTGAGCAATTTCGGATTCGCGCTCGAGGGCGCCTGGAAGGTGCTGGCCGCCGGTCTCGTCCTCGGCGCCGGGCTGCCTGTGCTGTTCGCGCTGGGCATCCGGTCACTGGCCTGGGGCGCCGACGCTGCGGCGCCCCGGCCGGCCGGCAAGGCCTTGGCGTACGGGCTGTTCGCCGTCGTCATCCTCGGCGTGCTGCTCGGCCTGACCTACATCGTGGCGAGCGGCTTCGGCAAGACGATCAGCTTCGACCACTTCTGGCCGGCGATCGTCGACAAGTAGCCGGATCGGGCGAGCCTGGTCAGCAGCGTGCGATAGCGGCGGGCGGCTGAGCCTGCAGAACGGTGGCCGCGCCCTGGAGACGCGGCCACCTCGGGAAGAGTCAGTCCGCGAGCGTGCGGCTGAGCACGCCGATGTCGGGCTGGTCGGTGAACAGGCCGTCGATGCCGGTCCGCAGGAACGTGATCTGCTCGTCGATGGCCCGTCCGTAGGCGTTGGGGTCGGCGCCCACCCGGTAGTCGGCCGGCAGGAACTGGTTCTCGGCGCGGAACGTGTACGGAATGATCTTGAGCCCGGCCGCGTGGGCATCCCGCACCAGCGCCGTCGGCGTGCCCAGCGTGGCGTCGGCGTTGCGCGGGATGACCTGGTTCTTGTCCGGGCCGATGCCGTCCACGTAGGACGAGAGCTCCTTCAGCCCGGCCGGGGTCAGATATTGCGCGTACGTCTTCGGGTCGTTGAACGGGCCGCCGGCGGCGCCGGTCAGGAAGACCAGGTTCACCTGCACCCGGTACTGCTGGTGCAGCACCTTCAGGTTGGCCGCCTCGAACGACTGGATCCACACCTTGGCGCCGCGCCGGTCGAGCCGGTGCTTCCGCAGGGTCCGTACGAGCGGGGTCTCGAGGTCGAGGCCGAGCCGCCGGAAGTACGTGGGGTGCTTGGTCTCCGGGATGACGCCGATGTCGCGGCCCAGTTCCTTCGACAGGCGCCCCCGCAGCTCCAGCACCTCCTCGAACGTCGGCACCGGGAACAGGCCGTCGTAGAGGGTGTTCTCCTGGCGGACGGCGGGGAGGCGCTCGATCGCCCGCAGCGTCCTCAGCTCGGCCAGGGTGAAGTCCTCGGTGAACCAGCCGGTGACGCTGACGCCGTCGAGCAGCACCGTCTTCCGGCGGCCGGCGAACTCGGGGTGCCGGGCCACGTCGGTGGTGCCGCCGATCTCGGGCTCGTGCCGGCACACCAGCACGTGGTCCTTGGTGGCGACCAGGTCGGGCTCGATGTAGTCGGCGCCCATGCGGGCCGCGAGCTCGTACGAGGCGAGCGTGTGCTCCGGCCGGTAGCCGGAGGCGCCGCGGTGCCCGAAGACCTCAGGCTCCTTGTGCTTGGGCCCGTGCGCGAGCGCCGGGGCGGCAACCGTTCCGGCGAGCGCGGGGGCAGCCGCGGCCACGGCTCCCATGCGCAGCACCTGACGTCGGTCGGCCACGTGATCCTCCACGGGATTCACCGCGGCGTCCGTCGCCGGGGTCCCGGCACGAGTCGAAGGGACAAACCCGACTACGAGGCATCGTCGGCGTAGCGATCACGGAAACGGATCGGGAAGGCTGCACGGGTTCACGCGCAGTTAACTCGACGTGCTTACAGTGACCCCCGAATCCCTGACCAGGAGTGACGCCATGCAGCCGAACGTCGTCCCGCGAAGCGACCTGACCCAGCTGCTCGGACAGAACCTGCTCGAAGGGCAGGCCCTGACCGTCAGCCACGAGTACGGCCTGATGGCCACCCCGGGCGCCCGCACCTACGAGTCCCGCGAACACGGTGTGTCGGTCGCCGTCGACGAGTACGACCGGGTCACCCGGGTCGTGCTGCACTTCGACGACCGGACCGGCTTCCGGCCGTTCCGTGGCGTCATCCCCGGCCGCGGCGGCACGATCGGCCGCCGCACCAGCCTGTGGGCGGCGCTGGGCCGCCCCACCCGGAGCACCGACCCCGACCGCGCCCAGCACGGCGGCGCCGCCGACGAGTGGGCCTTCCCCTGGTTCGTCATGCACGCCCAGTACGCCCCCGACGGCGAACACCTGCTGGGTCTCGTCCTGGCCCGCTGACGCTCCGAGCCGTACTTAAGTACGGCCCCCAGGCCCGACTTCCGACCCGGTTCCTTCGAGCCTCCGGACCGACGACCCGGCCCGTCCGACCGGCGACGATCGGGGAATGTCGAAGCTCGTCCCGGCCGGGTTGATCGCCCTGGCGCTGGTCCCCTCCATCGCCGGCGCCGCCCGTCTGGGCGCCCTGGCCTCCGGCGCCCCCGCGCCCGAACGTTTCACCGAGATGCCGGCCCCCGTGGTCGTGCACATCATCGGCGCGCTGATCTACAGCCTGGTCGGCGCCTTCCAGTTCGACGACGGCTTCCGCCGCGACCACCGCACCTGGCACCGCCGCGCCGGCCGGGTGCTGGTCGTGGCCGGTCTGGCGGTGGCCCTCAGCGGCGCGTGGCTCACCCTCTTCTCCGACCTGCCGCCCAGCGACCACACCGTGGTCAACATCGCCCGCCTCCTGGTCTCGGCCGCCATGACGTACGGCCTGGTCACCGCCGTACGCGCGATCCGCCGCCGCGACATCCGCCGCCACCGGGCCTGGATGATCCGGTCGTACGCGCTGGCCCTGGGAGCCGGAACCCAGGCCTTCACCCTCGCGCCCTACACCGTGGCAGCCGGCGAACCCGCGCCCGGCCCGCGAGCCGCCCTGATGATCCTGGGCTGGGCGATCAACCTCGCAGTCGCCGAATGGATCATCCGCCGCCCGGCCCGCAACCGCCGCGCCACCGCCTCACCGGCGACGCTCCGCGGCTGAACTCCCCGCCACGAAGCGCTCCGGAGCAAACGCCGGCGGCGGGAGCGCTGCGGTGGTGTGGCATAGCTCGGATGGTGGAAGGATCTAGAGGCGCAGCTCCGGCCAGTCGAGCAGGCCCTCGCCGAGGTCGCGGACGGTTGCCAGCAGTCCGAGGCGGGCGGCTCGCAGGGCGGGGTCCTCGGCCATGACGAAGACCTCGTCGAAGAAGCGGGCCAGGGGCTCGACCAGCGGCTCGACGCCGGCGGTGAAGGCGACCAGGTCGGCGCCCCAGGTGGGCTTCACGCCGGCTACCGCCTCGTGCAGGGCCAGCTCAGCCGGCTCGGTGAGCACCGAGGGGTCGTAGCCGGCGGTGGTGCCGGGCGGCAGGATGCGGCGGGCCCGCTGGATCGCGGCCGCGACCGCCACGAAGTCGGGGTTGCCGACGAGGGTGTCGAGCTGGGTCAGCAGCGTGTCGACGACCGATGGGCGGGCGTGGTGGGGGAGGGCGGCCCGGACGCGGTCGACCGGCTTGCCCTCCTCGGTAAGGGCCTGTTCGAGGCGGCGGGCCAGGAATTCGCCGGCACTGTCGAGCACTGTGGCCGGGACAGGCACGGGCTGCTGGGCGACGGCCGAGCGCAGTCCGTCGAGCAGGGACAGGCCGGAGAGGGCGGGGTGGGCGCGGTGCACGGCCAGCAGCCCCAGCACGGCCCGGCGTACGGCGAAGGGATCGCTGCTGCCGGTGGGCAGGCCGACCGTGGCCGCCAGGCCGGCTACCAGGTCGAGGCGGTCGGCCAGGGAGAGCAGGGCGCCCGGGATCGAGGCGGGCAGGTCGTCGCCGGTGTTGCGGGGCAGTTCGGCCTCGTAGACGGCCTGGGCCACGTCGCGCGGCTCGCCCGCGTGCAGGGCGTAGTCGCGGGCCATCACGCCGGCCAGGCTCGTCATCTCGGTGACCAGTTGCGAGCCGAGGTCGAACTTGACCAGGCGGGCGGCCCGGTTGAGCGTGGCCGACGACAGCCCGAGCGAGTCGGCCAGCGACGTGGCCAGGGCGGCGATCCGGCCCGAGCGGTCGGCCATCGAGCCCAGCTTGTCGGTGAAGGTCAGGCGGGACAGGCGTTCCCGCATGTCCGGCAGCGGCGTGTTGCGGTCGGCGCGGTAGAAGAACGCCGCGTCCTCGTAGCGGGCGCGCAGCACCGCCTCGTTGCCGGTGCGCACTAGCTCGACGTCGACCGGGCCGTTGGCGACGGTGACGAACATGGGTAGCAGCGCCCCCGAGGCGTCGCGGACCGGCAGGTAGCGCTGGTGCTTGCGCATCACGGTGGTCAGCACGGCGTCCGGCAGCGACAGGTAACTCTCGTCGAATGTGCCCAGCAGCGGGGTGGGCGCCTCGACCAGGTACGTGATCTGCTCGATCAGCGCGGACTCGCCGGCCACGTCGATGCGGCCCTCGGGGTAGACCTCGTCCTGCGCGCCGGTGACGATCAGGTCGTGCCTGTCCTCGGGGTCGGCGACGATGCCGGCCAGCGCCAGCGTCTCCATGAAGGTCTCGGCCGACGCGACCTGGACGATCGGCTCCGAGGCCGTACGCAGCAGCCGGGTCCGGCGACCGGCGGCCAGGGTGCCCACCGCGACCGGCACCACGTCGTCGCCCCACAGCGCGGTCAGCCACCGGATCGGCCGGCTGAACGAGAGCTGCGGGTCGTTCCAGCGCATGTTCTTGGCCCCGCGCAGGCCGGTCACGACCTTCGCCAGCACGGGCGCGAGCACCTCGGCCGCGGCGCCGCCGGCCTCGTGCTTCCGGGCGACGTGGTGCTCGGCTTCGCCGTAGAGCGCCGTCTCGAGTTGATCGACGGGAACGCCCTGGCCGCGCGCGAAGCCCTCGACCGCCTTGGCCGGGGCGCCGACCTTCGGGCCCCGCACCTGGCGTACGTGGTCGGGCTCCTGAGCCGCGACCGAGGCGACCAGCGCGACCAGCCGCCGGGGGGTGGCGAACACGCGCACCTCGTCGTGCTCGAGCCGGGTGCCGGCCAGGCCCTCGGTCAGCGCGCGCTGCACGTAGTCGCGGGCCGACCTCGCCTCGGCCGGCGGCAGCTCCTCGGTGCCGATCTCGAAGATGAGCGCGCGGGGGCTGGTCTTCGCGGCCGGGGTGGCGGCCGCGGTGGCCGGCGGCAGCGCTTCGGCCAGGCCCAGCGGGTGGCCCTGCTCGTCGCGGCGGGCCACCCACAGGCGGGCGACGTCGCCGGCGAGGCGGCGCATGCGGGCGAACTCGGCGGCACGGTCGGCGGTGGAGACGGCGCCGCGTGAATCGAGCACGTTGAACGCCTGGGAGCACTTCAGCACGTACGTGTGGGCCGGCACCGGCAGCCCGGCGTCGATCAGCCGTTGCGCCTCGGCCGCGTAGATCTCGAGCAACTGCCGGTTGGCGGCGACATCGGCATCGTCCAGGTAGTACCGCGACATCTCGTACTCGCTCTGGCCGAAGACCTCGCCGTACGAGATCCCAGCGGCTGCACCATTGCCGATGCCTGGTCCTTCGGACGGCACGGAGATCCCGGGCGCGTAGATGATCTCCTTGAAATGCGTCTTGTCCTGCAGGGCCATGATGATGCGTTCGATGCCGTACGTGATCTCGACCGAGACCGGCTCCAGGTTGAGGCCGCCGGCCTGCTGGAAGTACGTGAACTGGGTGATCTCGAGCCCGTCGAGCCAGACCTCCCAGCCCAGGCCCCACGCGCCCAGCGCCGGCGAGGCCCAGTTGTCCTCGACGAAGCGCACGTCGTGGGCCCGGATGTCGATGCCCAGCGCCTCGAGGCTGCCCAGGTAGAGCTCCTGCGGGTTGCCCGGGTCGGGCTTGAGGATCACCTGGAGCTGGGTGTGGGTCTGCAGCCGGTTCGGGTTCTCGCCGTAGCGCGAGTCGTCGGGCCGCACGGAGGGCTCGACGTAGACGACACGCCACGGCTCCGGGCCCAGCACCCGCAGGAAGGTCGCCGGGTTCAGCGTCCCCGCACCGACCTCGGTGTTCATCGGCTGGACGGTCAGGCACCCCTGAGCCGTCCAGTACGCGGTCAACCGGGCCAGCGCGTCCTGCATGGTGAGCATGGGTTGGAAGTCTAGGGCGGGCCGCTCGCGGGTACGTAGGCAATATGCTCGCCGGAGACCTTTACGCCTTTCAGGACCTGCTTTCGGATGACGAGGCCGCCGTGGTGGAGCGGGTGCGCGCGTTCCTCGACGACGAGGTCGTGCCGATCGCCAACGACCACTGGCAGCGCGCCGACTTCCCGATGCACCTGATCAAGCGGTACGCCGGCCTCGGCATCGCCGGTCGCGAGGGCTCGTCGTCGCTGCTCAACGGCTGGCTCGCCCTCGAGATGGCCCGGGCCGACGCGTCGATGGCCACCTTCTACGGCGTGCACGCCGGGCTCGCCATGGGCAGCATCACCATGTGCGGCTCGCCCGAGCAGCAGGAGCGCTGGCTGCCCGCGATGACCGCCTTCGAAAAGGTGGGCGCGTTCGCGTTGACCGAGCCGACGGGTGGCTCCGACGTCGCGGCCGGCCTGCGGACGACGGCCCGCCGCGAGGGCGACGAGTGGGTGCTCGACGGCGAGAAACGCTGGATCGGCAACGCGACGTTCGCCGGGCTGATCGTCGTCTGGGCCCGCGACGAGACCGACAACCAGGTCAAGGGCTTTGTCGTACGCGGTGACGCGCCGGGCTTCGAGGCCACGAAGATCGAGAACAAGATCGCGCTGCGTACGGTGCAGAACGCCGACATCCGGCTGACCGGCGTGCGCGTGCCCGAGGCCGACCGCCTGCAGAACGCGAACAGCTTCAAGGACACGGCGAAGGTCCTGCGACAGACCCGCAGCGGCGTGGCCTGGGAAGCCGTGGGAGTCATGCTGGCCGCGTACGAGATCGCCCTGAACTACTCGAAGGACCGGGAGCAGTTCGGTCGCCCGATAGCCAAGTTCCAGCTCGTGCAGGATCTGCTGGTCCGCATGCTGGGCAACGTCACGGGCGCGCTCGGCATGTGCGTGCGCCTGGCGCAGTTGCAGGACGAGGGCCAGTACCGCGACGAGCACTCGGCCCTGGCCAAGGCCTACTGCACCACCCGCATGCGCGAAGTGGTCGGCTGGGCCCGCGAACTGCTGGCCGGCAACGGCATCGTCCTCGACTACAACATCGGCCGCTTCGTGGCCGACGCCGAGGCCCTCTACTCCTACGAGGGCACCCGCGAGATCAACACCCTGATAGTGGGCCGGGCCATAACCGGGGAGAGCGCCTTCGTCTGAGGATCGTCACCCAGAGTCCTGTCTCGTTTGCATTGGGTAGTCACTCTGCAGGGGAACTCGACGACTTCTGGGGGGTCGGAGTGGCTCTTCGTCGTACGGTGCCGGCTCGTTTTCCCGGATTCTGGGGTGCCAGGAGCGGACTCTTGCTGTGCGGGCTGGCTCTCGTCATGACCTTTGTGGTGGTGTCGCCGCTGGTTATGACCCGTCTGTCCGGCACGGCCCTGCCATGGGGGCGCCTGGCTGACGTCGGTGACACGTTCGGCGGAGTCTCGGCGCTGCTCTCAGCCGTCGCCCTATGTGGTATCGGTGCTTCGTTGATCTTTCAGCAGCGGCAGGTCCGTCAGGAATTCGCCGATATCGACCGGCAGCAGCACATCGAACTCCTCAAGCTTGCGATCGACAATCCGGAACTGATCGAGGTGCTGAGCCCTGAGACGGCTGCCGGCTCGCATGCCCGGCACGAGCTCTACGCGAACTTGATGATGATGTATTGGCTCGCCATCTGGGAACTCGGCGAAATTGACGACGAACAGCTTCGTGCCATGACTGCCGACATGTTCCGGGGCGAGGTCGCGCGGAATTGGTGGAGGCGGGTCGGCGGCAAATGGATCAGCACTCGGGCCCGGGCCGGCCGCCGGCGATTCGTCGCGATCGTCAACGAGGAGTTCCACCAAGCCGAGATGGCACTACAGGACGATGTCCTCGGCCCGTCCGGACGTCCGGCGCGGACGACTGCCCTGCTCGTGCTCGTCGTGGCCGGCATGGGAGCCTGGGTCGGGCTCTGCGCCGGGCGGCGGGCCGCGAGGAAGGCTATGGCCGGCTGAACCGGCCCGACCGGATGTCGTTCAGAAATTGCCGCCAGGTCTCGGCCGGATAAGTGAGAACGGCACCGGCGGGATCTTTTGAGTCCCGCATCATGACCATTTCATCTTGTTCGGCGAAGGCGATTTCCACGCAGGCGCCCTGCGCGACTGAGTACGAGCTTTTCCGCCAATCCGCTTCCATGGCTGCGAGGCTACCGTCGGCCGGCGGGACACGGTGTCCGCCCAAGGAGGGACGCTGTCGCCCGATCGGGTGAGCCCGAGATGCGCCTCACGTCGGTGGCCACGGCGGTCAGGCGATGGAAAGGTGCTGCCTATGTGGGGGTGGGTACGCGGGCGGGATCCGCAGCTGCTGGTCGTTCGGCGGGCGGTCCGGGTCACGCTGGTCGCCTGTCTGGGGTTCTATCTGTGCCGCTATGTGATCGGCAGCGCGGACGCGGCGCCGTACGCGTTGTTCGGCGCCATTGCGCTCGGGGCGCTGTCGCAGATCCCGGGGTCGCCCCGGCAGCGGGCGCGGACGCTCGTCGCGGTGCTGCCGGTGGTGTGGGGGCTGATCTCGCTCGGCACGCTGCTGTCGGTCAGTAACTGGGCAGCCGCGGCCGGCATGTTCGTGCTCGGCTTTGCCGTCAGCTTCGTCGGGGTGGGCGGGCCCCGGCTCGTGGGGCTGGCCGCCGGCATGCAACTGCTCTACATCTTGCCGTGCTTCCCGCCGTACGACCCCGGGGCGCTGCCGGAAAGGCTCGCCGGCGTCACCCTCGCCGTGGCCCTGCTGGCCACTGCCGAGCTCTTCGTGTGGCCCGACCCGGCGCCGATCCCGTACCGGCGCCGCCTGGCCGACGCGGTCTCGGCCCTCGCCGCCTGCCTCGAGGCGCTGGCCGACGACTGGTCCGGCGACACGACGGGCCGCGACCGGCTCGCCGCCCTGGTGCCCGAGGCGGCCGACGCGGCCGACGCGCTGCGACCCTCGCGGCTGCCACCCATCGAGCGGCCCGCCTCGGCCGGCCGCCACGACCGGGCGCTGTCGGCGGCGGCCGGCACGTCCCGGCTGCTGCTCGGCCGGGTCGTCGACCTGTACTTCTCGGCCGACCGCGAGGCGATCACCCGGTCGGCCGCCATCAAACTGCTCAGCGCCACGGCCGGCTGCGTCGGGGCCACCGGCGCCTGGCTGCGCGGCGACGGGCCGCTGCCCGACACCAACCTGGTCGCGGCGGCCGTCACCGACTTCCGGGCCGCGCGGATGAACACCGACCCGAACGGGTTGCCGCCGGAACGGCTGCGGCTCGGCGCGCTGGCCCTGTCGCTCGGGGAGTGGACCAAGAGCCTCGTCGTCGCGGTGCGGATCGCCGCCGGGGAGCCGCCCGGGCACCCCGACCCCACGCCGGAGGCGGCTCGTCCGGGACAGTTCTGGTATGCGTACCGTCGCACCCCGGCCCTCTACTGGCACCGCCTGCGGGAAAATCTGACCCCGCGCTCCGTGGCTTTCCAGGGTGCTCTGCGTCTGGCCGTGGCGCTTGCGGTGGCCCGGCTGATCGCCGGTGAGCTCGACCTGTCGCACGGCTTCTGGGTGCTGCTGACGATCCTGACCGTGCTGCGCGCGTCGGCTGCCGAGACCCGCTCGACGCTGCGGCCGGCGCTGGTCGGCACGGTTGCCGGCTCGGTCGTGGCCGCCCTGATCCTGCTGCCCGGCCTCGACCCGCTCGTGTTCGCCGTCGCCCTGCCGTTCGTGATGATCGCCGGTTTCGCGGCCGGCCCGCTGCTCGGCCTGGGCTGGTCGCAGGCGCTGTTCACGCTGGTCATCACGCTCGTCTTCGCGCAGGTCACCCCCGTCGACTGGCGGCTGGCCGAGCAGCGGGTGGCCGACGTGCTGATCGGCGCGGCCATCGGCGTGCTCATCGGCCTGTTCGCCTGGCCGCGGGGCGGGGCCGGGGAACTGCACCGCGCGACCGGCACGTTCCTGGCGTCCGCGTCCGAGGTCGTCCGCGAGACGATCGCCGTCATGGCCGACGGCGCCACGCCCGGCAACGCCCTGCCCAAGGCCCGCTTCGCGGGGCAGCTGGCCGAGGCGTCGTTCGCTCTCTATCAGAGCGAGCGCCACTCCCCGGCCCGGCTCGACTGGCAGGCCACGCTGGTCGCGGGCCACCACGCCGTGCGCGGGGCCGAAGCCCTGGTCCGCTCGTGCCCGGCCGGTGGACTGCTGCCGTTCGTGAACCAGCTGACCGCGCTGGCCGACGACGTCGCCGCCTGTTACGACGACGCGGCCGGGCGCCTGCTGCGCAACGAGACCCCGGGCCGCCCACCGGACCGCCCGGCGCCGCCACGGTGGCCCGACGACCTGGGCCAGGACCTCTACATCGTGGCCGACCTGCGGGCGTGGCTGGACGGACTGCGCGAGGACCTGACCAACATGACCGGCCGCCCCGAGCCCGGCGACGAGATCCGGGTCCGCGTCTCCCGCGTAGCCGACGGCGCCACCTGAGCGGCCTGTGGACAAGCCGGCGCCCTCCCAGCCGGATCACGTAAATTCCTGCCCCACGCCCCGAGGCGGGCGGGGGCTGGGGATGGACGCCTCGGCAAGATCAGCCGTATTTTTCCGATAAATCGGGCGGGTTGCTGCGCGCTGGGCCAGGCTGTGACGCGTGAGCGAGAGCAGCCGGGCCGAGCTGACCCGCGGCGTCGAGCAGCGGCTGGAGGCGACGCTGCACGCGTTCCCGGGGCTGCGCCTCGACCCGATCCCGGCGGCCCTGCTCAAGTCGCCGCCGCCAGCCACCCGCATCCTGCGCGGCGGCCGCCTGCCCGGCCTGGGCGAGCACACCCCCGAGGTGTACGAGTCGACGCGCGACCTCTGGCAGCAGTCCGGCTGTCGCGTCGACGAGAGCGGTCCGGCCGACGGCCGCGTGCTGATCGTCCACGACCCGGCCGGCTACGTGCTCACCCTGACCCAGCACCCGGGCGACGACCCGGTCCTCACCGTGGCGTCGCCGCCGCAGCAGGCCCGCCTGATCGACCCGCCGCTGCTCGCCGGCCTGCTGAGCGGCCTGGCGCTGGGCTGCGCCGGCCCGTGCGCCGCCGTGGGTTCGATGACGATGTTCCCCGCGATGGCCGGGCTGGCCGCCCCGTTCTGGGCCTGGGTGCCGCTCTACCTCTTGATCGGCGTCGGGTCGGTCTGGCGGCCGGAGACCCGGCGCTTCGGCGCCGGCCTGCTGGTCAGCGGCGGCCTGGTCGGCGTCGTGGTGGCGTGGATCTTCTCATGAGGGCGGCGTGAACAGGTTGACCAGCGTGCCGTCGGGGTCGCGGAACAGCAGCGACCGGTTGCCCCAGGGCATGGTGGTGGGTTCCTGGACGAGGTCGCCGACGACCGCACGCAGACGGGCGAATTCGGCGTCCACGTCGTCGACCCGGAACTCGACGATGGCGGTCCGGTTGGCCGCGGGTTCGGCCGAGCCCTCGCCGAACAGCTTGACGGTGGCGGTGCTGCCGATGGCCAGGGTCGCGCCGGGCAGCGCGATCTCGGCGAAGTCGGGCGTGTGCCGCCGCGCGGACTGCCCGGTGACCTGCTCGTAGAAGTCGGTGAGCGGGCCGACGTGGTCGGTGATGAGACGTACCGAAGCGAAGTTCATGACGGCGACGCTAGGCCGGATACCGGACAGGTCCCGCCCGGTATCCCGGACCAAGATTCAGAAGCCGGCCCGCACCCGCCGGTAACCGCCGCCGTGGCCCTTGGTGGCCCGCTTGGCCTCGTACATCGCGGCGTCCGCGCCCCGCATCAGGGCCTCGTAGTCGGTGGCGTCGTCGGGATAGAGCGCGATGCCCACGCTGCCGCCGATCGAGACCTCGGCGCCGTCGATCGCGAAGGGGCGGCGCAAACGGTCGCAGATGCGCTCGGCCACCGCGCCGGCCACGTCCTCGTCGGCCTGCCGGGTGAGCATGATGGCGAACTCGTCGCCGCCCAGCCGGGAGACCACGTCGCCGTCGCGGACGGCGCCGAGCAGGCGCTTGGCCACCTGCTGCAGCAGCGCGTCGCCGGCCTGGTGGCCCGCGGTGTCGTTGACCTGCTTGAAGCCGTTGAGGTCGAGCAGCATCAGGGCCACCCGGTCGCGGGTCTCCCCGGCCTCGCGGACGGCCCGCTCGGCCCGGTCGATCAGGTGGGTGCGGTTGGGCAGGCCGGTGAGCGAGTCGTGGAAAGCCTGGCGGCTGAGCTCGGCGACGTGCGCCTGCGCGGCCTGCCGCATGCCGGCGCTGTCGATGATCAGGCCGCCCTCGACCGACAGCTGATCGGCGAGGATGCGGTCCCGGGCGGTCCACTCGCGGGGTGCGCCCGAGTCGCCACACATGATCATGCCGACCGGGCCCTGGGCGGACATCAGCGGCATGGCGGCGAACGACTTGAGCTTCATGAGCAGGGCGAGGTCACAGGGGCGTACGACCGAGGTCGCCGAGTCGTTGGCCAGCACGATTTTCCCGTCCCGCACCGTCTGCCACACCGGCGACTCCTCGGCGGACCGGCCCAGCAGCTCGGCGATCGTCGCGTCGCCCTCGGGCAGTCCGACGCTGTGCGCCGAGCGGACCGTGCCGTCCGGGTCGACGAGGATGACGGCGGCGTGCTCGGTGCGGAACCCCTCGGCGGCCGAGGCGGCCAGCAGGCCGGCGGCGTCCTCGACGCCGGCGGCGGCCATGCCCTGCTCGAAGAGGCGGCGGATGATGCTGGTGGTGTGCGAGACGAACTGGCGCTGCTTCTCGGCCGCCAGGCCCTGCAGCGTGGTCGCGAAGTGCAGGGCGAGCGGAGCCAGCACGTCGGGGCGCAGGGCGTCGAGGCCGGCTCCGGTGAGCAGCAGGACGCCGACGGTCTGCCCGCCGATGCGCAGCCGCACGGCCATCTGCCCGCCGCTGAGCAGCGGCTTGGCGCCGGCCGCCAGGCGGAAGACCTTGCCCGCGGTCAGCGCGTCGCGACGGCCGGGCTCGCCGACGCGAGCGGTGACGGTCAGCAGGCCGGTCTCGGAGTCGAGCTCGAACACGGTGGCCGCGGTGAGACCGGCCGCCTCGCGCAGGTGCGGCACGCAGAGGTCCAGCACGTGCTGGACCGAGGGCGTGTCCTTGGTCATGAACGAGACGAGGTCACCGAGCAGGGCGTCCTGGGGGTCGTCCCCGAGGACGACGCCCGCCGGTCCCACGCCGCTGCTCATGCTCATGCCAGAAAGGTCGGCACCCGGGCGACGGGCTTGACGAGCAGGCGGTCGCAGTTCGGGTGCAGGTCGGCCCGGCCGACGCGGTGCCCGAACACCCACGCCCCCAGCTCACGCGGGACAAGAGGCAGAACCTCAACGGCGGGTGGAGATCAGGGACCTGTTCGCGGCCGGCCAACAGCCGTCGGATCCTGCGCCGGAAGCCGTGCCTACGAGATGGTCGATTCCGAGGTGGCCGTCCGGCGGCGGGCCTCGGCGACGTCGGCCATCAGCTCGTCCCAGTCGGGGTCGGAGCGCAACGGAGCGACGCCGGACGGACCGCCGACGCGCGCGTTGGCGTACTCCCACCACGCGGCCACCCGGACGGGCCAGAGGCCGACCCGCATCGCGCCGGCGAGAAAGCAGCGATGGGCCAGCAGGGTCGCGGCCAGGGTTTCCGGTTCCAGGTCGAGCGCCGGGTCGTCGATGGCCTTGCCGAGGGCGCGCACGTCGCGGTGCATCTCGGAGTATGAGATCAGGTTGGGCATGGCCGGCAGTTGCCGGTGGGCGCCGGGCTGGACGAGGTCGTCGGCGTAGGCGGGGTTGAACACCATGTCGTCGACGGTCACGATGAGCGGCAGCACGGCGCGGCCGTCGCGCACGTCGAGTTGCACCGCGGCCGCGCGGGTGGGCACGAAGACCGGCTCAGCAGCCAGAATCTCGTCCGGATCCAGCCGCGCGGTGTCGCCCAGCGCGGGCATGTGGATCGCCAGGAGCCCCCGGCGAACGCTGACCTCGACCCCCGGAACCTCGGCCAGCGCCTCGGTGACCTCCCATACCTGCACGCGTCTGTTATACGCGATCCCCACAAGATGAGCCCGTTGTTAACAGACGATTGCGGTGGGAGCGCTCCCATGTCATGCTGTCGAAACAGCCGGGGAGCGATGCCCCTCGATGTATCCCCGGCTTATCCCCGGGCGCTACGGGCGCCGCCGCATGTCTCGAGGAGCCACCACATGAGACCTGTCCTCATCCGCGGTCTGACCGCGGCTGCCGCTGTATCGCTCGTCTCCGGCCTCGGCGTCTTCGCCGCGACCAGCGCGAGCGCCGCGGCCGGCTGCCGGGTGGACTATACGGCCAACAGCTGGAGCAACGGCTTCACCGGGTCGGTCAGCGTGACCAACCTCGGTGACCCGATCTCCGGCGGCTGGCGCCTGACCTGGGCCTTCCCCGGCAACCAGCAGGTCACCCAGGGCTGGAGCGCCACCATCACCCAGTCCGGCCAGAACGTGACGGCGGCGAACCCGTCCTGGGCGGGGTCGCTCCCGACCAACGGCAACGCCACCTTCGGCTTCAACGCCAGCTACTCGGGCACGAACACCGCGCCCACCACGTTCTCGCTGAACGGCACGGCGTGCACCGGCGCCACCGGCCCGTCGACCCCGCCGACGACGCCGCCCACGACGCCTCCCACCACCCCGCCGACCACTCCGCCGACGACGCCGCCGCCGACCGGCAGCAAGGTCGACAACCCGTACGCCGGGGCGCGCGGCTACGTGAACCCGGAGTGGAAGGCCAAGGCGGAGGCCGAGCCCGGCGGCAACCGGGTCTCGAGCAACCCGACCGCGGTCTGGCTCGACCGGATCGCCGCGATCGAGGGCACCGACGACAGCAGCTCGAACGGCTCGATGGGCGTTCGTGACCACCTGGACGCGGCCCTCGCGCAGAACGCCGGCTACATCCAGTTCGTGATCTACAACCTGCCCGGCCGGGACTGCTCCGCGCTCGCCTCCAACGGTGAGCTCGGCCCGGACGAACTGCCGCGTTACAAGGCCGAGTACATCGACCCGATCGCCGCGATCCAGTCCGACCCGAAGTACGCGGCCCTGCGGATCATCAACATCATCGAGATCGACTCGCTGCCGAACCTGGTCACCAACACCTCCGGCCAGGCCGGCGGCACGGCGACCTGCGACACGATGAAGGCCAACGGCGGTTACGTGCAGGGTGTCGGCTACGCCCTGAACAAGCTGGGCGCCCTGCCCAACGGCTACAACTACGTCGACGCGGCGCACCACGGCTGGATCGGCTGGGACTCGAACCTCGGCCCCACCGCCGACATCATGCTCACGGCCGCCCAGGCCTCGGGCAGCGTCAACAACGTCAACGGCTTCATCACCAACACGGCGAACTACTCGGCGCTGCGGGAGCCTTTCGTCCAGCCGACCACCACCGTCGGCGGCCAGAGCGTCCGGCAGTCGAAGTGGATCGACTGGAACCAGTACACCGACGAGCTGACCTTCGCCCAGGCGTTCCGCCAGAAGCTGGTCTCGATCGGCTTCAACTCCAACATCGGCATGCTGATCGACACCAGCCGCAACGGCTGGGGTGGCTCGGCCCGCCCGACCGCGGCCAGCTCCTCCACGGTCATCGACACCTTCGTCGACGAGTCGCGCATCGACCGCCGGATCCACGCCGGCAACTGGTGCAACCAGTCCGGCGCCGGCCTGGGCGAGCGCCCGACCGCGGCCCCGGCCAGCGGCATCGACGCCTACGTCTGGGTCAAGCCCCCGGGCGAGTCGGACGGCTCCTCCAAGCTGATCCCGAACGACGAGGGCAAGGGCTTCGACCGGATGTGCGACCCGACCTACACCGGCAACGCCCGCAACGGCAACAGCCTGACCGGCGCCCTGCCGGACGCGCCGATCTCCGGCGCCTGGTTCTCGGCTCAGTTCCGCCAGCTGATGACCAACGCCTACCCGCCGCTCTCCTGACGGGTAATTAGGACCGCCGGGCCCCGCTCTAACCCACGAGGAGCGGGGCCCGGTGTTATGAAACCAGGTAAAAAGGACAGGTGGACATCAGCAAGGTCGCCTGGACAACTGCCGGTCGTCGCCTCACCGCGGCGGCCGGCAGCGTCGTGGGGGAGCGGTACCAGGACAACTACGACGTCGTGCACCTGGAGCCGGGCGGCCCGCTGGCGGTGGTGGCCGACGGCCTCGGCTCGGGGCCGGGCAGCACGGTCGCCGGGGCCACGGCGGTCGAGGTCTTCGTGCGCGAGGTGCTGGTGGGCGACTCGCCGGGCGCGCTGCGCGGCGCCGTCTCGCAGGCCCAGGATTCCGTACGCCGGGCCGGCAGCAACCTCGACGAGCTGACCGGCAGCACGCTGACCGCCTTCGTGGCCGCCGGCGACGACCCGGCGGCCTGGATCGTCCACCTCGGCGACTCCCGCGTCTACCGCCTGCGCGACGGCCTGCTCGACCTGCTGACGGTCGACCACACGATCAACTGGCTCGGCGTGCTGCACGGCTGGTTCGCGGCCGACTCGGACGAGGCCAAGGCCGCCCGCTACCGGCTCACCCGGTACGTCGGCCACCCCGACGCCTCCGAGCCCGACCTGCTCAACGTCACCCTGCGGCCCGGCGACGTCTACCTGCTCTGCACCGACGGCGTCTCCGACCAGCTCACGTACGAGCGCCTGACCCGCATCCTGGCCACCGACGACCCCGCCGCGGCCGCACACACCCTGCTCGACGACACGCTCACCGCAGGCGGCGCCGACAACGCCACCGCCGTGGTCATCCGCGTCGAGCGCTCGGTGGACTGACGCCGGCGCCGGCTGGATCTAGCGGCGGTGCCGGTCCGGCATGTTGTAGAAGCCGGTGGGCATGGCGGGCGCCTCGGCCTGCAGCAGCTGGCGGCGATTACGCGTACGCAGGCGCAGCAGCATGCCGACGCCGAGGAACACCATCAGGGCGCCGACGATCAGGCCGATGCCGAGCACGTTCGAGCTGCTCGAGGCCGGGTTGAGCGCGGCCGCCCCGGCCGAGGTCGCGTCCGCCGCCGGCTCGTCGGCCGCAGCCGCCTGCTCCTCGGGGGCCGGCTCCGTCTCCTCCGGAGTGGGGGAGGGGGTCGGGCTCCTGGTCGGCCTGGCCGCGACCGGGCTGACCACCTGGGCCTGCGAACCGGTCGAGCTGAGCAGCCGGCCGGCGCCGTCGAAGGCCTGTGCCCGGAAGGTCACCTCGCCGTTGTCGGGGCCGGTGAAGGCGACGCTCCACTGGGCGGTGACCGTGCGGTCGCGGCACAGCTGCCCGGGGTCGAGGCGCTCGTCGACCACGGTGGCCGCCTCGTCCTGAACTTCGGCCCGTACGGGGAAAGCCTGGCCGTTCTCGACCCGGGTGACCCGCACCTGGTCGAGGCTGACGCCCTCGGTCTCGATGGTCAGCGCCCAGCGCACCTTGAGGCAGCGGCGGCCCCGGTCGGTGGAGGCGACCGCGGTGTAGGTCTTGGCGTCCTTGCCGATCGTGAACGTCGACGGGGCCTGGCCGACCTTCACCTCGAAGCCGGGCACGTCGGCCGACGCCGGTGCCCCCCATGCCGCCAGCGTCACCACAAAGACCAGGACGAAGACAGCGCTGATCCGGCCCGTGCTCATCCGAGCAGAGGCCCGGGTCAGGTGTCGCATGCCGATCATCTCCTTCTCGCCCGGCAGTCGATACGCCTGCACAGGAGATGGTTCGCAGATGCGGGCCGAAAGGTTCACCGGGTGCGATGAGTCACTGAGCCGTAACGGCCTGGTTGTCACTCGGCCAATAGTTTCTTTGACGTGTCTTCGCAGCTCAGGCCCGGTTCGACGGGTCCCGCTGGAAAGAAGCCGACAAAAGTCGACCCGGGCGTTCATCCGATCCCGCCCGCGGCACGTAGTTGGGGGATGGGCAGAGACCGGCCGAACGCCGACCGCTGCCCGGCAACAACCTGAAGCAGGGGGCATTCCCCACGGATGCCGGCGTCCCACCGCCCACGGGACGTCACCGCTGCGGAGAACGAGGAGTCAATGGCCAGGACGAAGAACAACGAGCGATCCGCCAGTCGTGTGGCCGTCGATGTCGGAGCTACCGGAAAAGGCGCGCCCTCCAGGGGCGCGGTGGCGATACTCGCCGTGAGCGTGATCGCGGCCCTCTGGGCGGTCGCGATGATGACCAAGCCGGGACGTGTCGGGTACGTGTACGTCTTCTACTACACCGAGTACTACATCGGCGTGCTGACGCTCGTATCCCTTTCCATCACGATCATGGTCGGCCTCGTCTCCACCGACCGGCTGGTCCTGTCGATCCGGCAGCGGGTGCTACTGCAATCCGCGCACCGGACCACCGGCGTCATCGCGGTCACCTCGCTCGTGCTGCACGTCTGGATGAAGGTCGTCGAGAAGCACGCCTCGCTCATCGACGTGTTCATCCCGTTCCTCCAGCCCGGTCAGTTCAGAGTCTGGATCGGCTTCGGCACGATCTCGGGCTGGGTCATGATGCTGGTCATGTGGACCGGCATCGCACGCTCGCGGTTCGTCGGCCGGGGCAGCCCCTGGATGTGGCGTGGCATCCACTCGATCTCGTACCTGATCTGGCCGATCGCCCTGCTGCACGGGCTCAACGCCGGCCGGCCGGCGGCCACCTGGGTCGTCGTGAGCTACATCGTCTGCGTCCTCGGTGTGCTGGTCGGCCTGGCCGTCCGCCTGTCGGTCTCGCTCAACCGCCGCAAGGACTTCTCCTCGACCGCCGCATCGGGTGGCCTGAAGCCGGTCGGCTCGCTGGTGCCCACCACCTCGCCGGCGCTGAAGCGCCCGAGCCGCCGCGCCCGGCCGGCTCCGGTCGAGCCCCAGACGCTCGGCCCGGTCGCCGTCGTCGACAGCTTCCGCCCGGCCGCCAACCCGGTCACCGCCCCGCCCTTGGCCCCGCCGCCGATGGACGAGGACCTGGTCGCCCCCCGCCAGCGCCGTGCCCGCGCCGAGGAGATGTACGACGAGCCCACCGGCATGATGCCGCAGTACGACGAGGACCGTCCGCGTCGCGGCCGCCGGGTCGAGGAAGAGATCGAGTACGACGAGCCGCGCGGCCGCCGCTACCCGGGCGAGGACACGAGCACCCGCATGCGCCGCCCCGAGCTGGAGGACACCGGCGCCCGCATGCGCCGCGACGAGCTGGAGGACACCGGCGCCCGCATGCGCCGCCCCGGCCCGGACGAGACGGGCACGCGGATGCGCGTGGACGACACCGGCACGCGGATGCGCCGCCCCGGCCCCGACGAGACCGGCACCCGGATGCGCCGTGACGAGCTCGAGAACACCGGCGCCCGGATGCGCCGTGACGACTACGAGGAGCCGGCCCCGCGCCGCCGCCGCTACGCCGAGGAGGAGGAGCCCGCGCCGCGCTCGCGCCGCCGGGGCGACATGCCGCTCTCCGAGGAGCCGCTCCGCAGCGGGCGCGACGAGTACGACGAGGTGCCCCGCCAGCGCGGCGGCCGGTACGCCGACGCCCGCTACGCCGACGACTACGAGGTCGCCCCGCCCGGCCGGCGGGGCGAGGACTCGGGACGGCACAGCCGGGCCGGGTTCGTCGACGGCGACGGTTACGTCGAGGCCGACGATTCGCCGACCCTGGTCGACATGGCCCCGCGTCGTCGCGGCCGGGACGAGCCTCCCCGCGTCGACGCCGGCCGGGCAGGCCGCCGCGGCGGACGCGGGCGGGACGACGACGCGGCCGAGGACGGTTACTGGTCGCAGCTGCGAGGGGAAGCGAATTGAGCGCGTCGCAGGTTCCGCCGGTCACCTCGATCGGCACTCCGCGGATCACCGCGGGCTTCGACGAGTACGGCCGTCTCGACCTGGTCGCCCACCAGGAGGTGCACGGCGGCTTCGCGGCCCTGTCCTCCGGCGAGCTGATCGGCCTGGCCGACCGCATCGAACTGCGCGGCCGCGGCGGCGCGGGCTTCCCGTTCGCCCGCAAGGTGCGCGCCGTGCTCGACTCGTGCCGCCGGCAGGAACTCCCGCCGGTCATCGTGGTCAACGCGACCGAGGGTGAGCCCCCGTCCTGGAAGGACAAGGCGGTGCTCACCCGGGCCCCGCACCTGATCCTCGACGGCGCCGCGCTGGCCGCGGCCGCGCTCGACGCCGAGGAGATCGTCATCGGCATCGCCGACGACGGCATCGGTCAGAGCTCGATCACCGCGGCCCTGGCCGAGCGGCGCATGCCGTGCCCGACCCGGATCGTCACCGTGCCGCACCGGTTCATCAGCGGCGAGGGCGGCGCCCTGGTCCGGGGCATCAACGGCGAGGCGCACATCCCGCCCGGTCGCAAGGTGCGTTCCAGCGACAACGGCGTGATGGGGCTGCCCACCCTGCTCTCCAACGCCGAGACGTACTCCCAGCTGGCGATCGCGGCCCGGCTCGGCCCGTGGGAGTACAACGCGGTCGGCATCCCCGAGGAGCCGGGCACGGTCATGCTGACCGTGGGCGGCTCGGCCAGCAACCCGGCTGTGGTCGAGGCACCGACCGGCACCCCGCTCATCGACGTGCTGAACATGTGTGGCGCCGACATCGGCCCCGGCCTGCTGGTCGGCGGCTACCACGGCAAGTGGATCACCGCCGAGGCCGCGCAGACCGTCACCATCTCGCGCAAGGGCTTCGCCTCGGTCGGCGGCACGCTCGGCGCCGGCATGCTGATCCCGATCGGCTCCAAGACCTGCGCGCTGGGCGAGGTCTCCCAGGTCGTGCAGTACCTGGCGGGCGAGTCGGCCGGCCAGTGCGGCCCGTGCCGGCTCGGCCTGCCCGACCTGGCCCGGGCGGTCACCCTGGTCTCGCTCGGCGGCAACGCGGTCGAGAACGTGCGTCAGGCGGCCGGTGTGGTCAAGGGCCGCGGCGCGTGCAGCCACCCCGACGGCACGGCCCGGTTCGCCCTGTCGGCGCTCGAGGTCTTCGCCCGGGAGGTCGAGGCCCACACCAACGGCGAGGGCTGCGGCAAGAGCGTCAAGGGCATCCTCCCGCTGCCGTACACGGCCGAGCAGGGCGCGCGGCGGCTCGCGGTCGACTGGTCGCGCTGCGACGGGCACGGCCTGTGCTCGGCGGTCGCCCCCGAGATCATCCGGCTCGACGCGAACGGCTTCCCGGCGTTCCCGCAGACGCCGCTGCCGCCGTGGCTCGAGAACGGTGCCCGCAAGGCCGTCAACGTCTGCCCGGCGCTGGCCCTGCGACTGACCGAAGAGGCCACCAAGTGAGGCGGCGGGCGTTGCTGGCCGCGACGGCGGGTGTGCTGCTCACCGCCGCCTGCGGCAGTGAACCGGAGGAGGCGGCCTTCGTCGAGCCGCCTCCCGCGGCCGCGCCCGCTCCGTCATCCTCTGCTTCGTCCGGCGCTACGCAGGCTCCGCCCGTCACCGTGCCTGCCACGCTGAAGTTCAGCGGCAAGACGCTGGACGGCAAGCCCTTCGACGCCACCACCCTGGCCGGCAAGCCCACCATCCTGTGGTTCTGGGCCCCCTGGTGCGCCACCTGCGCCAGTGAGGCGCAGAGCGTCCGCGACCTGCAGGACGAGTTCGGCAGCCGGCTCAACTTCCTGGGCATTGCCGGCATGGGCGGCAACCGGGACATGCACCAGTTCGTCAAGGACCTCGAGGTCGGCAACGTGACGCACCTCGACGACCGGGCCGGCCGGATCTGGAAGAAATTCAAGATCACCGAGCAGAGCCTGTACGTCGTTCTGGACCGCGCAGGCACGGTCGTGACCACGGGCTACCTCGACGACCTGCAGCTCACCTCGCAGGTGAAGTCGCTGGTCGCCTGACGTGGGCGGCGAACTGCTGCTGGCGCTGACCGCCGGCATGCTCGGCGCGGTCAACCCGTGCGGCTTCGCCCTGCTCCCGGCGTACCTGTCGGTGCTGGTCGCGGCGGAACCGGGCCGCACGGGCGCCGCCGTCCGGCGCGCGCTCCGGGCCGGTGTGCTCCTGGCTTTCGGGTACGCCGTGGTCTTCGGTGCGTTCGGACTCGTGCTCACCCCGATAGCCGGCGCGTTGCAGCCCCGTCTGCCCTGGCTGACCGTCGTGCTCGGGCTGGGACTGGCCGCGCTGGGCGTCTGGCTCCTCACCGGGCGATCGCTGCCGGCTCCGACCGTACGGGCGCCTGTTCTGACCGGGTCCACCGGTTCGACGGTGCTCTTCGGGATGGCCTACGCCGTGGCGTCGCTCGGCTGCGCGGTCGGCCCGTTCCTCGCCCTCGTGGTGTCGAGCCTGCGTGCCGGGTCGATCGGCTCGGGGGTCGCGCTCTTCCTCGCGTACGCCGGGGGAATGGCCCTGGTCGTCAGCGCGACCGCCGTAGCCGTGGCCCTCGTGCGCGTGTCGGTGATCAGCCGGATGCGCGGGCTGATCGCCATGGTGCCGCGCCTCGGCGGAGCCGTGCTGGTGGTCAGCGGCCTCTACGTGGCCTACTACGGCTGGTACGAGTTGCGCCTGGCCGGCAACCTGCGCCTGGCCGGCACCGACCCGGTGATCAACGCGGCCGCCGAGGTGCAGCGCTGGCTGAGCTCCACGGTCTCGGCCGCAGGAGCGTGGCCGTTCCTGGCCGTCGTGGCCGCGGCCCTGTTGCTGGTGCTGCTGACGAAGAAACGGCCCGCACAAGGCGGGCCGCTCTCCAGCGAAAGAGTTGAGGTCTCGGACTCCGCGACCGCCGCGGAGCGATGAACGCCGTCCGGCCGATCCCCTAGATCATCCGCAGCCCCGGAGCCCACCCTCCCAGGGGGAGGCCCCCGCGACCATTATCGTCTGATCAGAGCGGTCACGTCTTCGGGGCTGTGGACAACGGGTGACTGTGGAAAACGTCGGGCGATCCGCGGAACCTGGTAAGGGTCAGACGGCCGGCGGGTACGGGGAAGTGGCGAAGGCCTGCTTCTCCGACGGCATCAGGATCCAGAGGATCGGGTAGACGAGGATCTGGCTGCCCGGGATGGCCAGCAGGACCACGACGAAGAGCAGCCGGGCCAGCCACGGGTCGATCCCGAAGCGGCGGGCCAGTCCTGCGACGACACCGGCGATGAGCCGGCCCTCGCGCGGCCGGGTGAGGCCCTGGCGGGACATGCTGTCGTGCACGGTGTTCATGGCGTCTCTCTCATTCCTTCTGGCTCGTTCGGCCTGATGTATCCATGGTCGTCCGCGCGGCCGCCCGGCGGCATCGGGATCTGCCCTGGCTCGACCCTGATCCGCCGACCCCGAGAAACCACTTGCTAGAGATATCTTTCTAAAGCATTCTCTAGGAATGACTGACCCGAGCAAGTTGAAGGTCACCGACCCCCGCACCCTGCGGGCGTACGCGCACCCGCTGCGCGTCCGGCTGATCGGGCTGTTGCGCTCCGAGGGTCCGATGACAGCCACTCAGGCGGCGGCCGCCCTCGACGACAACGTGCCCAACTGCTCGTTCCACCTGCGCCAGCTGGCCAGGTACGGCTTCGTCGAGCGGGTGCCGGGCGCCGACGCCCGCGAGCGGCCCTGGTCGGCGACGGCTCGCACCACAGCGTGGGACGACGACAGCGATGACCCGGCCATGCGCGCCGCCGCCGACCAGCTCAACAGCGTGCTGCTCGGACTGTTCACCCAGCGCGCCCAGGATTACCTCGCGGTGCGGGCCGACGAGCCCACCGAATGGCGGGCGGCGGCTGGGTTCGGTGACGCGCTGGTGCACGTGACGCCGGCCGAGCTGCTCGACCTCATCGAGCAGATGGAGGCGCTGACCGCCCGGTTCAGCGAGCGGGCCACCGACCCCGCCACCCGGCCGCCGGGCTCGCGCCCGGTCGAGCTCATTCAGATGGCGATCCCCCGCGGCCCGGCGCCGGCCACAGACGGCGCAGTCCCGCCGGGCTCAGCGTCGCTCGAGAGCGGTGCGAATTCTCCGGGCTCAGCCTCGCCCGTGGGTGGTGCGAATTCTCCGGGCTCAGCCTCGCCCGAGGGTGGCGCGGGCTCTCCGGGATCAGCGCCGCCCGACGGGGGTGCGGAGCGATGAGCGCGCCGGTGACGGTGGGCCCGGCGGCGAGCCGGTCCGGGCCGGTTCGGCTGCTGCGCGAGGTGGCGTTCCGGCGGTACTGGTCGGCGCAGACGGTCTCGCTGCTCGGCGACCAGATCACGCTCATCGCCCTGCCGCTGTTGGCCGTGGTCGCGCTCGGGGCCGGGCCCGCGCAAATGGGCTACCTGACGGCTGCGGCTCTGCTGCCCAACCTGTTCCTGTCCCTGCCCGCCGGGGCCTGGGCCGATCGCCGGCCGGACAAGCGGCGGGTCATGATCATCGCGGATGTGAGCCGGGCCGGTCTGCTGCTGGCCGTGCCCGTGCTCTGGTGGGCCGGCGTGCTGACCCTGCCCGTGCTGTACGTGGCCGCGTTCCTGGTCGGCGCGTTCTCGCTGCTCTTCGAGGTGGCGCACGCCAGCCTCTTCGCCTCGCTGGTGCGCCGGGCCGACTACGTCGACGCCAACACGCTGCTCAACGGCAGCCGGGCCGCCTCGTTCGTGGCCGGGCCGAGCGCCGGCGGCCTGCTCGTCCAGTGGCTGACCGCGCCGCTCGCCCTGATCGCCGACGTTCTCACCTACCTGGCGTCGGCCGTCTTCCTGACCCGGGTGCGCGTCCCGGAGGCTCCCGCCGACACCGGCGACGAGATCAGAGGCATGAAGGCGGGTGTGCTGTACGTGGCCCGGTCCGCCGTCCTGCGGGCCATCCTGCTCGGCGCGACGACGCTCAACCTGTTCAACTACATCTTCGCCGCGCTGTTCGTCCTGTACGCGACCACCAGCCTGCACCTGTCCCCGGGAAGCCTGGGCCTGATCATCGGCCTGGGCTCGGTCGGCGGCCTGCTCGGCGCCGCGCTGGCCGGCCCGCTCAGCCGCCGGATCGGCATCGGCCCGTCGGTGATCCTGGGCTTCCTGCTCTTCCCGGCCCCGCTGATTCTCGTCCCGTGGGTGTCCGGCCCGCAGTGGCTGATCTTCATGGTGCTCGTCGTCGCGGAGTTCTTCGCCGCGCTGGGCGTGATGGTCCTCGACATCACCGTCGGCTCCGCCCAGACCGCCGCCACCCCGCCCTCGATGCTGGCCGTGGTGTCCGGCTTCAAACGCACGGTCAACTACGGCATCAGGCCGATCGGCGCCCTGCTCGGCGGCGCGCTGGGCGCCACCATCGGCGTACGCCCGTCGCTGTGGATCGCCACCGTCGGCGCCCTGCTCGGCGCGCTCTGGATCTGGTTCTCACCGCTGCGCACCATGCACGACCTGCCCGAGATCAGTCCTCGGTGATGTCGGCGACGATGACCGTCACGTTGTCGGGAGCGCCGTTCTCGAGCGTGCGATGCACCAGTTCGGCCGCGGCCGTCTTGCGGTCGGCGTTGGTCAGCAGGGTCTCGGCGATCACGCTGTCTTCCACGTAATCGGAGAGGCCGTCGCTGCACAACAGGAAGCGGTCGCCGGGGCGGACCGGGATCATGCGGCCCGCGGGGCGGAACGGGCCGCCCTGCACGGCCTGGGTGACCAGGGCGCGTTGCGGGTGCCGGCGGGCGTCGGCCGCGCTCAGGACGCCCTGGTCGACCAGCGCCTGCACGTAGGTGTCGTCCCGGGTCAGCTGGGTCAGCTCGCCGTCGCGTACGAGATAACAGCGCGAGTCGCCGACGTTGAGCGCCGCCACCCGGTCGTCGGCGAGCAGGATCGCCGTGACCGTCGTGCCCATGCCGTCACGGGCGTCGTCGTCGGCCACCGCCGCCTCGATCCGGCCGTTCGCGGTCTCGAGCGCGGCGATCAGGTCTTGCAGGGGCTCGCCGGTGTCGGGCATCGAGTCGACGACGCTCAGCGACTGCACGAGGATGTCGCTGGCCAGCTCGCCGGCGGGCAGGCCGCCCATGCCGTCCGCCACCACCAGCAGCCTGTTTCCGACGAAGACCGCGTCCTCGTTGTTGGACCGCACGAGGCCCTGATCGGTGGCGGCGACCGCCCGGACAACAAGCGTCATGTGACAAGACTGCCAAAGCCTCGATCAGATGTCTCTAGTACCTCCTGCGTAGTGCGTACGGGAGTTTGTGTTAGTGCGGCGCCCGGCGCTGTGAACTGGGCAAACGCGAAGGGCCGAAAAACCGGTCGCCACACCTGCGAGCTACAGAAGGGGCCCGTCGGGACAAGGAGTGCCGCCGTCGGTGACAATCGTCGTCGTGACGACAGCCATTCATCAGCGCATCGCGTCCGAACTCGGCGTCCGGGACGGCCAGGTCACCGCCGCGGTCGATCTGCTCGACGGCGGGGCCACGGTGCCGTTCATCGCCCGTTACCGCAAGGAGGTGACCGGCGCCCTCGACGACACCCAGTTGCGCACGCTCGAGGAGCGGCTGGGCTACCTGCGGGAGCTCGAGGACAGACGCGCCGCCGTGCTGGAGTCGATCCGCTCGCAGGGCAAGCTCGACGACGCGCTCGAACAGGCGATCCTGGCCGCCGACTCCAAGGCCCGCCTGGAGGACATCTACCTGCCGTACAAGCCCAAGCGGCGTACGCGGGCCCAGATCGCCCGTGAGGCCGGCCTCGAGCCCCTGGCCGACCAGCTGCTCGACGACCCCACGCTCGACCCGAAGGCGACGGCCGCCGCGTTCACCACCGAGGAGGTGGCCGACGTGCAGGCCGCCCTCGACGGCGCCCGGGCGATCCTGATCGAGCGCTTCGCCGAGGACGCCGACCTGATCGGCGAGCTGCGCGAACGCATGTGGACCAGGGGCCGGCTGGTGGCCAAGGTGCGTGAGGGGAAAGAGACCGAGGGCGCGAAGTTCGCCGACTACTTCGACTTCGCCGAGCCGTATGCGAAGCTGCCCTCGCACCGCATCCTGGCCATGTTCCGGGGCGAGAAGGAGGACGTGCTCGACCTGACGATGGAGCCCGAACCCGAGGACGAGTCCACCTTCGAGCCGCGCATCGCCGCCCGCAACAACATCGCCGACCACGGCCGGGCGGGCGACCGCTGGCTGCTCGACACGGTGCGCTGGGCCTGGCGGACGCGGGTCCTCATCCACCTCGGGGCCGACCTTCGCGTACGGCTGTGGCAGGCGGCCGAGGACGAAGCCGTCCGGGTCTTCGCGGCCAACCTGCGCGACCTGCTGCTCGCCGCCCCCGCGGGAACCCGGGCCACCATGGGCCTCGACCCCGGATTCCGTACGGGCGTGAAGGTGGCCGTGGTCGACGCGACCGGCAAGGTCGTCGCGACCGACGTGATCTACCCGCACGTCCCGCAGAACAAGTGGGACGAATCGATCCACCGGCTCGCGGCCCTGGCCAGCAAGCACAACGTCGACCTGATCGCGATCGGCAACGGCACCGCCTCGCGCGAGACCGACAAGCTCGCCGGTGACCTGATCAAGCGCCACCCCGAGGCCAAGCTGACCAAGGTGATGGTCTCGGAGGCCGGGGCGTCGGTGTACTCCGCTTCCGCGTACGCGGCCCAGGAGCTGCCCGGCATGGACGTGTCGCTGCGCGGGGCCGTCTCGATCGCCCGCCGCCTGCAGGACCCCCTCGCGGAGCTGGTGAAGATCGACCCGCGCTCGATCGGCGTCGGCCAGTACCAGCACGACCTGTCCGAGTCCAAGCTGTCCAAGTCGCTCGACGCGGTCGTGGAAGACTGTGTGAACGCGGTCGGCGTGGACGTCAACACCGCCTCGGCGCCGCTGCTCTCCCGGGTCTCCGGCATCGGGGCGGGCCTGGCCGAGAACATCGTGCTGCACCGCGACTCGAACGGGCCGTTCAAGAACCGCGGGGAGATCAAGAAGGTGGCCCGGCTCGGTCCCAAGGCGTTCGAGCAGTGCGCCGGCTTCCTCCGCATCCCGGACGGCGACGACCCGCTCGACTCGTCCGCGGTGCACCCGGAGTCGTACCCGGTGGTCCGCACGATCCTGGCTTCCGCGGGAACGGACATCAAGTCGCTGATCGGCAACAGCCCGCTGCTGAAGGCGTTGCGGCCCGAGAAGTTCGTCACCGACACGGTCGGCGTGCTGACCGTCACCGACATCCTGCGGGAGCTGGACAAGCCGGGCCGCGACCCGCGCCCCGGCTTCACCACGGCCACCTTCGCCGAGGGAGTCGAGAAGATCGGCCACCTCAAGCCGGGCATGGTGCTCGAGGGCGTGGTCACCAACGTGGCCGCGTTCGGCGCGTTCGTCGACATCGGCGTCCACCAGGACGGGCTCGTGCACGTGTCGGCGCTGTCGAACACGTTCGTCAAGGACCCGCGCGAGGTCGTGAAATCGGGCGACGTGGTCAAGGTGCGCGTGGTCGAGGTCGACGAGGCGCGCAAGCGGATCTCGCTGACCATGCGGCTGACCGACGAGCCGTCCCGCAAGCCGCGCGACGACCGCCCCAAGCAGGGCGGCGGCCAGGGCGGCCAGGGGCAGGGGCGCCCCCGGCAGCAGGGCGGCCAGCCGCGTCAGGGCGGGCAACCGCGTCAGGGCGGCGGCCAGCGGCAGCAGAAGCAGCAGCCGCCGGCCAGCTTCAACGGCGGGGCGATGGCCGACGCGCTGCGCCGCGCGGGCCTGTCGAAGGACTGATCGGGATCAGCGGGGACCGGGCCGGCCCGGTTCCCGCACCTCGATGTGGTCGAACGCGACCTCGGCCGACCCGGAGTCGGGTGTGTCGCGGTCGAGGAAGACGCCCAGCAGCACCCGGTTGCCGGTGATCTCGGCGTCGCCCAGCGGCGCCTCGCCCAGCGCCACCCCGTCGCGCGACACGGTCACCACGTCGCCGGCTACGTGCAGGCCGATGCGCACCGGCGGGCCACCCACCTGGATCGGGTTGTCGAGCGGCAGCGTACGGGTCACGCTGACCTCGGCGCTCTGGTGCGTGCCGACGAAGACGTTGTCCTGGCAGACGCGGACGAGGTGCCCGCCGCGCGGCAGCTTGAAGTGGTACCAGATCGCCGCGCACGCCCCGTCGCTGACCAGCCGGACGCCGACGTCGATGCTGAGGTCGTCGGGCAGCGTGTCCTGCGGGCCGCGGCACTTGTAGAGCGGCTTCCCGTCGATCCGGACGTGCAACTCGCCGCCGGTGAACACGCACGACGACTTGCCGTCGGGCTCGGTCTTGGCCAGCCACAACCGGTTCCGGTCGAGATCGTCGGCGAGCAGTAGCGGGCCCGCGGGCGGCAGCGGCGACACGGTTGCCGGGACGGTCGTGCCCGGGCCGGCCACCTGATCGGCGGGCGAGCCGAAGACCAGCATCATCGTGCCCGCGATCACGGCCATCACCAGCAGCGCGATCGCGGCCGGCAGGAACCAGCGGCGGCCGCGGCGCTCCTGGTCCGGCTCGACCATGCCCGGCACGGCCGACACCGGCACGGTCGGCCCCTCGGGGGTGGGTGGCTCGCCGGGGGCGGGCGCCGTCAGCAGGCCGGTCACCGACTGGGCCTGGTTGGCGGCGGCGCGCAGGTCGGGCTGACCGGCCAGGGCGGCGGCGGTGGCGGCGGGCCGGGACGGGCCGGCCACCAGCATGTCGAGCAGTTCGCGGGCGGAGGGCCGGTCGGCCGGGTCCTTGCTCAGGGCGTACGAGACCAGCTCGCGCAACGGACCGCCCAGGCCGGACAGATCGGGCTGCTGTGTGAGGATGCGCCCGGCCGTGGCCAGCGGCGAGTCGCCGCCGAACGGGGTGCGCCCGGTGCCCGCGTACATCACCACGCCGCCCCACGCGAAGATGTCGGCCGCGGCGGTCAGCGGCACCTCGGCGTCCCCGAACCGCTCGGGCGCCATGTAGGCCACGGTGCCCATCATGAACTCGGGCGCGGTGTTGCCGGTGGCGGTGCCCCCGACGGCCCGCGCGATGCCGAAGTCGATCACCTTGGGCGTGCCCGGCGCGAGCAACACGTTGCGCGGCTTGAGATCGCGGTGGATCACCCCGGCCCCGTGGATCGCGGTGAGCGCGGTCGCCACGCCGATCGCGACACTGTGGAGGTTGGCCGCGGTGAGCGGGCCGCGGTCGTCGACCACCTGCGCCAGCGTCGGCCCGTCGACGTACTCGACGACGAGGTAGGGGTGTTCCGCGTCGGGGTCGGCGTCCAGCACCTCGGCCGTGCAGAACGGGGGCACCTGCCGGGCGCGCGCCACCTCGCTGCGGAACCGACGGCGGAACTCGTCGTCCGGCGACAGGTCGGCCCGCACCACCTTGACCGCGACCTGTGCCCCCGCAGCCGTCCTCGCCAGGTAGACGGTGCCCATGCCGCCCTCGCCGAGCCGGCCGACGAGCTCGTACGAGCCCAGCCGGGCCGGATCGTGCGGACGTAGTGGCTCCGGACGCATGACCGCCCCCAGTCCCGGAGAAATCAGAAGCCGTCACTGTATCGGGTGGTGTCTCGGCTCCTGCCTGCGCTGTCGGGGTTTATTCTCGGCGAATGTTGATCGCGACCGAGAGGCTGGTGCTGCGGCGGTTCCGTCCGGCGGACGCCGCCGTCCTCGCCGCGTACCGGTCGGAGCCGGAGGTCGCGCGTTACCAGTCGTGGGACGCGCCGTTCCCGTTGTTGCGGGCCGAGACGGCGGTGGCCAACTTCATCGCCTCCGACCCCGACCAGCCGGGCTGGTTCCAGTACGCGATCGAGCGCACCGCCGGCCACGAGCTCGTCGGCGATGTGGCCGTCCACCTGCACGACAACCTGAAGCAGGCCGAGATCGGCTTCACCCTGGCCAAGCAGCACCAGAAGCAGGGGTACGCCTTCGAGGCGGTCACGGCGGTGCTCGACCGGCTCTTCCGGGTGCGGGGCCTGCACAAGGTGGCCGGCGAGTGCGACGCCCGCAACCTGGCCTCGGCCGGGCTGCTGGAACGGCTCGGCTTCACCCTGGAGGGCAAGCTGCGCCAGCAGACCTACATCAAGGGCGAGTGGACCGACGACCTGATCTACGGCCTCCTGTCGAACGAGTGGCTGATCCCCTCGTCCTGAGAAACCTGTCGCACCCGTGTGGTTGGGTGCTCGCATGGCCCATCGCAGTCGTCTGTCCACGATCCTGATCGACGTGCCGAAAGAGGAAACCGGCAGCGCCGCCGCGTTCTGGTCGGCCGCGCTCGGGGTGACGCCCACGTCGCCGCCGGGCGAGCCGCAGTTCCTGTCGCTGCCCGGCGTGCTGCCGGGGCTGACGCTGGCGATCCAGTCGATCGACGACACCGCTCGCTACCATCTCGACTTCGAGACCGACGACGTCGAGGCCGAGACGGCCCGCCTGGTCGCGCTGGGCGCCGAGCAGATCGACCAGTGGCTCGACTGTCACATCCTGCGGATCCCGGGCGGCCAGCTGGCCTGCGTGATTCCGCGGCACAGCGACGACGCCACGTTCGACCGCCTGGCCACCAGCTGGGACTGAGGCGCCGTTCGTGGCCGGCCTCGGCGCCGGCTGGGCTTTCGTGGCCGGCCTCAGCGTCGCAGCACGTGGTGCACGATGCCCTCGAAATCCGGCTCGGGGTCGTCGGGCCGCAAGCCGGCGGCGGCCGCGCAGCGGGTGCTGGCCACGTTCGCCGGCTCGATCCCGGCGGTGAAGACCACGACGTCGGCCAGCGCCGGGTGGGCGACCACGGCCAGCAGCGTCGCGACGCCGTAACCCTGCCGCCACCGTGCCGGGTCGACGACGTACGCGAAACCGAGCTCGGGCCCCGGGTCATAGACGTCCCCGCCGATCAGCGCCACCGCCTCGCCGTTGACGTCGAGCGCGACCCACGTGTGGACCCGCACGACCCGCCGCCCCCGGAAGATCTCGCCGATGCCCTGCCCCTGCATCCGCAGTCCCTGCGCCGGCCAGTCCGGCCCGCCCAGCCACCGCTGCACCTCAGCGTCGGCGAACCACACCTGCACGGTGGGCAGCAGAGCCTCGGTGAACGGGACGAGAGTGACGCGCGGCAGCCGGGTCATCGCTTCATGGTCGCCCACCGTGCACGCTGACCTCACGGACTGCCCGCCGCGAGCCGGGAAAGGTGGTCCGTGGTCAGGTCCAGACGGCCGGCGGCAAGGTTCTCCTCCAGGTGGGAGACGGACGCAGTGCCCGGAATGGGGAGCATGACGGGAGAGCGGGTCAACAGCCAGGCGAGTACGACCTGGGCGGCGGTCACGGACAGCTCGGCAGCCACCGCCTCGACTTCGCCGCCCTCGTGGGCGAGCGGCCGCCAGGGCAGAAATGTGATGCCCAGGCGGCCGCACGCCCGCAGAACCGGCTCGTGCGTGCGATCGGCGAAGTTGTAGCGGTTCTGAACGGTGGCTATCCCGGTGATCGCGCGAGCTTGCTCCAGTTCGTCGACCGAGACCTCGGAGAGGCCGATCCGGGCGGCCTTGCCCTCAGCGGCCAGCTCGGCCAGAGTGCCGACCTGGTCGGCCAGCGGCACCGACGGGTCGACGCGGTGCAGTTGCAACAGCTCGATCCGCTCCAATCGCAACCGTTGCAGGCAGCCGTCCACCTGGCGGCGCAGTGAATCGGGGCGGCCGTCGAGCCGCCAGTCGCTGAGCTGACCCGAACCGGAAACGCCCACCTTCGTCGTGATGAGGACATCGGCGGGGTACGGGTGCAGGGCCTCGGCGATGAGCTCTTCGTTGGCGCCGCCGCCGTAGAGGTACGCCGTGTCGATCAGCGGGACGCCCAGTTCGACGGCTCTCCGCAGCAGCCGCACCGACGACTCACGCCCCTCCGGCGACGTGGGTAGCTGCATGGCCCCGAAACCGATCCGTCCACCGCTCAGATGCGGCATGCCGTCGCCTCCTTGAGTCGGGAACGGACGCTACCGGCCGGGCGGCGAGTTCGGGAGCCCGTGCTCCACGGCGGTCCAGCGTGGTTCCTGCCTCGCCGTGTGGGGGGTACCGGCAGGGACCCTCAGCCGGTGGGTGACGTGCCTACGCTGGTGTTATGGACAACCGGGCGGAAGTCAGCGACTTCCTCAAGTCGCGCCGGGGCAGGATCACGCCGGAGCAGGCGGGCGTGCAGTCGTACGGCGAGCGGCGGGTGCCGGGGCTGCGGCGCAGCGAGGTCGCCCAGCGGGCCGGGGTGAGCGCCGACTACTACACCCGGCTCGAGCGTGGCAACTTGGGTGGTGTCTCCGAGAGCGTCTTGGACGCGTTGGCCCGGGCGCTGCAACTGGACGAGATCGAACGGGCCCACCTGCATCACCTGGCGCGGACGGCGGCTACCCCGCGATCCCGGGTGAGCAGGCGTGCCGTGGCCCCGGCGGTGCGGCCGTCGGTGGCGCGGATGATCGAGGGCATGCCCGGCATGCCGGCGTACGTGCACAACAATCGTTTCGATGTGCTGGCGACCAATTCGCTCGGCCGCGCCCTGTTGACCGACCTGTACGCCGATCCCGCTTGCGACGGGAACATGGCGCGGTTCGCGTTCCTGAACCCGGCTGCCCGGCACTTCTTCGCCGACTACGACCGCATCGCCCGCAGCACCGTCGGGCATTTCCGGGCCGAGGCGGCCAAGAATCCGTACGACCGCCTGCTGTCGAACTTGATCGGTGAGTTGTCGACCCGTAGCGACACGTTCCGGGTGTTGTGGGGCTCGCACGACGTGTACGCCTTCCGCGACGGCAGCAAACGCTTCCGGCACCCGGTCGTCGGCGAACTCACCCTCGACTTCGAGGCGCTGCCCCTACCGGATGGCAGCGGCCTGCAACTGTCGGTCTACAACGCCGAGCCGGGCAGTGCCGCCGCTGACGCTCTGACGTTGCTAGCCGGCTGGGCCGCGACCATGACCGGCACGGCGGACGGCGCCCGGACCGAAAGCTGACCGGCGAACTCGCGCGGGGGCACGTCGGCGCTGGGGGGCCCTGCCGGTACCTGCCAGGTCAGGGACTCTCAGCCGAGCCGGATGCCGGGCTTTCCTGAAGGGGCAGGAACGACCACGACGGATCACCGGGAGCACGGTCATGAGCAAGGTCCCCACCATCACCCTGAACAACGGCGTCGACATGCCTCTGCTCGGCTTCGGCGTCTTCCAGATTCCGCCGGCGGACACCGAGCGAGCTGTCCTCGATGCGCTCGAGGCCGGCTACCGCTCGATCGACACCGCGGCGGCCTACCGGAACGAGGAAGCCGTGGGGCGCGCGATCGCCGCCAGTGGCATCCCGCGCGACGAGTTGTTCGTCACGACGAAGCTCTGGATCCAGGACGCCGGCGACGAACCCGCCAAGCGCGCGTTCGAGACGTCGCTGCGTGAGCTCGGCCTCGACCGGCTCGACCTGTGCCTGATCCACGCGCCCTACGGCGACTACTACGGCACCTGGCGCGCGTTGGAAGCCGCCTCTCACCAGGGCTCGGTACGCGCCGTCGGCGTCTCCAACTTTCACCCCGACCGGCTCACCGATCTCATCGCGCACAACGAGATCGTCCCGGCCGTCGACCAGGTCGAGACGCACCCGTACCACCAGCGCGCCGCCGACGAGCAGGCCATGCGCAAGCGCACCGTGCAGCTTCAAGCCTGGGGTCCGCTGGCACAGGGCCAGCACGACCTGCTCCAGGACCCGGTGCTCACCGAACTGGCCCGCGCGTACGACAAGTCCGCAGCTCAGATCGTGCTGCGCTGGCTGATGCAGCGCCAGGTGCCGGCGGTCGTGAAGTCCACCAGGCCGCAGCGCATCCGCGAGAATCTAGCCGTCTTCGACTTCGAGCTCACCGACGCCGACATGGCGCGCATCGCGACCCTCGACGGCAGAACCGGGCCGGCCTACGACCCCCGCGACGCCGACACCGTCGACGCCATCAACGGCATGAAGCTCACCTGATCGCAGCCACGAAACACTAGGAGGCTCCTTCTGTTACCGGGTGCGGGGCGGGCCGCAGGTACCGGGTGCACAGGAGGGCGGCGGCGAGCATGGCGATCAGCAGGATGTGGGCGGTGCTCTCGGGGCTGGTGGCGGCCAGCAGACAGCCGCCGGCGAGGGCGCCGATCGGGACGGCGCCGTCGGTGATGACGGCGGCGGCGCTGACGATGCGGCCCAGCGCGGGGTTCGAATGCTCGTCGACGACGTCGCGCACCGCGCCCACCTCGGCGATGATGAAGAAGACGAACGCCGAGCCTTCGATCACGGCCGCCACCACCAGCACGATTGCCGTCGCGCGGAGGTCGGTTGCCGTCGCCAGCAGCACCGCGGCCGTGGCGATCAGCCCGGCTGCCTGCGCCACCAGCATGAGCGTGCGCCGGTTGACCGTGTCGGCGACCAGGCCGGCCGGCACCTGGAGCAGCAGGTTGGGCACGGTGGCGGCGAAGGCGACCCAGCCGGCCAGCGCGGCGAGTCGAACAGGGCCAGCGCCAGCAGGGGATAGGCGATGCGGACGCCGGCCGTGCCGATCAGCGACAGGGCGTTGCCGCTCCACAGCGCCAGGAAGCGCCGGTTGCGCAGGATCAAGAGGAGAGCCACATGGTCAGCTGGACGACGTCGGCCCGCGTGGCCCGCCACAGGGCGGCCACCACCTCGGGTCGCTGGAACAGCGCCGACACCGATTGCTCGTCGGAGAGTTGCCGTAGGCAGAGTGCCAGGCCCGCCCACGATTCGGGCGTGTCGGGGGTCTCGGCCCGATAGAGCGCCAGCGCCCGTTCGTAGTCGCCGTCGGTGTAGGCGAGGTCGGCGGGCGGGGTGTCCGGAGCCGGTTCGACGCCGGCGGCCCGGTTCATCTTGACGTATCCGACCGGCAGCCGGCTGCGCGGCGGGACGTCGCCCGGGACCACCCGCGCCTGGGGCAGGTCGCCCGCGTCGAGCCCGCGCGTCCAGCGTTCGCGCAGGTCGTCGACGTTCACGGTCATGTTGCGGACCCGCCACGCCACCAGGTGGCCGGCCGACGACTCCCGGGCCAGCGTCTCGAGCCGGGCGGGCACGGTCTCGTGCGACCAGTGCCGGATCGCCGCGCCCATGGCCTCGACGAAGGCTGTGCCGGCCTCGGTCAGCAGCGGCGAGGCGGCCGCGACGAGCAGCGCCTGCCGCACCTGGGTGCGCCAGCGGGCGAACTCGACGTCGGCCATCGTGGACTTCGGGCCGGCCTCGCGCCGGTAGACCCGCCAGAAGTCGGTGACGCCGATGTGCGCGTAGATGCCCTGCAGCAGGCCGGTCAGCGGACGCGGGTCGTCCCGCCACGGCGCGTACAGGTCCTTGGCCGTCGAGGGCTTCTGCAGTTCGGCCTGGTCGCTGAGCGCGGTGAGCTTCGCGTGCTGGCATTCGTGGATGAGCGTCAGCGCGAACTGCTGCGGACCGCCCGCGGCGCTCATGTTCACCCCGCCGTACGCGTGCAGTGAGGTGTTGCTGACCCCGTTGGCCACCGGTTCCGCGGTCAGCGGCACCACCGCGCGCAGCACCTCGTCGATGCCGGTCGAGTAGCCCTCGTGCTGCCGCCGGAGGATCTCGAGCGCGCCCGCGAAGGCTCGTGACCACTGTGCCGCCTGGGCCGCGGTCAGGCGCGGGGGCGGGGCCGTCAATTGCGCATTTGTGTACGGATCGGAGAAGTCCCGGAACGGGTCGAGATCATCCAGGTGGACCGTCCGCAGGGTCGAGTACGTCGAGCCCAGCTTGCGCAGCGGCAGCCACCGCTCGTCGCCCTCGCCGCCGGCGTCGCGCACCTTCAACCGGGTGTCGCCCATCGTGAACTCGAACGACCCGGTCAGCGTCGCGTGGCCGTTCGTCCCGGGCGGTCCGAGCCGGGCCAGCCCCAGCCCGGGCAGCATGACAACGCCGTCCCGCACGACGACCTCGACGCTGCCGGCCTGCCGTGCGGTGACGAACGCGGCCGCCCGCAGCCAGCCCAGATAGCCGAGATCGGCCCAGAGCGGCACGTCGTCGCGGCTGTCGGGGTGGGCGATCCGCCGGATGCAGCGCACGAGCCAGACGCCGACGTTCGGGTAGTCGAGCAGCTCGCCGGTGATGTGCGGCGCCGCCTCGGCCAGGCCGGAGCCCTCGACGCCGGCGGCGTCGCTGAGCAGCATGCGCAGCAGCACCTGGCGCTTCTGCCGCTGACCGGCGGCCAGCCGGGCCAGGTTCCCGGGCGTCCCGAAACCCGTGCCGAGGTCGCGCACCAGCGTGCCGGCCCTAGTCTCCACCCGTCGGCCTCCTTGTGCGGATCTTCGCGAGCTCGCCGGACACGCGGGCCCGGATGTGGCCGATCAGGAACGTCAGGTCGGCGCAGTAGACCGACGGGTTGAGGAAGCCGTTCCCGGCGTGGAAGCGGTGGGTGTAGTTGCCGCCGCCGCAGATCTCGTGGATCTCGCAGTCGCGGCACGTCCGGCACAGCGCCTCCGCTCCCAGTTGCCGCGCGACGATCTGCGGTTGCCGCAGCGCCTGATCGAGCGGGTTGCCACCGGCCGCGGCGCGTACCCGGGTGGCGCGGGCGAAGGCGGTCTTGAGCGTGTCGACCTGCTCGACCGTGCCGTCGGTCTCGATCACGGCGACCCGGATCGGCTGCAGGCCCACCGATTCGGACGTGCCCATGCCGCCGAGCGTCAGGGCCAGGATGTCGTCGAAGAGCCGCACGCCGGACTCGCGGACCGGCGCGTCGAACCAGCGGTCGAAGATCTGGGACAACCATTTCCCGTACGCGGCCCGCGCGCCGGCCGGGGGAGTGGTCCAGTTCGCGTGCGGCAGCAGGAAGTCCACCGTCGGCGGCTCGAACTCCAGCAGCGCCTCGTAGGTCGTCACCGGGTCGTTGGCCAGGTCGACCGTGCACAGCAGGCCGGCGTACAGGTGCCGGTGCTGCTGCAGCAGTCGCAGGCCCCGGGCGACCCCGGCGTGGCTGCCGCCGCCGTCGCGGAATGTGCGGTGGCGGTCGTGGCCGGCCTCGTCGCCGTCCAGGCTCACCGCCACCCGGATGCCCCAGCGGTCGCAGACCTCGATCATCCGGGGATCCAGGAGCAACCCGTTGGTCTGCAGTCCGAGCCGCAAGCGCCGGCCCGGGCTCAGGATCGCGGTCGCGGCCGCGGCCAGCCGGTCAAGATGCGCGGCCCCGGCCAGCAGCGGCTCGCCGCCGTGGAAGACCAGGCTCACCGTCGCCCCGGCGTGCTCGTCGATCTGCCGGCAGGCCTCGGTCAGGACCGCCTCGGTCATGATCTTGGGCTGGTCGCGCCAGCTCTCGTCGGCCGACTCGTAGACGTAGCAGTATCCGCAAGCCAGGTTGCAGCGGCTGTGAATCTTGACGACGAACTGGTTGAAGCGTTTCGGCCGCCACCCCTGCGCCGTCAGCGCGGTCACATCGAGGTCGTCGGGCCAGCGGCCGTCCATCGGCGGGCGAACTAGAGATCGGCGTCCACGAGCGAGTTGAAGCCGCCGGCGCCGCCGTGGTCGTCGGGGGCGTAGACCCGCTCGACGGCCGCGCGCAGGGCGGGGCTGAGCTCGGCCAGCAGGTCGTCGGCGACCGTCTCGAGGCCGGTGGTGTCCAGCGCCTGACTTTCCATGTCGCACCCTCCGTCAGGTTGTGGCCCGCCGGGGAGCACCCCGGCGGGCTTTGCTCGAACCTATTGACGAACGTCGAAGGGTTGAAGACGCCTGTCAACTTCGTGACAGAGGACGATGGTGGGGCTACGGGCGGACGACAATGCGCGCCCGGTTGCCGGCCCGCCGCGATTCCGTCGTCACGACTCCAGGCGAAGCCAGACCGCGCCCAGCGGGGGCACCCGCAGCGACACCGAGTGGTCGAAGCCGTGCCACGGCATGTCGTCGGTGTGCACTTCGCCCAGGTTGCCGACGCCGGAACCGCCGTACAGCTCGCTGTCGGTGTTGATCACCTCGGCCCACCGGCCGGGCCGGGGCAGGCCGATGCGGTAGCCCTCGTGCGGGACTGCCGCGAAGTTGACGACGCAGGCCACCGGGTCGCCGTTGGGCGGGAACCGGACGAACGAGAACGTGTTGTGCTGCGAGTCCTCGCTGGTGATCCAGCGGAAGCCGCTGGCCGACGTGTCCTGGGTCCACAGCGCCGGCGACTCCTTGTAGACCCGGTTCAGGTCTTTCACCAGAGCCTGCACACCGCCGAACTGCGGGTCGTCCGGCAGCTCCCAGTCCAGCCCGCGCTCCTCGCTCCACTCGCGCAGGTCGCCCATCTCGCTGCCCATGAACAGCAGCTGTTTGCCGGTGAAGGCCCACATGAAGCCGAGCAGCGCGCGCGTGTTGGCCAGCTTCTGCCACAGGTCGCCGGGCATCTTGCCGGCCAGCGAGCCCTTGCCGTGCACGACCTCGTCGTGGCTGATCGGCAGGATGTAGTTCTCGCTCCAGGCGTACACCGTCGCGAAGGTCATCTGGTGGTGGTGCCACTGGCGGTAGATGGGCTCCTTCTCGATGTACGACAGGGTGTCGTTCATCCAGCCCATGTTCCACTTGAAGCCGAACCCGAGGCCGCCCAGGTGGGTGGGGCGGGTGACGCCCGGCCACGCCGTCGACTCCTCGGCGATGGTGATCGCGCCCGGGTAGTTCTTGTAGACGGTCGCGTTCATCTCCTGCAGGAAGCTGATCGCGTCCAGGTTCTCGCGGCCGCCGTACTGGTTCGGGGTCCACTCGCCGTCCTTGC
Source organism: Paractinoplanes hotanensis (assembly GCF_023717965.1). Lineage (NCBI taxonomy): Bacteria > Bacillati > Actinomycetota > Actinomycetes > Micromonosporales > Micromonosporaceae > Paractinoplanes > Paractinoplanes hotanensis. Next base: position 10,949 of record NZ_JAMQOL010000070.1, on the reverse strand, counting down.
GCGAGTAGTCCAGGTAGAGCATCGAGGCCACCGCGTCGACCCGCAGGCCGTCGGCGTGGAACTCCTCGCACCAGTAGAGCGCGTTGGCCACCAGGAAGTTGCGGACCTCCTTGCGGCCGAAGTCGAAGACGTACGTGCCCCAGTCGGGGTGCTCGCCGCGACGCCAGTCACCGTGCTCGTACAGGGGAGTGCCGTCGAAGCGGGCCAGCGCCCACTCGTCCTTCGGGAAGTGCGCGGGCACCCAGTCCAGGATCACGCCGATGCCCGCCTGGTGCAGCTTGTCGACCAGGTGGCGGAACTCGTCGGGGGTGCCGAAGCGCGACGTCGGCGCGTAGTAGCCGGTGACCTGGTAGCCCCACGAGCCGCCGAACGGGTGCTCCATCACCGGCATCAGCTCGACGTGCGTGAAGCCGGTCTCGAGGACGTACTCGACCAGCTGGTCGGCCAGCTCGGTGTAGGTCAGGCCGGGACGCCACGAGCCCAGGTGCACCTCGTAGGCGCTCATCGGCTCCTGGTGCCACTGCTTGGTGGCGCGCTCGGCCATCCACGTCTCGTCCGACCACTCGTACGACGAGTCGTAGACGACCGACGCGGTGGCCGGCGGCACCTCGGTGTGCTGGGCGAGCGGGTCGGCGTGCTCGCGCCACACCCCGTCCCGTCCGAGGATCTTGAACTTGTACTTGCTGCCGATCCCGGCGTCGGGCAGGTAGATCTCCCAGACGCCGCTGGAGCCGAGCGAGCGCATCGGCCAGCCGGCGTACGGGCCCCAGCCCGTGAAGTCGCCGATCACCTGCACGCCGCGGGCGCCCGGGGCCCAGACGGCGAACCCGACGCCGCTCTCGCGGGGCTGCGCGCCGAGCACCTTCCACAGCTTCTCGTGCCGGCCCTCGCCGATCAGGTGCAGGTCGAGCTCGCCCAGCGTCGGCAGGTGCCGGTACGGGTCGTCGACGACCTCGCCGTCGACTTCGAGGCGGTAGTCGAGCACCAGGCCCGGCACCTCGGCGGCGAACACGCCGTCGGCGTGCACCCGGGTCATCTCGGTGCGTTCGCCCTCGTACACGAGGGTCACCGCCTTGGCCCCCTTGCGCAGGGTGCGGATCACGGTGTTGCCGCCGCCGGGATGGGCGCCGAGAATGCCGTGCGGATCGTGGGTGTCGCCGGCCACCACGCTGTTCATGGCGCGCTGGTCGGCGGCGAGCGAGTTGGCGGAGTGGCCGATCACGAGGGGATCTCCTTTTACCTGGGCGTCAGCCGACGAGGCGCGCGATGGAGCGCAGTGGAATGCGCAGCCAACCGGGCCGGTGCCGGGCTTCGTACGCGGCCTCGTAGACCGCCTTGTCGAGTTCGTAGGCCGCCAGCAGCGGGCCCTGCTCACGAGGGTCCGCCCCGGCGACGTTCGCGTAGCCGTCGCAGAACGCGGCCCGGTTGCGGTCGACCCACTCGCGGGCGCGGGCCGCGAGGTGCTCGTCGTCGGACTGGTCGACGAGAAGCTGGTAGGCCGCGTATTCGTAGGACCGCAGCACCCCGGCCACGTCGCGCAGCGGCGAGTCGGGCAGGCGGCGCTGGTCGAGCGGCTGGCCGGGCTCACCCTCGAAGTCGATGAGCAGCCAGCCCTCGGGCACCCGCAGCACCTGGCCCAGGTGCAGGTCGCCGTGCACGCGTTGCACTTCGACGGGCCGGGTGTCGAGCTCGCGGAACTGTGCCTCGATCGACGGCACGTACTGCTGGATCTCGGCCACCGCCTGGGCCGCGGTGCGCAGCCGGGCCAGCATGGCGTCGACCGGGAAGACCGACGGGCCCGAGCCGAGCGCCGCGGCCAGGTCGGCGTGCACCGCCGCGACGGCCTCGCCCAGCCGGTACGACTCGCCCTGGAAGTCGCCGCCCACCTCGTCGGCACCCATCTCGGCGTCGGCGAACAGGTCGCGCGCCGACGCCGTGGCCATCGCCCAGCCCTCGGCCGAGTTGCCCGCGTACGCCGTGACCATGCCCAAGGGGCAGGGCTCGCCGCTCTCACTCACATTGCCCGGGTTCTCCGCGCTGTCTGAAGGCCCAGGCGTCGGTCGTGACACCGTGTTGCCCGGGTTCTCCGCGCCGTCCGAAGGACCAGGCGTCGGTCGTGACACAGTCTGGAACGAGCCGAGCAGCCGGGCCACGTGCGGGTTGCCCCGGCGGCCGAGCACACGGTTGAGCTCGATGTCGGGGTTGATGCCGGGCGACACGCGGCGGAACACCTTCAGGATCGCGTCCTGTTCGAAGATGACGCTGGTGTTGCTCTGCTCGGCGTCGAAGACGCGCGGCCAGGCCTCGATCGGGAACGTCGCTCCCGGCTCGGGCTCGAAGAGGACGTCACCGCGGGTGCCGCCCGCCGCGACCAGGGCCAGCAGCCTGCGGGCGGCGCTGGTGTCGTAGAGCGCGTCGTAGCCCGTCCGGTCGCCGTCGGTGCCGATCGTCGCCACTTCGCTGTACTCGACGATCGGGCCGGACTCCCAGGCCACCACCACCTGGTACCGCTCGGAACTGCCGTCGGTGTACTCGACGTCGATCAGCACCAGGTCGAGGGCGTCGTCGAGCGCCGTGCTCGACGCCTCCTTGACCGACGACAGGGTGCGGGATCGGCCGGCGTACCACCGTTGGAGGGGCAGCCATTCGGCGAAAGGCAACGTCATTGCTTCTCCTCGGACCCGCACAGCTGGAACCAGTAGAAGCCGTGCCCGGGGAGCGTCAGCAGGTAGGGCAGCTGGCCGATACGCGGGAAGTTCACGTGACCGGTCAGCTCGACCGGTGTGTACCCGTTCCAGTGCTGCAGGTTCAGCTCGATCGGTTGCGGGAAGCGCGACAGGTTGTTCACGCAGAGCACGACGTCGTCGCCGTCCTCGCGCAGGTACGCCAGCACCGACGGGTTGGATCCGCCCAGTTCGCGGAAGGTCCCGACGGCGAACGCTTCGTGGCGGCGTCGCACCGCCAGCATCGTACGCGTCCAGTTCAGCAGCGACGTGGAACTGTCGCGCTGGGCCTCGACGTTCACCGCCTGGTAGCCGTACACCGGGTCTTGATTCGCCGGTAGGTAGAGCCGCCCGGGGTGGGCCGTCGAGAAGCCGGCGTTGCGGTCCGGCGTCCACTGCATCGGCGTGCGCACGCCGTCGCGGTCACCGAGCCAGATGTTGTCGCCCATGCCGATCTCGTCGCCGTAGTAGAGCACGGGCGAACCCGGCAGCGACAGCAGCAGGGCGGTGAACAGCTCCATCTGGTTGCGGTCGTTCTCGAGCAGCGGGGCCAGCCGCCGGCGGATGCCCACGTTGGCCTTCATCCGCGGGTCCTTGGCGTACTCGCCGTACATGTAGTCGCGCTCTTCGTCGGTCACCATCTCGAGCGTCAGCTCGTCGTGGTTGCGCAGGAAGATGCCCCACTGGCAGTTGTCCGGGATCGCCGGCGTCTGGGCCAGGATCTCGGAGATGGGAAAGCGCGACTCGCGCCGGACCGCCATGAAGATGCGCGGCATCAGCGGGAAGTGGAACGCCATGTGGCATTCGTCGCCGCCGGCCTTCGAGTCGCCGAAGTACTCGACCACGTCGGCCGGCCACTGGTTGGCCTCGGCCAGCAGCACCCGCCCCGGGAATTCGTCGTCGATCACCTTGCGGCAGTGCTTGAGGAAGGCGTGCGTCTCGGGCAGGTTCTCGCCGTTGGTGCCCTCCCGCTCGAACAGATACGGCACGGCGTCGAGCCGGAAGCCGTCGATGCCCAGGTCGAGCCAGAAGCGCAGCACGTCGAGCATCGCGTTCTGCACGGCCGGGTTGTCGTAGTTGAGGTCGGGCTGGTGCGAGAAGAAGCGGTGCCAGAAGAACTGCCGCCGCACCGGGTCGAACGTCCAGTTCGACTCCTCGGTGTCGACGAAGATGACCCGCGCCTCCTGGTACTTCTCGGAGGTGTCACTCCAGACGTAGAAGTCGCCGTACGGGCCGTCCGGGTCGCGCCGCGACTCCTGGAACCACAGGTGCTGGTCCGAGGTGTGGTTCATGACCAGGTCGGTGATGACCCGGATGCCGCGCTTGTGGGCGGCGTCGAGCAGGGCCACGAAGTCGTCGACCGTGCCGAACTCCGGCAGCACCTGGTAGAAGTCGCTGATGTCGTAGCCGCCGTCGCGCAGCGGCGACTGGTAGAACGGCGGCAGCCACAGGCAGTCGACGCCGAGCCACTGCAGATAGTCGAGCCGCTCGATCAGGCCGCGCAGGTCGCCCGAGCCGTCCGTGCCGGAGTCGTAGAACGCCCGGACCAGAACCTCGTAGAAGACGGCGCGCTGGAACCACGTCCGGTCGGCCGGCAGGGTCCGGGCGTGTTCGAAGTCCTCCGCGTTCGGGTGCTCCACCACGCCCTGTTCGACGTGGCTGCCCTCTGCCGGGTCGACGCTGAGTTCGTTCTGGTCCATCAGGTTCCCCACCTACCCACCCGCAGGTACTTGTTAACTAGCCGGCTGGATCACGAACACGTGCGCCGGCTCGACGTACGGATCGATCCGCACGGCGTTGTGCTGCCCCCACTCGTACGTGGCCCCGGTGATCTGGTCGACCACCGTGAACCGGTCGTGCCAGTCCAGGCCGAGTTCCGGCATGTTCAGCACGGTGTTCCCCCACTGCACGCTCGTCGAGTCGAACGTGACCACGACGAGAACCGTGTTACCGGTGTCGGGGTCACGCTTCGAGAAGCACAGCAGCGAGTCGTTGTCGATGTCGTGGAATCTCAGGTTTCGCAGCCAGTGCAACGCCGGATTCTCGTCACGGATCTGGTTGAGCCGGGTGATGTACGGGGCCAGCGACCGGCCGGTCCGCTCGGCCGCCGCCCAGTCCCGCGGCTTGAGCTCGAATTTCTCGTTGTCGATGTACTCCTCGGCGCCCGGCCGCGGGACGTGCTCGAAGAGCTCGTAACCGGAGTACATGCCCCAGGACGGCGTGAGCATGCTGGCCAGCACCGCGCGAATTCTGAACATCGGCGGGCCGCCGTGCTGCAGCGACTCGTGCAGGATGTCGGGCGTGTTGGGCCAGAAGTTGGGTCGCATCCAGTCGATCGTGGTGAGCAGCTGCTCCATGTACTGCCGCATCTCCCAGGCCGTGGTGCGCCAGGTGAAGTACGTGTACGACTGGGTGAAGCCGACCTTGCCGAGCCCGTTCATGATCGCGGGCCGGGTGAACGCCTCGGCCAGGAACAGCACCTCGGGGTTGGTCTCCTTCACCTTGGCGATCAGCCACTGCCAGAAGTTCATCGCCTTGGTGTGCGGGTTGTCGACCCGGAAGATCTTGACGCCGTTGCCGACCCAGTGCATGACGACGCGATAGACCTCCTCGCGCAGCGTCTTGTAGTCGTTGTCCCAGTTGATCGGGTAGATGTCCTGATACTTCTTGGGCGGGTTCTCGGCGTACGCGATGGTGCCGTCGGCCCGCCGGGTGAAGAACTCGGGGTTCGACTTGACCCACGGGTGGTCGGGGGCGGCCTGCAGGGCCAGGTCCATGGCGACCTCGAGGCCGTGCTCCTCGGCGGTGGCGATGAAGGCCCGGAAGTCCTCCAGCGTGCCCAGCTGCGGGTGGATCGCGTCGTGGCCGCCCTCTTCGGAGCCGATCGCCCACGGTGAGCCCACGTCTTCGGGGCGGGCCACCAGCGTGTTGTTCCGGCCCTTGCGGTTGATCTTGCCGATCGGGTGGATCGGGGGCAGGTAGAGCACGTTGAAGCCCATGCCGGCGACCGCGGGGATGCGCTCGGCGGCGGTGGCGAACGTGCCGTGCTTGATCGGGGTCGCCTCGGGGCCGATCTCGGCGCCCTCGGAGCGGGGGAAGAACTCGTACCAGGCGGAGTAGAGCGCGCGCTTGCGGTCGACCCAGATCGCGTACGACCGGGTGGTCGTCACCAGCTGGCGCACCGGGTGGTGCCAGAGCAGCTCTTCCAGGTCGAGCGCGGGCGAGACCCGGGCGAACAGCGAGCGCTGCTCGTCGCGCAGGGCCGCCGCGGCGTCGCGCACCCGCTCCTCGTCGCCGTGCGGGACGATCTTGGTGGCCAGGTCGAGGACCTCGGCCCCCTCGGCCAGGTCGTTCGCCAGGTCCTCGAGGCCCTGGCCGGCGCCGATCTTCTTCACCACCGCGTTGCGCCAGGTGCGGTACGGGTCGTCGAACGCCTCCACGGTGAACGTCCACCGGCCGACCCGGTCGGGCCGGATCACCCCGTGCCACTGGTCGAGGCCGGGCTCGCCGGGACGCATGCGGGTGAACGGCTCGGATTCGCCGTCGGGGCCGCGCCATACCACATTGACGCCGAGGGCGTCGTGACCTTCGCGATAGGACACCGCGGAAACCGGCACCAATTCGCCGACGACCGCCTTTGCGGGATAACGGCCACACGACACCGAGGGCGTCACGTCTTCGATGGGAAAGCGACCGGTCATGATCTCCACCGTAATCTTCAGGGCGCGGGCGGGTTCGGCGAAACCAGACCGCCGTCAGGGCATACTTCTCCGCTGTGGAGGCGCCGCAAACGGTGGCGTGCCGATGCGCTCAACCTACCGGAGTCCGCTCAGGCCGGCTCATCCAGGCGAGGCCTCGCGCCCCCGATGAATTCCGCCAATTCGACTACGGTGATCACCCGTTCATGCTTACCGAGTCTGATCATCGGAACGTTACCGGTCGGCAAAATAATGTTTCCCGCCCGCCGGCCGCGCGGCACCGCACAAAAGCCACGCCCGTCGACATCGTCCGAGCCGGCAACCTCGGCCGCCCCACGCGTCCCGGCTCTGCCGTTTCCAGGGCGACGGCAGCCCGCACAGGAGCGTGTCGGTTGCCGTGCGGTCCCACTCCGGTGACCCTGCTCAGATACCCCTCTGCCGCCGCCGAGTCATCCGGTGTGACGCGGGCCGACCTGGTGCCGCGCCCGAGCGGAGGAGCACCCACGTGGCCGGACCGTCTGTCGAGCTGTCGCCCGTCATCGCGGCGAGCACGCACTGGCTGTCGCGTGCTTACCCTTCGGGGAGCGCGGACACGATCGCGCACACCCTGTCGGAGCTGCAGGCCCGTCAGGCCGTCACGGTCGCGGCCTGGCTGCGCTACCCGACCGAGGTCGACGCGGCGCTGGTCGCGATCGCCGGTCCCGGCGGCTCGGCGGTGCTCGACTGGCGTGTCGGCAGCGAGCCCGAGGACGAGGAGGCCGAGGAGGAGGGCTGGCGCACCTGGGTCGACGAGACCGTGGTCAGCTGGGCCGCCTGCCTGCTGGCCGACCCGCAGCTGGCCCGGCGCGGCGTCGACGCCGTGATCGCGGCCGTGCCGCTGGCCCAGGACCGGCCGCTGCCCTACGCGCGCAGCGGCAAGGCGCCGGCTGAGTTCCGCCGCCTGCTCGAGCCCGACCGCCGCGACATGGACGCGGCCGCGCTGCTGCGCCACCCCGACCTGCTCGAGCCCATCGCCTCGATGCACCGCGACGCGCTGCTGTACGTCCTTGACGCTGAGCTTGCCGGCCTCGCCTCCGGCTCGGCGGGGACCGCGCCCCAAGGGGCCGATGCCGCGGACACCGAAAACGGCCACGGCTGAGCTTGCCGGCCTCGCCTCCGGCTCGGCGGGCGCAGTCCCGACCGACCTTGCGCTGAAGGCCGGCTCCCCCACCCGGGGTGCCGGCCTTTTCGGCTGTGTGGCGTGAATCGGGGAAGATAGTTCTCGGCTGATGCAGCATTCTTGCCACGCCGGGCGTTAACCGGTGCACGAACCAGGACGAGCGGGGAGTTCGCGGATGCGGGATGCGGACAGCTTCGACGAGTTCTACCGGGACACGTCCGCGCGGATGCTCCGCTACGGATACGCCATGACCGGGGATCTCGCCGAGGCTCAGGACGTGGTGCAGGAGGCGTACACCAGGGCGTGGCGCCACTGGCGGAAGCTGGTCGCCCACCCGGCGCCCGAGGGCTGGCTGCGGCTGACCGTCGGCCGGCTGGCCACCGACCGGTGGCGTCGGCTCAGTGGATGGCGGGCCGCCGTACGCCGGGCCGGCCCACCCGAACCGGCCGGCGCACCCAGCGAGGAAGCGGTCTGGCTGACCACCGCGCTGCGGCGGCTGCCGGCGCCCGTCCGCCAGGCGGTCGCGCTGCACTATTTCTACGATCTACCGGTGGCGGCCATCGCGGCCGAGACGGGCACTCCGATCGGCACCGTGACCTCACGGCTGCACCGCGGCCGCACCGAGCTCGCCGCTGTGCTCGCCCCGCCGCGCACCCCGGAGGTGACCGATGCCGAACACTGAGCCCTCGCCGGACCTGGAGCGCGCCTTCGCCGCGCTCTCCTCGGACACCGACCGTGGCCTGCTGCTCTCCGGACCCGAACTGCGCCGCCAGGCCATCCGCCGCCGGTCCCGCCGCGTCGCGGTGACGGCTGCCGCAGTCGCGGTGCTCGTGGCCGGCGGGGTCGGCGCCGGCTGGGCGCTGTCGGACGACGGCGGACGCGACACCGTGCTGCCTCCGGCGGTCAGCGGCACCGGGCTCGCCTCAGCGCCGGCCATCGCGACGCCCAGCCCTCTGCCCAGCTCGGCGCCCTCGTCGGCGCCGAGTTCGTCCGCGCCGACGCCGTCGTCCACGCGTCCCACCACCCGCCCGCCGGCCGTCCCGAAGTCGATTCCCGCCCGTGCGCTGCTGTCCGACTCCGACGCCGGCATCTCCGACGTCGCCCGCGTCGAGGATCCCTTCGAACAACTCGAGTTCTGCTCGAAGGCCGAGTTCCCGAGCGAGGCCCAGGTGGGGGTACGGGCCACGGTGCGCATGTTCTATCGGGGGCCGAAGTCGGAAGCGGGCTCAGTGCCCGACGACACGGTGTACAACACCGTTACCGTCTATCGGGGGGACGGTGCTGTGGACTACCTGACCGAGCTGCGGCGCGCGGTCGAGGACTGCCCGAGCGGCAAGGTCGGCAGTTCCGAGGCGCAGTTCGACTGGCTCGGCTCGCTGGGCGTGGGCGTGGGCGAGGAGTCGGTTCTGATCGACCGCTCCTACGAGTCGAGGGACGGCGAGGGGGAGCCCCTCGACAACGGGTCGCGCAACCACACGTACATCGCCGCGATCCGGATCGGCGACGCGGTCACCCTGGTCGACGGGCAGGGATACGAGGGCTGGGGCGCCACCCGGCCCGATTTCGAGAAGCAGCTGGCGGGTAAGGCCGCCTCCCGCCTCGAGGACTGGCGAGGCTGACCGGTGCGGGGTGGCATGAGCCGCGCCTTCGCGGCGCTCTCGTCGGACAGCGAACGGGGTCTGTTGCCGCCCGGGCCGCCGTTCTAGGCCAGGCGGGCCGGGAAGCCGCCGGTGGCGATCGGGCCCCACCGCTCGATGGTGATGCGGATCAGGGACTTGCCCTGGTCGCGCATGGCCTGGCGGTATTCCGCCCAGTCCGGGTGCTCGCCCGAGATGACCCGGAAGTATTCGACCAGGGGTTCGATCGACTCGGGCAGATCGAGTACCTCGGCCGTGCCGTCGACCTGAACCCAGGCGCCGCCGAAGTCGTCGGAGAGCACGCACACCGACACCTGCGGGTTGCGCCGGAGGTTGTAGACCTTGGCCCGGTCGGGATAGGTCGAGATGACGATGCGGCCCTCGGTGTCGACCCCGCAGGTGTTGGGGGAGGCCTGGGGACGTCCGTCGCGCCGGGTGGTCATCAGGATGGCGTTGTGCCGGGGGCGCAGGAACTCGAGCAGTTCCTCGCGGGAGGCCTCGGTGTTGGTGGCGATCGTGCGTGGCATTTTCTCTACTCCGTCACTCGCGCGCCGGCCTCGTGCGGCGTCACTCCGTTGTCGGCTGTCTTGCCGCCGTCGATCTCGGCGATGCGGGCCGCGCCGATGATGCCCGCGTTGTTGAGCAGCGTGGCCGGGACCATGGGCGTACGGATGTCGATCAGCGGCAGGAAGCGGTCGGACTTCTTGCTCACGCCGCCGCCGATGATGAACAGCCGCGGGGAGAGCAGCATCTCGACGTGGGCCAGGTAGTGGCGGACCCGGCCGGCCCACTTCTCCCAGCTCATGTCCTCGGTCTCGCGGGCGCGGTCGGAGGCCCTGAGCTCGGCGTCGTGCCCGTCGAGCTCGAGGTGGCCGAACTCGGTGTTGGGGATGAGGGTGCCGTCGAGGAACAGCGCGCTGCCGATGCCGGTGCCGAACGTGAGCATCATGATGAGGCCGGTCTGGTCGCGGCCCGCACCGAAGGCCACCTCGGCCACCCCGGCCGCGTCGGCGTCGTTGAGGACGGACACCGGCGTGCCGAGCCGGTTGGTGAACAGCTGCGCGGCCGGCGCGTCGAGCCACGACTTGTCGACGTTCGCCGCCGTGCGGGTGACCCCGTCGACCACCACGCCCGGGAAGGTGATGCCGACCCGGTCGTACTGCCCCTCGAACTGCGCCGCCACCTCGGCGACGGCCTCGACGACGCTGGTGACGTCGGACGGCTGCGGGGTGGGCACCCGGTACCGCTCGGCGAGCAACTCGCCGCGGGCGGTGTCGACCGGAGCGCCCTTGACGCCGGAGCCGCCGATGTCGATGCCGAGAATGGCCATGGTGTTTCCCGTCTTGAGGTGCCTGGTTGTGCCCCCGCTGTTTACCACGGAGCCCCGACATTAAATCCCGTCGCGGTCCCGCGACCGCCAGGGGGTTGCGGGGTGACCCTCGTACTTTCGGCTAGGCAAGCCTCCCCTTCTCGGTTAGCGTGGAAACACAGAACGGTCGCCGCGTGCGGGCACGGCTCTCTGCCCGCTCTCTGGAGGACCTCCGATGACCGTGTCCGTCGCCGAGCAAACCGCTTCCGACCTCCTGGCCACGCTCGCTGATCTGCCCGACGATCACCCCCGCCGCCACCGCCTGCGCGATCAGGCGATCGAGGCGTGGTTGCCGCTGGCCCGCCACCTCGCCCACCGCTACTCCGGCCGCGGCGAGCCCACCGACGACCTGATCCAGACCGC
>NZ_JAMQOL010000007.1:0-69825 GCF_023717965.1 Paractinoplanes hotanensis | reverse complement strand
CGCGGTGCGGTGGTTCCGCTTGCCTCATCGGCCGCGCATCCTCCAGACCTTTCGCCCAGCACTCAGGCGCCCACCACCCGGTCTCGTCTACCCGCGGGGCCGGTTGGGCTCGGGGACATCTGCTGGACACCAAGAATCGATCCCGTGCTGCCCACTACGGCTGGTCCATGGTCGATGGCTGATGGCATGTCCGGTCAGTTCGTGGCCAGCCGGTCGGCGAACCTCTGGAGCCCTGTTGCGATCTCGATGTTGGTGTTGCTGTGCTGGTCGGTGCTCAGTTGGACGACGACCGTGTCGGTCGCTGGGGAGACCAGCATGATCTGGCCGTGTGCGCCCATTGCGGCCAGGTCTTCGCCGCCGTCCGGGCGCGGCAGCGCCCACCAGCCGTTGCGATAGCCGACGGGCACTTCGGCGAAGGTAGTGGCGGTGGTGCGGTCGACTGGGTGCAGGCTGCGCTCCAAGAAGACCGCCGGGGCGACCTGCCGGCCACCGGTCCGCCCGTCGTCCAGCGTCAACTGGCCTACCCGGGCCAGATCCCGGGCGGTGACCACCAGTCCGCTTTCGTGGTAGGCGAAGCCTTTGTCGTCGGTGGACCACCGCGCCGGGTCCTGCGCGCCGATATCTGTCCAGAGGCGCTGCAGCGGGTCGCGGGTCAGTGACACCCCGTACGCCCGTTGGACGGTCAGCCCGATGAGGTTCGGTGCGTAGTCGTTGTAGCCGAACGTGCCCGGGGCGGAGTCGATCCGTACCCGGCGTTCCACCGTGCCAGCCAGGTCGGTCGCGTAGTACACCGCGGGAGCGTCGCGGTTCACCCAGGGGAACGACGTGTGCTCGTCGAACGCGATGCCCGAGCGCATGTCCAGCAGGTGGGCCAGGGTGATCGCGGCGAAACGGGGGTCGCGTTCGCGCAGCTGGGGCAGGCCGACGGTGACCGGAACGCCCAGGCCGGGAACGATGCCGTCGGCGACCGCCCGGACCAGCAGCAGCGAGAGCACCGTCTTGGAGATCGAGAAGGCGGCGGCCGGGCGGTCGGCGGCGCCCCCGTTTCCGTACCACTCGCAGGCGATCCGGCCGGCTCGCGCACGTGGCGAACAAGAGCGATCTGCTCGACGGGCTGGTCGAACTCCTGCTGGAAGAGCTTCCGCCAGTGACCGTGCAGGCGTCCTGGCTGGAGCAGCTCACCGGGCTGGCCCACGCGCTGCGCGAGGTGGCCCGCCGGCACCCGGCCACCTTTCCCCAGCTCCTGCAACTGCCGGCCGGCACCCCCGCCGCCAGACGGGTGCGTGCCGGGGTCCATCAGGTGCTGCGCGCGGCGGAGGTCGCCGACGAACACCTCGAGCGGCTGGAGCGCATCCTCACCTCTGCTGCGCTCGGGCTGGCCGCAGGGGAAGTATCGGCACGCTTCGCAGGACATTCCCGGCGAGCCCTCGACGAGGACTTCCGCGCCCTCGCCATCCTCGTGGAAGCCGGCATCCAGCCGTTCCGGACCGGCAACGGCGAGTCGAGACCCTGAGCGCCTGCCGCGCCGGCCCGGGATCCTGCCGCCCAGAACATCTCCACGGCCCATACGGACCGATCCGCCGCGCCGGCCAGGTCACCCTCAAACTCGGCGCCTACCACGCTCGACGCCGCTGCCCTACGTCTGACCAGTACCGAGGAGCTGGCTGGGCTGGATCCTGCGGGCATAGCCGACTTCCTTGTCCGCCTGGCCGGGCTGGCCCGGCGAGCCAACGGATGGCATCTCTACTGCTACTGGGCGCTTTAGTCGAGCGCTGTTGCCCGCCTTGTTCCCCCTTACGCGGGTGTGGCTGCGCTCTTGGGGCAGAGGATTGTCAGGCAGGTGTCGACCTTGACGTCGTCGATCACTGGGCCGTGGCCGGCGGGGGTGGTGGTACTGGCGAACTCCAGGCGCAGGCTTGTGCTCTTGGCCAGGACGTACGTCTGGTGGCGGGTGTAGCCCATGTTGTTACGCGACTTGCCGGTGGTGTCGAAGGACAGCTGTTGGACGACCTTGCCGTTCACCCGCACCTCGCCGGTCTTGATCGCGGGGGCGCCCACGTAGTTGCCGGCCAGGGCGTACGAGATGCGGTAGGTCAGCAGCGGGGTGGACTTGAACGTGCGGGCGACCGTGCCCTGGGCGGCCCCGTCGAGGTCGAGGGACTGGCGGCCCTGGGCGGCGCTCCACAGGTCGGTTGTGGTCAGATCGACGTCGCCGCTGGTCACGGTCCACACGCCGAACTGGTGGCCGGCGGTCAGGCGCTGGTAGCTGTGCGGGACGGGCGGCTGCTCGAAACCGTCGGTGAGGACGGGTGTGGCCGCGGTGGCCGAGACTCCGATCGTCACGGCCACGGCGGTTCGCAGGATCGCTCGCATGTCCACCTCCGTCGGATCGCGGGTCGGCCGGGCGCCGGCGACGACGATCAGGGTACGGAGGAATGCCGACAAAACGGGCACCCGGCTCGCCGGGATCAGGTCACCAGATGGTCCAGCCGCCGTCCACGATCACGTTGGCGCCGGTGGTGTAGCTGGAGCGCGGCGAGGCCAGGTAGAGCACCGTGGTCGCGATCTCGGCCGGGTCGCCGACGCGGCCCACGGGGGTCTGCTGGGCCAGGCGGGCCAGCAGGGCCGGGTCGCCGCCCTCGCCGGGGAACGGGCCCGGCGTGACGCAGTTGACCCGGATGCCGGCCGGGCCCAGTTCGACCGCCGCGTACCGGGTGAGCTGCACCAAGCCGGCCTTCACGGCGCCGTAGTAGGGCGGGTTGCCGGCCTCGGGCCGGTCGTACAGGTGCGGCTTGGGGCTGACCACGCCGTACATCGAGGCGACGTTGACGATGGACGGTGACCCGTCGGCCGCTGCCGCCTCGAGCAGGTCGCGGGTGGCGTCGAGCAGGCGCTGGAAGGCGCCCAGGGCCAGGTCGGCCGCCTCCAGATAGTCGGCCGTGCGGGACGTGCGCAGCGAACCGCCCCGGCCCACGTGCGCGTTGTGCACCAACACGTCGACCCGGCCGTGCTCCTCGCGCAGCCGGGCGCCGAGCGCGGCCACGTCGGCGTCGACGGTGACGTCGCACCGGGCCGGGCGGCACTGTCCGCCCAGCTTGCCGGCCAGCTCCTCCAGGCGGCCCTGGTCCCGCCCGACCAGGTAGGTGGTCGCGCCGGCGCCGGCCAGGGCCTCGGCCATCACCCGGCCCAGGCGGCCGGTCGCGCCGGTCACCACGGCCACCCGCCCGCGCAGGCCGAAGAGGTCGTCCAGCGTCGTCACGCGGACCACCGGGCCGGGTCGAGCAGCGCCACCGGCATCTCGGGCAGGGCGGCCAGGGCCTGCTCCCGTTCCGCGGCGGTCAGCGGTGTGCGGCTGATCAGGTCGGCGTTGCGGCGCAGCTGCCCCTCGGTCTCGGCCCCGACCACGAGCGAGGTCACCCAGGGCAGCGACAGCAGGTAGGCCAGGCAGAGGTCCGTACGGTCCTCGCGGCCGAACTCGACGGCCAGCCGGTCGAGGGTGGCGACCACCGCGTCGCGCTCCGCGTCGGGCAGGTGCGGCCAGGTCACGTCGCTGCCGGCAGCCAGCAGACCCTGGAGGTACGCGCTGCGCACGGTCACCACGAGGTCGGGGCGCTCGTCGGAGAAGGCGGCGAGCCAGCGCTTGTCGAGGATGTTGCAGGGCAGCTGGACGTAGCCGAGATCGGGCAGTTCGAGCACCTGGCGCAGCTCGTCGGGCGACTGCACGGAGACACCGACCCGGTCGGCCTCCCCGGTGTCGAGGCAGCGGCGCAGGTCGGACCAGCCGGCTGCGGTGTCGGCCGCGCGGTGCAGCAGGATCGTCAGCGGGCCGGTGAGTCCCAGGGCCTCGCGGCTAGCGGCCAGGCTGTCCCGCACGTCGGCGCCGGGGCCGATCTTGGTGATGACGGCGAGGCCGAGGCCGGGCAGCGCGGCCCCGAGGCGGCGCTCGCTGTCGCCGTACGCCCGGGCCGTGTCGACGTGGGTGACGCCGAGCTCGCGGGCCGCCGCCAGCATGCGCGCGGTGGCGTCGTCGTCCGGCATGCCGGTGCGGTTGGCGATGCCGTACGTTCCGCCGAGCTGAGCCGTGCCGAGCACCAGCGCCGACTGGCGGTAGGCGCCGCGCGCCCGGACCGGTACGACCGGCCCCGCCTGGTCTTTCATCAGTCGTCCTTCGCCGGCGGCAACGCCGTTAGTTGATGGTTGATCCGAACGGTACAATCGCTCGCCGTACGCCCGGAACGAAGCCGTACGCCCGGAACTGAACGTATCGCCCACCGCTGCGCTGTCTGGATGAGGGTATGCACCACGCCAACTACTACTACGGTCACGCTCACCTGCTTGCCCGTTACGCCCAGCTGGACGATTGGATGCACCCGCCGCGCATGCAGGGCTACCTGCAGCACGGGTGGAACATCGGCGACGGCCTGGCCCCCGGTGTCCCGTTCGTCGACGGCAGCCGGCTGCTGGTCTGGTCCGAGCAGCTGCGGCGCCGGGCCTGGTCGCAGGGCCGGCGCGACGTCATCGCCATCGGCTCGCCGTTCGCCTATCTGCTCGAGATGGACGAGACCCCGGTCGACGAGTCGAAGCGGGACGGCACGATCTTCTACCCCTTCCACGGCTGGGAGGGGCAGGAGGTCATGGGTGACCACCAGCGCCTGATCGACGAGCTCAAGGCCCACGAGACCGGCCCGCTGACGGTCTGTCTGTACTGGAACGAGCACAAGGTCAAGGCGATCCGCCGGCTGTACGAGAAGGCCGGCTTCCGGGTCATCTGCCACGGCTACCGTGGCTTCTGGTGGCGCGACCACGACCGTGACTTCCTGGTGCGCCAGCTGGCCGAGCTGCGGCGCCACAAGCGGGTCGTGTCCAACCGCCTGTGCAGCGCGATCTGGTACGGCCTGCTGGCCGGCGCCCAGGGCGCGGTCTACGGCGACCCGATGGTGCTCGAGAACGCCGACCCCACGTTCGGCGGCGAGCCCCGGCTGCGGCGTCAGTGGCCCGAGGTGTACGGCGTCGACCCCGACCCGATCGCTGCCCGCAAGGTGGCCGAGGTCGAGCTGGGCGCCGACATCCTCTGCACCCCCGAGGAGCTGCGCACCCACCTCGGCTGGCCGGTCGCGACCCAGCCGCTCAAGCAGTGGCGCAAGGCGGGCTCGCTGACCGCCTGAGCGATCGGGCGAAAAGTCGGTATTGCTACTTTCGTGTGGTACCTCTGAAGCAGGCCTTCGGAGGTGCCCATGAAAGCTCCCCTTCCCGACAACGAGACCGACCGGCTCGCGGCGCTGTACGCCCTGGACATCCTCGACAGCGCGCCCGAGCAGGATTTCGACGACATCGTGGCGCTCGCGTCGACCGTGTGCGAGACCCCGATGTCGCTGGTGACGCTGGTCGACATGGACCGGCAGTGGTTCAAGGCGCGGGTCGGCCTGGACCAGGCCGGCACCGACCGCGAGACCTCGTTCTGCGCGCACGCGATTCTCGGTCGTGATCTGCTCGTCGTGCCGGACGCGAGCAAGGACCCCAGGTTCGCCGACAACCCGCACGTCGGGTGCGCCAACGGTGTCCGCTTCTACGCCGGGGCGCCGTTGATCACCACCGAAGGCTTCGCGTTGGGCACGCTGTGCGTGGTCGACGATCAGCCGCGGCGGCTCGACATCGAGCAGTTGCAGGCCCTGCGCGCGCTGGCCCGCCAGGTGACCTCGCAGATGGAGTTGCGCCGGCACGCGGTCACGCTCGCGAACACCACGGCCGGGCTGCAGGAGCTGGAAAGGCGCAAGGACGACCTGGCCGGGCTCGTCGGCGGGGATCTCCGCGCGCCGCTGCGGCTCGTCGCGGCGTACCTCGAAAGGCTGGGGACGACCGGCCGTCACGACACCGACCTCGCCGATCAGGTCGCCCGCGCCACCGCCGGGCACATCCGCGGCTTCATGGAACTGATGCACCATCTTACCGAGATGTCGGAGGCCGGCTTCGGCGCCGACGGCCTGCACATGCGTCGGATCGACCTCACCAGCATCGCCCAGCGGGCGGTCGAGGCGGTACGGCCGATCGCGGCCACCAAGCAGATCTGGATCCTCAACCAGGCCGGCGGGCCCGCCTTGCCGATCATCGCCGACCCCGTGCGGCTCGAGCAGGTGCTCACCCACCTGCTGTTCGCCGCGGTGAAGTACACGCCGGCGGGCGGGCGGGTGCGGGTCGGCACCGACCTCGAGTCCGGACCGGCCCTGCGGCTCGACGACATCGACATGCCCGACGGGATGCGGCCCGAACTGTTCCCGCACCTGTACTACGGCGCGATCGCCAACCCGGCCGACGCGCCCGGGCCCGACCGCGGTCTGGCCGTGGCCAAGAAGATTCTGGACGCGCACCACGCGACCGTGGCGCTGTCGGACCGGCCCGGTGACGGCACTTCGTTGCACGTGGTGTTCCCGTCGGCCGCAGCGAACCGGGCCGCGACGATCGACGACCTGCTCGCCGTGTAGGGATTGCCGGACACATCGGCCCGCGCCTCGCTCGGCTGCAGTTCGAGCGGGCGCGGGCCGACGCGTCTACCCGGTGTAGACCGGGCCGGATCCGCCACCCGGGGGCGAGCCGGCTGACGGAAGGTCCTCGGGGTCCAGGTCGCGGATGGCCTGGGTCGGCACCGCGGGGCGGGCGACCGCGCGGCCCGCGGCCGGGTGCGTGTCCGGCCGGCCCTGACCCAGGGTCGACGGCCACGTGTCGACGACCGGTGCGACCGTGGTCATCGGCGGCGGCGGGGGCGGCGGCACTGTGCCCGCCCGAGCGCCGAGCCCGGCCCGGTGCAGCTTGTGCCACCGCAGCCGGCCGCCGGTCATGGCCGTGGTCGCCGACTGCATCAGCACCAGATACATCAGCTGCCGGTACGCGAACTGCTGCAACGGCAATCGCCACAGCGGCTTGAGCGACTCCTTGTCGAAGCGGAACGCCACCGCCGCCGTGAACAGCTGGAGGGCGAGCATGCCCAGCCAGGCCACCATGGTCTCCTCGAGCTCCCAGAAGACCAGGCCGTAGAGGAGCATGATGTCGACCACCGGCGCGAGCATCGGCAGGGCCACGCCGAACAGGGCCAGGAAGGGCAGGCCGATCCGGCCGAACCGGCCCGACGGGCCCTTGTCGAACAGGGCCCGGCGGTGCTTCCACATCGCCTGCATGGTGCCGTAGCTCCAGCGGTAGCGCTGACGGTAGAGCTGCTCCAAGGTGGCCGGCGCCTCGGTCCACGCCTTCGCGTCCTCGGTGTAGACGACCCGCCAGCCCTGCCGCAGCATGGCCATGGTGACGTCGGTGTCCTCGGCCAGCGTCTCGTCGCTGATCCCGCCGACCTGGGCCAGCGCCTCGCGGCGGAACGCGCCGATCGCGCCGGGCACGGTCGGCATGATGCCCAGCACCTCGTAGAGGCGGCGGTCGAGGTTGAAGCCGATCACGTACTCGATGTGCTGCCAGGCGGCGACCATCTTCTCGCGGTTGCCGACCTTGACGTTGCCGGCGATGGCGCCCACCGACGGGTCGGCGAACGGCTGCACCAGATTGCGGATCGAATCCGGCTCGAAGATCGTGTCGCCGTCGACCGTGACGATGAGGTCGTGCCGGGCGAGGGCGATCCCGGTGTTCAGGGCGTTCGACTTGCCGCCGTTGGGCACGCGGACCACCCGTACGTTGGGCAGCCGCATCTGCTCCACCAGCGAGGCGGTGCCGTCGGTGGATCCGTCGTCGACGACCACGACCTCGATGTGCGGATAGTCGCCGCCGGCCAGCGACTGCACGGCGGCCTCGATGCCCTCCTTCTCGTTGTACGCGGGCACGATCACCGACACCGGCTCGGTCACCTGATGACCCCAGCTCCAGCCGGGCTTGCGGCGCTGCCGGGTGTGCCGGGTCGCGAGCAACAGCAACAACGCCGTACGGCCGATGGTGAGCGCGCCGACGATCAGGAACAGGATGGCGATCGCCCACACCAGACCGTCGGCCAGTCGCACGGTCCAGATCACGGCACTGCCACGCCAGACGTCGCTGCCGGCGGCGTCCGGGTTCTCCGGCAGCTTCGGCACCGGCTTCGCGCCGGCCGCCGCGGCCGTGTTGCTCTGCTCGATCGTGCGGTTGAGGCCCTCTGTGACCGTCGTGAACTGGTAGCCCCGCGCCTTCATCATCGGGATGAACTTCCGGAGCGCGTCGACGGTCTGCTGCCGGTCGCCGCCGGCGTCGTGGAAGAGGATGACGGCCGAGCTCTCGCCGGCCGGGGTCGCGTTCTTGATGATCTGCTCGACGCCGGGCCGCTGCCAGTCCTGGCTGTCGGTGTCGTTGACGACGACCAGGTAACCCTGCCGGCCCGCGTTCTTGATGAGCTTCCAGTTCTCGTCGTCGATCGCGGCGTTCTTCGACGAGTAGGGGAAGCGGGCCAGGTTGGTGTGCACGCCGGTGGCCCGGGCGATCGCGACCTGGGTCTGGGAGAGCTCCAGGGTGCGCCGCCAGGGGGCGAGCAGCTGCAGGTTGGGGTGGGTGAAGGTGTGCAGCCCGAGTTCGTTGCCGTTGTCGGTGACCCGCTTGGCCAGGTCGGGATGCCGAGCCACCTCGGAGCCGACCACGAAGAACGTGCCGTGCGCGCCGTTCTCCTTCAGCACGTCGAGCACCCGCGGCGTCCACACCGGATCCGGGCCGTCGTCGAAGGTGAGCGCGATGGTCTTGGGCGGCATGCGGCTCGTGCTCTCCTGGCCGCCGGTGGTGTTGATGACCGGTCCGCCGTTGAGGATCTCGGCCGGGACGGTGACGTTGTCGCCCACCTCGGTCTCGACGTGGTCGCCCTTGAACTCGGCGTTCACGTAGGCCTGGACGACCAGGACGGCCACGAAGACGACCACGAGCAGGGTGCCGAGCAGCACGCGGGGGCGGGGGAGCAGACGGCGGCGGACCGGGCCGCGGCCGCGGGTGCGCTGGCGGCGGGCGGGCATGGGCGGCGGGGTGTTGGGCGCCGGGGCCTTGTGGGCGGGGGTGTGGGAGTTCACTGGAGCACCTTGGAAGTCAGGTCGTCGTCGCGGGCCAGGACGAGGTCGATGGCCGATTCCGGGGTGGTGTCGCCGTCGCTCGAGCCTGTGCTGGACGAACCGCCGGCCGACCCTCCGCTGCCGGCCGATCCACTGCCGGAGCCGCTGCTGCCGGAGCCGCCGCCGTTGCCGGAGCTTGTGCTGCCCCCAGAGGCGGACGAGCCCGAGCCGGTCGGGCTCGGGCTCGCGCTCGTCGGTTTGTCGACGCCGGTTCCGCCACCGGCGCCACCGGATCCGCCACCGGCATCACCGGTTCCACCGCCGGCATCACCGGTTCCACCGCCGGCGCCGCCTGCCCCCTCCGGGCCGGGTGGCGCCGGCGGGGGCGGATTCGTGTCGACCGGCGGGGTGGTGGTGTCCGTGGGCGGGGTCTCGACCGGCGGGTTCTGCACCGGCGGGTTCTCCGTCGGCTTGGTCGTGGTGGTCGACTCCGGCTGTTTCGTGGGCGTGACCGGCTTCGGCTTGACGGCCGATCGGGTCGGCGTGGGCTTCCGCGTCGCCGTCGGCGTCCGCGTGGATTCCAGCCGGGGTGTCTGCGGCCGTGCGGTCGCGCGGCGCGGCAGCGGGTCGGCGACGGACAGGGCCCGCGACACCTGAGTCGGAGTCGGAGCGGGCGTCGGCGTGGGGTCGGGCGGCTTGGGGGCCGGTGTCTCCTTCTTTTCGGGCTCGAGACCGGGCAGCGGCAGCACGGCGCTGGAGCGGACCGGTCCGCCGGCGAGGCTGACGCTGATCAGTCCGCCGTACAGCATGACCAGCACGCCGAAGGCGTACGCGATCCGCCGCAAGAACCGGCTACGGCGGCCGGTGCTGTCCACGAAGACCGGGGCGGGCACCTCGACGGAGATCACCTCGGTCGCGAGGACATCGGTCGCAACGAAATGCGGGTTTTCTGGCTCCTGCGAAGTCACGCGGCGAGCTTAAAAAGATAAATAGCGATCTTGGTAATACTCACTCTGGTGAGTGACGGATGATCGTTTCCCGGAAATCAACCGAAATGATGAGCGCCAGCGTTTGACCAGATGGCAGGTCATCTGTGCCACGTCCGGGCGCACATCGCTGAGCTGCATCGGAATGGCGGAAGGCCGAAGGTTACGCCGTTTCCCGCATTTGTTTCCTGTCGCATTGGCGACAATGAAAGAGGCAAAATGGCGAAGCTCGTTCACGGCCCTAATTGCGCGTCTTAACGAGAATATACCACTATGTCCAAGTTGTCCTTCCTGTGCGTGATCGAAATTTGAAAGTTCTCTCGGTCACCCGTTGAATTGGTCATCCGAGGTGGTTAAACTTCACCTTGCGCGCCCCTATCGCCCGCTTCCCCCGTGGCAGGCGATCGGGGCGCGCTCTTACTTTCTCCGCCTTCTGTTCCCCGCGCCGCCTGTTCTTTGTCGCGCCGGTCGAGCTCGCGGCTTTCTCTCACCCACCGGAAACGGCAGCGAGCCGCCGCGTGAGGTGTGCCCACAGCGGCGGCTCGATCGAGCGGACGGCGTCAGATCCAGCGGCCGCCCAGCCACATGCGGTTCGACCAGCTTTCGTACGGAATGGCCGATCCCACGAAAACGGGATAGAAGTAGGCGAAACAGAGGGCCACCAGCACGATGTAGGCCGCGGCCACCACCGTGCCCACCAGCTGGCGGTCCGTCCGGGCCGAGCCCGTGGCGATGCCTTGCGGCGGTGTCATGATCGCGCCCAGCACGTAGACGACGGCCAGGATCAGGAACGGCAGGGCCGGCAGGGCGTAGAACGAGAACATCGTGCGGCCGTCCTTGACCGCGTAGTAGAACCACGGCAGTAACCCGGCCGCCGCCGGCACCAGGATCGCCCAGGCGCGCCAGTCGCGGCGGGCCAGCCCGAACCACACCACGCCGGCCAGCGCGGGCAGGAACGACCACCACAGCACCGGCGTGCCCAGCAGCAGGATCTCGCGGGCGCAGCTCGTGGCGCCGCAGTCGCCACCGTTGTTCCAGTAGAACGCGACCGGCCGCCCGAGCAGCAGCCACTGCCACGGCCAGGACTGATAGACGTGTCGCTCGGTGAGGCCACTGTGGAACGTGTACGCCTCGTGGTGGTAGTGCCACAGGTTGAGCAGGGCGCCGATGACCGGCGGCTCGCTGAGCCCGTTGGCCTCGCGGTAGTGCCGGAAGTAGCCGGTGTCGGTGACGAACCAGCCGGTCCAGCTGGCCAGGTAGACGACGAAGGTGAGCACGAAGCTGAGGAACAGCCAGCCCAGGTCGCCGATGACGCCGGCCAGGAAGGGGCCGCGCACCCCGGCCGAGCGGCGCGCCTGGGTTCGCCAGACGATCACCAGACCGGCCAGGAACGGCGCGAAGAACAGCGCGCTCCACTTCACCCCGCAGGCCAGGCCGAACAGCACGCCGGCGGTCAGCATCCACCACGGGACGATCCGCGGCACGTACGGAGTCTTGTCCGGTTCGTAGCCGTTCTCGAGCGCCCGCAGCAGGTGGCGGCGGTAGTGGTCGCGGTCGAGCACCAGCGCGGCGAAGGTGGCGAGCAGGAACGTGGCCAGGAAGATGTCGAGCAGCGACGTGCGCGACAGCACCAGCTGGAAGCCGTCGAGCGCCATGAGCAGCCCGGCCAGCCCGGCCAGCAGCACCGAGTGGAACAGCCGGTAGGCGACCCGGATCAGGATGAGGATCATGACCGTGCCGGCGATCGCGGCCGGGAAGCGCCACCCCAGCTCGGTGTTGCCGAACAGCATCTCGCCGAGGGCGATCAGCCACTTGCCCAGCGGCGGATGCACCACGTAGGCCGCGCTGTCGGTCTTCTCGTCCCACTCGACGCCGTGCTGCAACATGTCCCAGGCGTCGGTCGGGTAGTAGACCTCGTCGAAGATGTAGCCCTTCGGGTTGCTGATCCCGTTGAGCCGCAGGACGGCCGCGATCGCCACGACGACGGCGGTCACCAGCCACGAGTGCGGGTTGAGCCAGTTGTCGAGCGTGCTCAGCCGGCGCCGGACGACCTCGGGGACGCCGCGGACACCCCCGGACTCGGCCGCCGCGGGCGGTTCCGGGGTGAGTTCAGTCTCCGTCGTGGGCGCCGTAGTCACCCCGCGATCGTAGGGCGTGTGCCCGGAAGGTGACGCCTGCCGTCACCGCGTCCGGGCGTGTGATGGACTTTCGCGGTGGACTCGACAGAGAAAGGCCGGGTGGTTCTGCTCGGCGCCCCGCTGGGCAACGTCGGCGACGCCTCGGCCCGGCTACGCGAGGTGCTGTCGACCGCCGACGTGATCGCGGCCGAGGACACGCGCCGGCTGGCCCGGCTGACCCGGGATCTGGGCGTGACGGTCAGCGGGCGGGTCGTCTCGTACTTCGAGGGAAACGACGAGCGGCGTACGCCCGAACTGGTCGAAGCCCTGGCCGGCGGGGCTGTGGTCGCGGTGGTCACCGACGGCGGCATGCCGAGTGTCTCCGACCCGGGCTTCCGGCTGGTCCGCGCGGCCCTGGACGCGGGCTACCCGGTCACCGCCGCGCCCGGGCCGAGTGCGGTGACGACGGCGCTGGCGCTCTCCGGGCTGCCGAGCGACCGCTTCGTCTTCGAGGGCTTCCTTCCCCGTACGGGCTCCCACCGCCGCTCGCGCCTGCGGGAGTTGGCCGCCGAGCCCCGCACTGTGGTCTTCTTCGAGGCGCCGCACCGCATCACGGGCATGCTGGCCGACGCGGCGGCCACCTTCGGCGACGAGCGGCCGGCCGCGGTCTGCCGCGAGCTCACCAAGACGTACGAGGAGATCCGGCGCGACACCCTGGCCGAGCTGACCGCCTGGGCCACCCGCGAGGAGCCGCGGGGCGAGATCACCGTGGTGGTCGGGGGCGCCCCGCCGCGTCCGGCCGAGCGCCCGGCCGACGACGACCTGCGAGCCGCGGTGGCCGAGCGCGAGGCGGCCGGTTCATCCCGGCGCGACGCCATCCAGGCGGTGGCCGAGGAATACGGCATCCGCAAGCGTGAGGTGTACGCGCTGGTGCACGGCCAGTAGGCAGCTCCGGCCGCCACACCGTGGTCAGTGGCGGCTGCCGGTCGCGCGACATGGTCAGTGGCGGCTGCCGGTCGCGCGGCGGGTCGGTGGCGGCTGCCGTTTGGTGTGGCGGGGTCGGTGGCGGCTGCCGTTTGTGCGGGGCGGTCAGTAGGCGGCGGCCAGGAAGCCGGCCAGGAGCGCCAGTGGGCCGGCCAGGCTGAGGAGCACGGCGGCTCGGCGGGCCTTGGCGGTGTCGAGCCGCCGCGCCTTCGTCACCCCCGCGATGGCGTAGCCGCAGAGCAGCACGAGCGCGAAGCCGAGCATCCAGCGCAGCTGGAGCAGGGCGCCGGTCCCTCCGACGTACGCCTGGAGGCTGTCCGGACTGACCATGCGGGCCGGAGTGACCGCGCCCGGCTGGCGCGCTTGCCCTTCCACGCCGAGCAGGCGCACCTGAGTGATCGTGTAGCGGCCGTCGGCGTCGGCGAACCGGCCGGCACAGCGCTGGGTGACACCGTCGCCGGTGCACTGCGTCGTGGTGGCGTACCCGTGGTCGCCGTGGCCGACCGCGAGCCAGAAGGGCTCGGCGCTGACCCAGGCGAAAAACGCCGCCACCAGGCCCAGCGCCACCAGCGAAACTTGGGCCGAGACCGGCCGGCCGGTGCGCTTGCGGGCGGCTCGTCCGGTGCCCCGATGGCGGGGCCGGGTCAGCGCGGGCGGGGGTTCCTCGCCGGGCGGAACCTCGATCGTGTCGTCGGTCGAGGTTCCGCGCCAGAACGGGGAGTTCTCCAGACGTTCCAGGCGGGCGTCGGTGGCCGGCGAGCCGGTCGGCGGGGGCAGCGGCTCGGTGGGACGCGGGCCGCCCTGACGGGGCCGGGCGGGCATCGGGCGGTCCAGGGGCACGGTCGGGCGGTGGCGCAGGCTCGGCTCGGGCAGCACCATCACGTCGTCCGGCGGCGGGGTGACGGTGGCCTTCGGGGCCGGGGTCTTCGGAGCCGGGGTGACCGGGGGCTTCGGAGCGGGCGGCGGCACGGCCGCGGCCTTCGAAACCGGTGATGGCACGACGGCGGCCTCCGCGGTGGGCGGCGTTGCCGAGGCCCGAGGCGCGGATGTCGTCGCTGAGGCCTGGGGCGCCGGCGGCGTCGTCGAGGCCTGCGGCGTTGGCGGCTTCGTCACGGTCTGAGGCGCGGGTGGCTGCGTGCCTGCGGCCTTCGGCGCGGGTGGCGGCGTGACTGTCGTCCGCGCGGTGGCCGGCGGCGTTACTGAGCCCTGAGACGCGGCCGGCGGCGTTACTGAGCCGTGAGACGCGGCCAGCGGCGCTACTGAGCCTTGAGACGTGGCAGGCGGCGTGACCGAGGTCTGGGTCTGGGACGCGGCAGGCGTCGTCGCGAAGGGCTGGGACGCGGCCGCCGGTGTCACCGAGCTCTGGGACGCGGCAGCCGGTGCAACTAAGGTCTGGGACGTTGGCGGCGGCGTCGGTGCGGCCTGGGGCGCCGGTGGCGGGGCGTCGGCGGCCACTGTTTCGGGTGACTTCCGGGCTACATGGCCCGCTGCGGGGCGCAGGGGGTCGTACCGGTGCGGGTCGGGGCGGTCGTGGTCGCGCTCGACCGCCGGCAATGCCACGGCCAGGGGCTCGGCGGCGGCGCGCGGGGCGCGGGCCGGGCCGAGCTCCTCGGCCACGTCCTGGGCTCCGGCGGCGTGCGCCTCGGCTGCGGCGCCCGTGCGGGGCACGGACTCGGGCGGGAGCAGCACGCCGGTGCCGCCGGCCGCCTGTTCGGCGGCCTGGGCGGGCCGTCGGCGGGGGTGGCGGGCGGGTGCGGGCAGCGGGTCCCCGGCCGAGCGGTCGGTCTCGCCGCGCCACCAGGCCGCGTCGGGATCGGCGAACGACCACGGGTCGCCTTCGCTGCGAGGCGTTTCCCCAGGTTGTGGCGTGTCTCCGGGCACGGGTCCATTGGACTACGCGGGCGGGTGAGTGCGGCGTTTTGAATCGGGCGTGTCGTGATAAATACGGATCTCGCGGAGGGCAGAACGAATCCGTTCGCTCGCCGCCCCCGCCGCTCACTACTCTTAGTCCTCATGAGTCATGTTCTCGCCGCGGTCGCCTGGCCCTACGCCAACGGCCCGCGCCACATCGGTCATGTCTCCGGCTTCGGGGTGCCCTCCGACGTTTTCAGCCGGTACATGCGGATGGCCGGCCACGACGTGCTCATGGTCTCGGGCACCGACGAGCACGGCACGCCGATCCAGGTGCAGGCCGACGCCGAGGGGGTGACCGCGCGCGAGCTCGCCGACCGCTACAACCGGGTGATCGTCGAAGACCTGCACGGTCTGGGCCTGAGCTACGACCTGTTCACCCGCACCACCACGCGTAATCACTACGCCGTGGTGCAGGAGCTGTTCACCGCGCTCGAGCGCAACGGCTACATCGTCAAGCGCACGACGCTGGGCGCGCGGTCCCCGTCGACCGGGCGCACCCTGCCCGACCGCTACATCGAGGGCACCTGCCCCATCTGCGGTTACGACAGCGCCCGCGGCGACCAGTGCGACAACTGCGGCAACCAGCTCGACCCCGAACAGCTCATCAATCCCCGCTCCAAGATCAATGGCGAGACCCCGGAGTTCGTCGAGACCGAGCACTTCTTCCTCGACCTGCCGGCCTTCGCCGAGGCCATCGGCAACTGGCTCGACCAGCGCGAGAACTGGCGGCCGAACGTCCTGAAGTTCTCGCGCAACCTGCTCGACGACCTGCAGCCGCGGGCGATCACGCGCGACCTCGAATGGGGCGTGCCGATCCCGCTCGACGGCTGGCGCGACCGCAACGACAAGCGCATCTACGTGTGGTTCGACGCGGTCATCGGCTACCTGTCGGCCTCGATCGAGTGGGCTCGCCGCTCCGGCGAGCCCGAGGCGTGGCGTAAGTGGTGGTCGGCCGACGGCGACGGCAAGGACGCCCTGGGCTACTACTTCATGGGCAAGGACAACATCGTCTTCCACTCGGTGATCTGGCCGGCGCTGCTGCTCGGCTACTCGGGCGAGGGTGACAAGGGCGGCGACCCGGGCGAGCTGGGCCGGCTCAACCTGCCCACCGAGGTGGTCTCCAGCGAGTTCCTGACCATGGAGGGCAAGAAGTTCTCCTCGTCGCGCCGGGTCGTCATCTACGTGCGCGACTTCCTGGAGCGCTACGACGCCGACGCGCTGCGCTACTTCATCGCGGTCGCCGGTCCCGAGTCCAACGACACCGACTTCACCTGGGCCGAGTTCGTCCGGCGCAACAACGACGAACTGGTGGCGGGCTGGGGCAATCTGGTCAACCGGTCGATCTCGTTGGCCGCCAAGAACTTCGGCGCCATCCCGGCCGTGAGTGAACTCACGCCGGAGGACGAAGCCCTGCTGGCCGTGGCCCGGACGGGCTTCGCGACGGTCGGCGAGCTGATCGGCAAGCACCGGCAGAAGGCGGCCATCGGCGAGGCCATGAAGGTGGTCGCCGAGGCCAACAAATACCTGTCCGACCAGGCGCCCTGGAAGCTCAAGTCCGAGGAGCAGAAGCCTCGCCAGGGCACTGTCCTCGCGGTCGCGCTCCAGGTCGTCAGCGACGCCAACACGCTGCTGACCCCGTTCCTGCCGCACTCCGCCCAGAAGGTCTTCGAGCTGCTCGGCGGCGAGGGCGTGCACGCGCCGATGCCGAGCATCGAGCAGGTCGACGACCTCGACGGCGGCCCGTCCTACCCGGTGCTCACCGGCGACTACACGATCGGCGCGCGCTGGGAATCG
Source organism: Paractinoplanes hotanensis (assembly GCF_023717965.1). NCBI lineage: Bacteria > Bacillati > Actinomycetota > Actinomycetes > Micromonosporales > Micromonosporaceae > Paractinoplanes > Paractinoplanes hotanensis. The sequence goes on along the minus strand of NZ_JAMQOL010000007.1, from coordinate 53,037 downwards.
GTGCCGCTGGTGGCCGGCACGCCGCTGGCCGCCCCGAAGCCGGTGTTCCGCAAGCTCGAGCCGTCCGTGATCGAGGAGGAGCTGGCTCGTCTAGCAGGGTGATCTCGGCCAGACGCCGGGCCCGTCCGCACGAAGGTGCGGACGGGCCTGGTCCGTTTATGGGATTGATCCCCGTGATGTTGATCAGGTACCGTCGGCGCTCCACGGGGGAACACCAGCGTTTCATCGATACGGCTCCGTTCTATCGGAGTGGTATCTCTGCGTCCCCTTCGTGCGGTTTCAACCCCTCGAAGGAGCATTTCCTTGAAGTCTCGCCTCTCACGTCCGCTGCTCGCGGCCGTCGTCAGTGGAGCGTTCCTGGTCGGCGGGGGCATCTTCGCCGCGCCGGCCCTCGCCGAACCGCCGCCGCCCGGCGCGCCGGAGTCGACGAGCACTCCCAGTACGGAGCCGGCCACCACGGCGCCCGTAACGACGCCGCCTCCGACGGACCTGCCGGCCACCACGCCGCCGGTCACGGAAACGCCGCCGCCCGCCACGACGGAGCCGCCGACCGAGACGAGCGCGCCGGTCACGCCGCCGCCGAACACGCCGCCGCCGGTCACGACGCCGCCGCCGCCGACCACCACTCCGCCGCCGCCCGCGGACAAGACCGCGCCGTCGGGCACGTTCGCGCCGAACCGGTGGAGCATCTTCCCCGGCCAGTCGGTCACGCTGACCCTGACCGGCATCGCGGACAACGTGAGTACGGCCGCTCAGATCAAGCGCGTGGTCACCTGGGGTGACGGCTCGAGCTCGACCGTGAGCACGAGCGCCAAGACCGTGGTCCACACGTACAAGTCGTCCGGCAAGAAGCCGATCACGCTGACGCTGACCGACGCCGCGGGCAACAAGAAGGTCGTCAAGTCGGTCGGGCCGACCGTCGTGCCGTCGTCGGTGAGGTACAAGCTCAGCCGGACGTCGGTCTTCCACGGCCAGAAGTTCGTCTGGGAGCTGCTCAGCGTGCCGTCCGGCGCCACCAAGATCACGGTGGCCTGGGGCGACGGGCGGGCGACGGTGATCTCCAAGCCCAAGAAGCAGAAGATCACGCGGTACTACTACGCCACCCCGAACAACTACCTGGTCCCCAAGGGCACGAAGATCCTGAAGGCGACCGCCTACAACAAGTACGGCGCCGCCACTCCGCAGGTCGTCGGCAAGGTCACGCTGAAGCCGGACACCGCGCGACCGACCGCCAAGGTCACTCCGCCGGCGAACGCGGGCAAGGCCAAGTCGTGGAAGTCGATCAAGGGCACCGTGGGGGACACCGGGTCGGGTGTCAAGGAAGTGATCATCGGCGCCTTCGTCGGCAAGAGCAACAACACGGTGGTCTGCTACGCCCCGTCGAAGAAGAAGTGGATCACTATCACGGCAAGCACCAACATCTCCGTCTGCTTCATTCCGGTGAAGCCGTCGAACGGCAAGTTCTCGGCCGCGCTCAAGAGCACGCCGCCCAAGGGGCAGCTCAGCATCGGAGTGGTGGTCATGGACTGGGCCGGAAACCTCAACGCTGAAAGCAACGGCAACTACGACCGGCGTATCAGCTGACCGGTTGGCAGACAGCGAAGCCGGCGTCACCCCTCGCGGGGTGACGCCGGCTTCGGCGTTGATGGCTACAGCACGTACGGAATATCGGCGATGTGGTGGTCGAGCAGCTCACCCACCGGCGCCCACGACTCGTAGACGCCCCGCTCGTAGCAGCGCGCTCCGGTGTGCTGCAGCGAATCGTTGTCCGGCCGCACCAGCCGCAGCCGGGCCCAGGCCTCGTCACGCTGCAACACCCAGCACGGCGTGCCGCGCCACAGAGCCTGCTCGGCCCGGCGGCTGAGCGTCGAGACCGGATAGCGGGCGGCCCGGGTAAGAGCGCGCACCCGGAACTCCTCGGGCGGGTCGGCGACCGCCTCGTACTCCTTGCCCTTGATCTGGCCGACCAGGCGGGCCGAGCCCGTGGTCGTGCAGGGCACGTATTCGCGGTCGGGGCTGACGCCGGGCAGGTTGTCGAGCAGGCCCCGCCAGCGGGGGCCGGCCAGCCGCAACCAGCCGTTCTGCTCCGGCTGGTAGGTGTAGAGGATGACCTCCTCGCCGCCGGGCAGGTGAGCGATGATCTGCGAGTTGGCCGGGATCGGCAGGTCGGCGAACCCGGCTGTGATGTATTCCGGGATGAGTTCGGAGTTGCTGGGCGTGAAGCCGGTGCCCAGGATCATGGCGCCGACCCGGTTGTGCGCCTGAAGCATGGCCAGGCCGGGCTGAGACGGGCCGCCGGGCACCTCGTAGTCGAGCGGGTCGACGGCCCGCCAGCGCAGGGCGTACGCCACCTCGGAGTCGGTGACGCCGTCGGTGCCGAGCAGGGCGAGGTCGCGCGAGTCGCTCAGATGGGCGACGTCGCAGGCGCGGTAGCAGAAGCCGTACGGAAGCCAGCCGCCCAGATGCCCGGAGACCTGCGCCGGCGAGAGCACCTTGATCATGCGGGTGCCGCGCCGGACCGCCGCCGTCGCCCGGATCTGGCGCAGGACGGGATCGTCGCGGTAGTTGGCCGACTGGCTCATCGACTGGACCTGGGCCCAGCCGAGGTCGCGCCTCAGCGGTGCGGAGAGCGGGGGCTCGAGCGGATCGGCCTCCATGACGCTGTCCTCGCCGGTCACAGTCACCCGGCGCAAGGTAGTCAACAGCGGTGGATGTCTGGTGAACAGCCGGTGTCCACCAGGTCGAAGTGCAGAATGTCTCACATGTCATCGTCACCTTCGGAATCCCGCCGCGAGAAGGCCCGCCGCCGGGCCGGCGAGTTTCCCCCGCCGCCCGAGCCGCTGGCCGTGCCCGTCTTCGACAGCCACACCCATCTGGACCTGACCATTCAGGAGGCCGGCGTGCCCGGCGGTGAGGCCGCCGACCCGGTCGAGTCGCTGCTTACCGCGGCAGCCAAGGCCGGAGTGGACCGGATCGTGCAGGTGGGCGTGGACGAGCCGTCCTCGCGGTGGGGCGCCGAACTGGCCGCGCGCCACCCGTCGGTGCTGGCCGCGGTCGCGTTGCACCCGAACGAGGCCCCATTGCTGTCCGACCTGGACGAATCGCTGCGGGCGATCGAGGCGCTGGCCCAGCAGCCGCGCGTGCGGGGCATCGGCGAGACGGGCCTCGACACCTTCCGTACGGGCCAGGAGGGCCGTGCCGCCCAGGAGGCGAGCTTCCGGGGGCACATCGCGATCGCCAAGCGGTACGGCAAGGCGCTGATCATCCACGACCGGGACGCGCACGAGGACGTGCTGCGGGTGCTCGACTCCGAAGGCGCGCCCGAGACGGTGGTCATGCACTGCTTCTCGGGTGACGCGGTGTTCGCGGCCGAGTGCGTACGCCGGGGGTTCCACCTGAGTTTCGCGGGGACGGTCACCTTCGCCAACGCGGCCGACCTGCGCGAGGCCGCGGCCCGCACGCCGGCCGGGCAGATCATGGTGGAGACCGACGCGCCTTACCTGACCCCCATGCCGCACCGCGGGCGGCCCAACGCGTCGTACCTGATCCCGCTGACCGTGCGGGCGCTGGCCGCTACCCGCGGCGACGACCTCGACGAGCTGTGCGCCGCCATCTCGGCCAACGGCGAACGTGTCTTCGGCCCCTGGCGTTAGGTTCTGCCGGGCTCCGGTCCTGGCGTCAGCCGTCGACCAGGCCCTGGCGCCCAGTTGCCCGCAACTCCAGCAACTGCGTCATGCGCTCGTTCGTACCCCGACTAGGCTTTCCGACCATGGCTGACGCACTTCTCGGCCCGGCGGAGATCCGGGAACTGGCGGCGCGTCTCGGCGTGGCCCCCACGAAGAAGCTCGGCCAGAACTTCCTGCACGACCCGAACACGATCCGCCGCATCGTGGCGGCCGCCGGTCTGACCCCCGACGACGTGGCGCTCGAGGTCGGTCCCGGGCTCGGCTCGCTGACGTTGGGCCTGGTCGGCGCGGTGCGGCACGTGCACGCGGTCGAGATCGACCCCCGGCTGGCGGCCGCCCTGCCCGGGACGGTGACGGCTGCCCATCTGACCGTGCACAACGCCGACGCGATGCGCGTGCGTGGGGCCGACTTCGACCCGGCGCCCACGATGCTGGTGGCGAACCTGCCCTACAACGTGGCCGTGCCGGTGGTGCTGCATCTGCTGGCCGAGCTGCCGAGTCTGCGCGGCGGCCTGGTGATGGTGCAGAAAGAGGTCGCCGACCGGCTGGTCGCCGGTCCGGGATCCAAGGTGTACGGGGTCCCATCGGTCAAATTGGCCTGGTACGCGCAGGCCCGTGCGGCCGGCAAGGTGCCGCCGGCCGTCTTCTGGCCGGTGCCCAATGTGGACTCGGGTCTGGTCGCCTTCACCCGCCACGCCGCCCCGCCCGGTGTCGATCGAACGGATGTCTTCGCCGTGGTCGACGCTGCCTTCGCCCAGCGCCGCAAGACCCTGCGGGCCGCGCTGGCCGGTTGGGCCGGTGGCGCCGACCGGGCTGAGAAGCTGCTGGTCGCGGCCGGGGTGAGCCCTCAGGCCCGCGGCGAGTCGCTGACCGTCGCCCAGTTCGCCGCGATCGCCGGGGCAGCAAAACTGTCGCTCTCCGGCGGTAAGCTCAGCCCGTCCGACGCGCAGCACGAGGAGGTGGACTCATGACCGCAGAACCGGCCGGTCATGTCATGTGGTCGCCCAACCCGCTTCGCCAGCGCTTGGCCGACTACACCATGGAAGACGTCCTAGGCCTTCCCGATGACGCCCCCCGCGTCGAGCTTCGCGATGGAGTCATGATCGTGGTTCCTTCCCCCACCTACGATCATCAGGACATCGCAGGTTTGCTCTGGTTCTGGCTGCGCCAGCACGCGCCGGACGGCCTGCGCGCCAGCATGGCGACTGGAGTCGCCTTGTCGCTGGACACCACGTTCGAGCCGGATGTGCTCCTCGTCGATGCCGAAGTCGCGGGCAAACGTCATTACTCCAAGGCTGAGAAGGTAATTCTCGCCGTCGAAGTCGTGTCTCCTGGCACAAAGAGGCGCGATCGGCTGGAGAAGCCCGTCGAATACGCCGCTGCGGGCATCCCGCATTACTGGCGAATCGAGCAGGAACCTCTTCACGTCTTCGCCTACGACCTGGTCGGCGACAGCTACACCCTGGTCGCCGATTCGGAGACCGAACTGGCGCTGAGCGCGCCGTTCGACATCAAGCTCCCGATTCGGGAAATCACTCCGTGACCGAGGCCTGGGGACCGGATGACGACGAGCCGCGGCGGCATCACGGGCCGGTTCGGGTGCGGGTGCCGGCAAAGATCAACCTGCACCTGGGCGTGGGGCCGCTGCGGGCCGACGGTTTCCACGAGCTCAACACCGTCTACCACGCGATCAGCCTGTTCGACGAGCTGACCGCGCGCGCGGGCGACACGCTCACGCTGACGATGGAGGGCGAGGGCACGGGGGCGCTCGCGCTCGACGAGACCAACCTGATCATCCGGGCCGCCAAGGCCCTGGCGGCGCGCACGCGGGTGCCGGCCTACGCGCGGCTGCACCTGCGTAAGAGCATCCCGCTCGCCGGTGGCCTGGCCGGGGGCAGCGCCGACGCGGCGGCCACGCTGATCGCCTGCGACCTGCTGTGGGGCACCGGCCTGGCCCGGGAAGAGCTGGCCGAGATCGGGGCCACGCTCGGCTCCGACATCCCGTTCCTGCTGCACGGTGGCACCGCGCTCGGCACCGGGCACGGCGAGGCGATCAGCCCGATCCTGGCCCGGCCCACCACGTGGCACTGGGTGGTGGCCGTGGCCGAGGGCGGGCTGTCGACGCCCGAGGTCTACCGCAAACTCGACGAGTTGCGCGACGGCTCCTGGCCGCCGAAGGCGCTGGGCGACGCCGACGAGCTGATGTCCGCGCTGCGCCAGCGCAACCCCGAGGTGCTCGGGGCCGCGCTCGGCAACGACCTTCAGCCGGCCGCGCTCGCGCTGCGGCCCGAACTGGCCGACGTGCTCAAGGCGGGCAGCGAGGCCGGCGCGGTCACCGGTCTGGTCTCCGGGTCGGGGCCGACCTGCGTGTTCCTCGCTACCGACGCCGCCCACGCGGGCCGGGTCGCCGCCGGCCTCAACGCCGCGGGGGTGTGCCGCGACGCGGTCACCGCGCGCGGTCCGATGCCGGGGGCGCGGGTAACCTAGGAAGCATCGTGGCGAACATCATCAACCTTGACCGGGTGAGCAAGGGTTACGGCGCCGCCGGCCAGCTTCTCACCGACGTTTCTCTCGGGCTCGACGACGACGCCCGCATCGGCATCGTCGGCCTCAACGGCGCCGGCAAGTCGACGCTGCTCCGGCTGCTCGCCAAGAGTGAGGAACCCGACTCCGGCCGGGTCACCCACCGGCGCGACCTGCGGGTGGCCAGCCTGCCCCAGACGTTCACCCTGGCCGCCGAGGCGACCGTGCGCGACGTCGTGCTCGGCACCGCCTGGCTGTCCGAGGGCATGGGGGCTGAGCACGAGTGGGCCGGCGACGCCGGCGTGCGGGCCATCCTCGAGGGCCTCGGCATGGGCTACCTGGGCCTCGACACTCCGGTCGGCCCGATGTCGGGTGGCGAGCGCCGCCGGGTCGCGCTGGCCGCGCTGCTCGTCCGCGAGAGCGACCTGCTGATTCTCGACGAGCCCACCAACCACCTCGACGTGGCCGGTGTCGACTGGCTCGCGCACTACCTGCTGTCCCGCCGGGGCGCTCTCATCGTCGTCACCCACGACCGCTGGTTCCTCGACGCGGTCTGCACGGCTACCTGGGAGGTCGCCGACCAGCAGGTGCTCGCGTACGAGGGCGGCTACGCGGCCTGGACGCTGGCCCGTGTCGAACGTCAGCGGGTCGCCGCCGCCGTCGAGGCCCGTCGCCAGAACCTGCTGCGCAAAGAGATCGCCTGGCTGCGGCGGGGCCCACCGGCGCGTACGTCGAAGCCGCAGTTCCGGATCGACGCCGCCAACGCGCTGATCGCCGACGTGCCGCCCGTGCGCGACAAGGTCAGCCTGCAGCGGCTCGCCACCTCGCGGTTGGGCAAGCAGGTCTACGACCTCGAGGACGTGACGCTCGACGCCGGGCCCAAGCGGATCCTCGACGGGCTGACCTGGCAGGTCGGCCCGGGCGACCGGTTCGCCGTCCTGGGCGCCAACGGCGCCGGCAAGACCACGCTGCTGCGACTGCTGGCCGGCGTCACCAAGCCCGACGGCGGTCGTCTGGTGACCGGCTCGACGGTGCGCGCCGCGTTCCTGTCCCAGGAATTGAAGGAGCTGCCGGGCGACCTGCGCCTGCTCGAGGCCGTCGAAGAGGTGGCCAAGCGGGTCAAGCTGGGCGACCGCGAGCTCTCGGCCGGTCAGCTGGCCGAGGTCTTCGGCTTCACCGACAAGCGCATCTGGACTCCGGTCAGCGACCTGTCCGGCGGCGAGCGGCGCCGGTTGCAGCTGCTGCGCCTGCTCGCCACCGAGCCCAACGTGCTGCTGCTCGACGAGCCCACCAACGACCTTGACACCGACACGCTGGCCGCGCTGGAAGACCTGCTCGACTCGTGGCCGGGCACGATGATCGTCGCCAGCCACGACCGCTACCTGGTCGAACGGGTCACCGACACGGCGTACGGCATGTTCGGCGACGGCCGGCTCGTGCACCTGCCCGGCGGCATCGACGAATACCTCGCCCGCACGGCCGCGGGCGCCGGCGGTGGCGGTGGCGGTGGCGGCGGCGGCGGGCTGACAGCTCCCGGCGTACCGAAAGAGGCCGCGAGTGGCCTCTCCGCGGGCGACCTGCGCCAGGCCCGCAAGGACCTGACCCGGCTCGAGCGGCAGCTGGCCAAGCTCGACGAACGCGTAGTCAAGATCAACGAGAAGCTGGCCCAGCACGGCAGCGACTACGACAAGATCATGGAGTTCGACGCCCAGCTGAAGGCGGTCCAGCAGGAGCGCACCGAGGTCGAGGAGGCCTGGCTCGAGCTGGCCGAGCAGGTGCCCGGAAGCTGATCCGGGGGGTGTGCCTGCGCCGCTCGGGGGCAATACGCGAGAATCGGCGGGTACAACATCTGACCTTGGAGACGGACACCATGGCGCACACCCCGGTCAACCACCCGCTGCGGCCTCTCTACCGCGCGCTGAGCTTCGTCGCCGGCGCCTACCTGGTCGTGTTCGGCGTCATCGGTCTGATCCAGACGTCGGGCGAGAGCTTCACCGGCGCCAGCGACGTCCGAGTCCTCGGCCAGGGCACCAACGTGCTGTGGTCGATCCTCGCCGTCGTCCTGGGCGCGATCGTGCTGGCCACCGCCGCGATCGGCCGCAACCTCGACGTCGAGGCCAACAAATACCTGGGCTGGGGCATCCTGGTCGTCGGCAGCTACGAGCTGGCCACCAGCCGCACCGACGCCAATTTCTTCGGCTTCACCATCGCGACGGTCGTGGTGACCTACCTCGTGGGTCTCATGCTGATCACCGCCGGCCTCTACCTCAAGGTGGCGCCGCAGTCCGAGGTCGGCGCCCCGCGGCAGGTGCGTGAGGGCCGTACGGCCTGATGGCGCACTACCCCCTCAACCACCCCCTGCGTCCCGTCTTCCGCTTCCTGGCCTTCCTCGCCGGGGTCTACCTGACGCTCTTCGGCGCCATCGGCCTCGGCGTGACGGCCGGGGACCCGTTCTTCCACCGCGGCTCCGACTGGGTGCTCGGCCTGCGCACCAATCCGGCCACGGCGTGGCTCACGCTGCTGCTGGGCGTGGTGCTGCTAGCCGTCGTGCTGGTCGGCCGCAACCTCTATCACCAGGTCACGCTGGTGCTGGGCTGGGCGCTGGCCGGCTACGCGATGGTCATGATGGCGATGATCCAGACCGACGCCAACGTCTTCAACGTCTCGATGGTCAACGTGATCGTGCTCACGGTGCTCGGGCTGATCGTGCTGACGGCGGGCCTCTACGGCAAGGTCGGCACCCCGGAAGCGGCCCAGGCCGAGTCGCGGTCCGCGCACGGGACCCGCGCCACCGCTTCTTAGAATCAGCGGCCTAGCGGGTCTTGCGGGTCAGCAGGGTTGGTTTGACCTCGAGGTGGGACAGGCCGTTCCACGCCAGGTTGACCAGGTGGGCGGCCACCATCTCCTTCTTGGGCTTGCGGGCCTCGCGCCACCACTGGCCGACCAGCGCGACCATGCCGACCAGGGCCTGCGAGTAGAGCTCGGCGAACTTCGGGTCGAGGCCGCGGGACTTGAACTCGGCGCCCAGGATGTGCTCGACCTGGTGGGCCACGTCGTTCATCACGCTCGAGAAGGTGCCCGCCGGCGACAGCACGGGCGATTCGCGCGCGAGCACCCGGAATCCGTGCGGCTCTTCCTCGATGTAGTCGAGCAGGGCCAGAGCGGCCTGTTCGAGCAGTTCCCGGGGGTGGCCCGCGGTCAGCGCCGTGGCGATCCGGTCGAGCAGCGCCCGCACCTCACGGTCGACGACGACCGCGTACAGGCCCTCCTTGCCGCCGAAATGCTCGTAGACGACCGGCTTGGAGACCTTGGCCCGCGACGCGACCTCTTCCACGCTGGTGGCGTCGTAGCCCCGCTCGGCGAACAGCTGACGGCCGATGGCGATCAACTGCTCCCGCCGCTGGGCGGCCGACATGCGAACCCGGGGGGCCGCCGCCGGCCGCGCCCGCCGCTGTTTGCCGTCGCCTTCGCCCGGATCCGTCACCCGGCCATCCTGTCAGGTTCGCTCCGAGGCCATCGCCCCGTGACGGTCCCGCGCTGCCGGGGGCGGGTGTGGTCGAGGGTGTGCCGCTAAGATGTGACCGGTGGACATCGCCCGATGGGTGAATGTCCCATTTGGTCCCGGATCGTCTAATGGTAGGACCGCGGCTTTTGGTGCCGTTTATAGGGGTTCGAATCCTCTTCCGGGAGCACTCTTCCGCGGCTGAGTTGTCGCCGCCACTTCCTCAATGACTACAGCGAGCACAGGAGTACCGCGTGAGTCAGGCCCCTCGTACCGTCGTCGTCCTCGCCGCCGGTGAAGGCAAGCGGATGAAGTCCGCCACCCCCAAGGTGCTGCACCCGCTGCTCGGGCGCACCCTGGTCGGGCACGTGCTGAGCGCCTCGGCGGCGGCCGGGGCGGAGCGGACGATCGTGGTCGTCGGGCACAAGGCCAAGCAGGTCGAGGCCCACCTGGCCGAGGTCGCGCCGGCCGCCACGCCGGTGCTCCAGGCCCAGCAGAACGGCACCGGTCACGCCGTACGCCTCGCGCTCGAGGCCGTGCCCGAGGTGACCGGCACCGTCGTGGTGCTCAACGGCGACGTGCCGCTGCTGCGGGCCGAGACGGTGGGCAGCCTGATCGAGGCGCACGAGTCCGGCGCGCGCGGCGCGACCGTCCTGGCGGCCGAGGTGGGCGACCCGACCGGGCTGGGCCGCATCGTGCGCGACGCCGCGGGCAACCTGGAGCGGATCGTCGAGGAGCGGGACGCCTCGGCCGAGGTGCGCGCGATCCGCGAGATCAACGCCGGCATCTACGCCTTCGACGTGGCGTCGCTGCGGGAGGCGCTGTCGAAGCTGTCGACCGACAACGACCAGGGCGAGGAATACCTGACCGACGTGTTCGGGATCCTGGCCTCGGTGGGTCACCCGGTCGGGGTCTTCGTGGCGCCGGACGCCGACGAGACGCTGGGCTGCAACGACCGGGCCGAGCTGGCGAGCCTGCGGGCGCTGCTGCGCGACCGGGTGAACGAGGCCTGGATGCGGGCCGGCGTCTCGATCCTCGACCCGGCCACCACCTGGATCGATGTGACCGTGCGGCTCGAGCCGGACGCCGAGATCGATCAGAATTCGCAGCTGCTGGGCGAGACGACCGTGGGCGCGGGCGCGATCGTCGGGCCGGACACGACCCTGATCGACACCACCGTGGGCGCGGGCGCGGTGGTGCTGCGGACCCACTCGATCGGGGCCGAGATCGGCCCCGAGGCCACTGTGGGCCCGTTCTCCTTCCTGCGGCCGGGCACCCGCCTGGGCCGCAAGGCCAAGGTGGGCGGCTTCGTCGAGACGAAGAACGCCGAGCTGGGCGAGGGCGCGAAGGTTCCCCACCTGTCGTACGTGGGGGACGCCACGATCGGGGCGAAGGCCAACATCGGGGCGGGCACGATCTTCGCCAACTACGACGGCGTCAACAAGAGCCACACCACGGTGGGCGAGGCCGCGTTCGTCGGCTCGGACACGGTGCTCATCGCGCCGGTCGAGATCGAGCCGGGGGCGTACGTGGCGGCCGGCAGCGCGATCCAGAAGAACGTGCCGGCGGGCAGCCTGGGCGTGACCCGGGCGCCGCAGCGCAACGTGGAGAACTGGGTGACCCGGCGCCGGGCCGGCACGGTCTCGGCCGCGGCGGCCGAGCGCGCGATCGCCGAGAAGGACGCGGGCGGCGAGATCAGCACGGCCGAGTGACAGGCGGATTCGCACCCGGTGCGGTTAGCTGAGGGGACGGCCCGCCACTGACGGGAATCCGACGCGCCCACGCCGCGGGGTGGACCGCCCCTGAGCTGGAATGATCCGGCGAGGGTGAGGCATCCCACGCCACGGGCGCGGAACGTGGCGGGAAAGTGGCCGCGGGGGATACTTCACTCGAATCACATCCCCCACCCCCTCGATCCAACGGGAGTAGCGAGCCGATGGGCAGCATCGTCGCGGAGAACCGTAAGTCTCTGATGCTTTTCTCCGGTCGGGGTTTCCCGGAGCTGGCCGAGGAGATCGGCCAGGTGCTCGGCGTCGCGCCGACCCCCGCCGACTCGTACGAGTTCGCCAACGGTGAGATTTTCGTCCGCTTCAAGGATTCGGTGCGAGGCTCGGACGCGTTCGTCGTGCAGTCGATGACCGAGGGCGTCAACCGCTGGGTCATGGAGACCCTGATCATGATCGACGCGCTCAAGCGCGGGTCGGCCAAGCGGATCACCGTCGTGCTGCCGTTCTATCCGTACGCGCGGCAGGACAAGAAGCACCGCGGCCGCGAGCCGATCTCGGCCCGCCTGGTGGCCGATCTGCTGAAGACCGCCGGCGCCAACCGGATCCTCACGGTCGACCTGCACACCGCGCAGATCCAGGGCTTCTTCGACGGTCCGGTCGACCACCTGTTCGCGATGGACATCCTGGCCGAGCACGTCGAGAAGAAGTACGCCGGCCGCCCGCTGACCGTGGTCGCGCCCGACTCGGGCCGGGTGCGGGTGGCGGAGCGGTGGACCGACCGGCTGGGCGGCTGCCCGCTGGCGTTCATCCACAAGACCCGCGACCCGTTGAAGCCCAACCAGGTGGTGGCCAACCGCGTGGTGGGCGAGGTCGAGGGCCGGGTCTGCCTGATCGTCGACGACATGATCGACACCGGCGGCACGATCACCAAGGCGTCCGACATCCTGTGGGAGGAGGGCGCGGCCGACGTGATCGTGGCGTCGACCCACGCGCTGCTGTCCGACCCGGCGACCGAGCGGCTGAAGAACAGCCGGATCAGCGAACTGGTGGTGACCAACACGCTGCCGCTGCCGCCCGAGAAGCGGCTCGACAAGATCACCGTGCTGTCGATCGCGCCCCTGCTGGCCCGCGCGATCCGCGAGGTGTTCGACGACGGCTCGGTGACGACCCTGTTCGGCGGGCTGAGCTGACGATCCGCGGCGGCGGCAATCCCGCGAAAGGCGGTTTCGTGATTCACGCGTCGCGCGGGTGAGGAACTTTGCCGGGTTTATGGGGGCATACACCAGAGTTTTCGCCGTGCAAGTTGCATCGGGCGGGTGAAGTTCGCGCAGAGTGCCGGACCGCGGCGGACCCGCTGATCCGTACGCTCGCGCAGTAGGTAAGATAGTGCGGTTGCCACGGCGAGGGTGCCCCGCGGTCTGCTGAGGTTCGCAGCCATTTTCGGGGGCACCGTGATCGACGCGGTGCTCCGGGCCTGTGCCCCGCGCGCCCCTTGCCCGGCAGCGCCGACGACGGCCATCAGCACCGACGGCGGCCGTCAGCCACCGACACACTGCCGAATTGCACCACCGCAAAGGCAAGCAACGCCGACTACGTCGCAGCCCGATCCAAGAGTTTCAGGAGTTTCCCCGTGTCCGAGGTAAAGATCAGCGCCGAGCCCCGCACCGAGTTCGGCAAGGGTGGTGCCCGCCGCACGCGCCGGGCCGGTTTGGTGCCCGCCGTGCTTTACGGCCACGGCGAGAAGCCGGTGCACATCGCGCTGCCGGCCCGTGAGTTCGCCGCCGCCATCCGGCACGGTGGTCTCAACACCGTGTTCACGATCGACATCGTCGGTGCCTCCGGCGCCACGCTGGCCCTGCCCAAGGCCATCCAGCGTGACCCGATCAAGGACACCTACGAGCACGTCGACCTCATCATCGTCAAGCGTGGCGAGAAGGTCCAGGTCGACGTCCCCGTGACGCTGGTCGGCGAGGCCGCTCGCAACACCCTGGTCGTCAACGAGTCGAACACGCTGGCCGTGGTCGCCGAGGCGATGCACCTGCCGTCCGGCTTCGACGTGTCCATCGAGGGCCTCGAGGCGGGTTCCCAGGTCACCGCGGGTGACGTCAACCTGCCGAGCGGCACAGAGTTGGCCGTCGAGCCCGACTTCGTGCTCGCGGTCATCTCGCAGGCGCAGACCGCCGAGCAGCTCGAGGGTGACACCGCCGAGACCGGCGAGGCGACCGAGGGCGACACCGCCGAGGCTGCGACCGCGGAGTAAGACCCGCCTAGTCGGCGTATGAGCAAGTGACCGGGGAAAGTGCCGCTACAGGCACTTTCCCCGCAGTCGTGTCCGGGATGGGGAGGGGAAAGTCAGTGAGCGACGAGTCGCCGTGGCTGGTGGTCGGTCTCGGCAATCCGGGCAAGGAGTACGCCGGCAACCGGCACAACGTGGGCTTCCTGGTGGCCGATCTGCTGGCGTCCCGGGTGGGCGCGAAGTTCGGCCGGGCCAAGCGTGCCCAGGCTGAGATGGCCGAGGGCCGGTTGGGTTTCGGCGGCCCCAAGCTCGTCCTGCTGAAGCCGCTGACCTACATGAACCTGTCCGGCGCCCCCGTGGTGTCGCTGGCCCAGTTCTTCAAAGTCCCTGTGTCGAACGTGATTGCCGTGCACGATGAGCTTGATGTGCCGTTCGGACAGATACGGGCCAAGCGTGGCGGTGGTGAGGGTGGCCACAACGGTCTGCGCTCCATGTCGAAGTCGTTGGCGGACAAGGAGTACGCACGGGTGCGGTTCGGGATCGGCCGTCCGCCCGGGCGGCAGGACCCGGCCGACTACGTGCTCTCCGACTTCTCCGGCGCCGAGCGCAAGGAGCTGGACTTCCTGGTCGACCGGGCGGCCGACGTCGTCGAGGCGATCGTGCTCGAGGGCGTGGAGTGGGCGCAGAACAAATACCACGGCGGTTGATGCCGCGGGGTCGAAACGTTTAGATCGTTTGGGCGGTTTTGTCCGTCTCCCGATCCCGTGACGCTCACGACTGTCCGACCGTTGGTCAGACGTATGCACCGGATCGGTGCAAAGCGACCGGCGTTTGGGGGAGGTTCGGGGTGCAGCAGAAGCTGTCCGCGCAGGAGGCGGTGCTGTCCCAGCCAACCGTGCTGCTGCCGGCGATCCGGCCGGTGCGTCCACCGGCGCACCCGCCCGAGGGTTACGGGTGGGCGAACCACCCGCCGGCCAACACCGGGTCCATGCGTACGAAGATCCCCGCTTCGGTCGTGCCGTTGAGCCCGCCACCGGCCGGATCCTCGTCACCCGGCTCGACGATGCACCTCGGCGTCACCGCTCCGGCCCGCCCCCGGCCGACCTCGCCCAACCGGGTCGACCAGCCGCCCGGCCGGTCCGACAACGCCCCGCCGCTGTCGGCCGGTGGCAAGTCCGACGTCGCGCGCAACCAGGCGGTCGACCGGCACTGGTCGGAGCGCCCCAGCAAGTCGGCGGCGACCCGCCCGGCCGCGCGGCCCTTCCTGCGAGTTCCCGGCCGGCACGCCGCCATGTCGCGCCGGCAGCGCTGGGAACGCCAGTACGTGCGCTCGCTGGTGCTGTGCGACCTGATGGCGGGCACGGCGGCCGGCGCGGTCACCTTCGGACTGCGCTTCGGCGACGAGGTGACCAGCTACAACCGCGCCTACGTGCTGCTGTCGTTCCTGCTGCCGGCGCTGCTGCTGACCGTGCTGGCGGTCTCGCGCGCCTACGAGCGGCGGTACCTGTTCGTCGGCACCGACGAGTACCAGCGGGTCCTTCGCGGTGGGGTCGGCCTGATCGCCGGCGTGGCCCTGGTGTCGTACGCGCTGGATCTTGATCTGGCCCGCAGCTATGTGCTGGCCGCCCTGCCGACAGCGATCGTCTCGTCGGTCGTCCTGCGGTTCGCGTTGCGCAAGCGGCTACATCTGTCGCGGGCCCGGGGCGAGAGTCTCCGCCGGGTGATTCTGGTCGGGCACGAGCTCGCGGTCATCGGCATGTCCCGCCAGCTGCGGCGCGAGCGTTACCACGGGCTCGAGGTGGTGGGCGCGTGCCTGCCGCCGGGACACGACGGCGTGGGCGTGAGCGGGCCGCAGGGGCTGGCCGTCTACGGCACGTTCGAGGATGTGGCGGGCGCGGTCGAGCAGGCCGACGCGGACACGGTGGTGGTGCTGAGCTGCCCCGAGCTCGACGGCGCGGCGCTGCGGCGGCTGGCCTGGCGGCTCGAGCGCGACGAGGTCGACCTGGTGGTGGCGAGCTCGCTGGTCGACGTGGCGGGCGCCCGGACGACGATCCGGCCGTTCGACGGGCTGCCGAT
This sequence comes from Paractinoplanes hotanensis, assembly GCF_023717965.1. Classification (NCBI taxonomy): domain Bacteria; kingdom Bacillati; phylum Actinomycetota; class Actinomycetes; order Micromonosporales; family Micromonosporaceae; genus Paractinoplanes; species Paractinoplanes hotanensis. Next base: position 37,287 of record NZ_JAMQOL010000007.1, on the reverse strand, counting down.
GCTGCACGTCGAGCACCCGCGCCTGCACGGCGGATCGAGGCTGGTCAAGGAGGTGTTCGACCGGATCGGGGCGCTCGCGCTATTGATGATCTTCGGTCCCTTGCTGCTCGGTCTCGCACTCTGTGTGCGCTGCACTTCGCGCGGGCCGGTACTCTTTCGACAGGTGCGGGTCGGCCGCGACGGCCGGTTGTTCCGCATCTTCAAGTTCCGCAGCATGTATGTGGATGCCGAGGCGCGGCTGGCCGAGTTGCGGCATCTGAACGAGCACGACGGCGTGCTCTTCAAAATGCGTGACGATCCGCGGGTGACCCGGGTCGGGCGCTATCTGCGACGTTTCTCGCTCGACGAGCTGCCGCAGTTGCTGAACGTGGCGCTGGGGCAGATGTCGCTGGTCGGACCGCGGCCGCCGCTGCCCTCCGAGGTGGCGGCGTACGCCGACGACGTGCGGCGCCGGCTCGCCGTCAAGCCGGGCATGACAGGCCTGTGGCAGGTATCCGGACGTTCGGATCTGCCGTGGGAGGAAGCGGTCCGGCTGGACCTGCGCTATGTGGAGAACTGGACGCTGAGTTTGGATCTGGTGATCCTGTTACGCACCATGACCGCAGTGGTGCGCTCGTCCGGGGCGTACTGAGCTTGAGGGAGCTGCAAACAGATGGGCGAGCGGACAGAGACGTCGGCCCGTGTGACCTCCCAGCGGGAGAGCAATGACGGCGGCACGCCGCCGGTGATCGACGCGGCCTTCGCCCGGTGGCTGGCCGACAAGGCGGGGCAGACCCTGCTTCAGGTACGGGAAGAGATGGGCTACGCCGACGGCAAGGCCCTCAAGGCGGCCGGCGACAAGGCCGCGCACCACCTGATGCGGGCCGAGCTGGCGCGCTGGCGCCCGGCCGACGCTGTCCTCTCCGAGGAGGACGACCACGCGCGCGACGCCTGGCGCGAGGGCGAGCAGAGCACCGTGCGCCCCGAGCGCCTGGGTGCCTCGCGGGTCTGGATCATCGACCCGCTCGACGGCACCCGAGAGTTCTCCGAAGAGGGCCGCACCGACTGGGCCGTCCACGTGGCGCTCTGGACCGCCGACTGCTCGAGCCCGTCCTGCCTGGCCGCGGGCGCGGTCGCGATGCCGGCTCAGCACCGCACGATCGCCACCGACCACTCCCCGGCCTATCCGCCGATGCCGCTCGACGCGACCGCCGGTCCGATCCGGATCGCTGCCAGCCGCACGCGGCCGCCGGCCTTCGTCACCGCCCTCGCCGAGGACATCGGGGCCGAGCTGGTGCCGATGGGATCGGCCGGCGTGAAGATCGCCGCAGTGATCAGCGGCGAGGCCGACGCGTACGTGCACGCCGGCGGCCAGTACGAGTGGGACTCGGCCGCACCGGTCGCTGTGGCGTTGGCCACGGGCCTGCACGCTAGCCGAATCGACGGATCTGAGCTGAAATACAACGGGGCCGACCCTAAGTTGCCGGACCTGGTGGTGTGCCGTAAGGATCTCGCTCCTCGGTTGCTTGCAGCGTTGCAGCGTCACCTTCCGTCAGAATGACGGTTCTTCACTAGCAACACAGCCGCAAACCCCACTGATCCTCTAGATCCGATGTCTGGGAGCCACCGATGAGCCAGACGAAGCCGTACCGCGTCTCGCATCTGGATGCCCTCGAAGCCGAGAGCATCTTCGTCATGCGCGAGGTCATGGCCGAGTTCGAGCGTCCCGTCCTGCTGTTCTCCGGCGGCAAGGACTCGATCGTCATGCTCCGGCTGGCCGAGAAGGCCTTCACGCCGGCGCGCATCCCGTTCCCGGTGATGCACATCGACACCGGCCACAACTTCGCCGAGGTGCTCGAATACCGCGACCAGCGGGTCGCCATGCTCGGGCTCAACCTGGTGATCGCCAGCGTGCAGGAGGCGATCGACACCGGCCTGGTGCGCGAGCTGCCCGACGGCACCCGCAACCGCATCCAGACCCCGGTGCTGCTGGCCGCGGTCGAGAAGTACCGCTTCGACGCGCTCTTCGGCGGCGCCCGCCGCGACGAGGAGAAGGCACGCGCCAAGGAGCGCATGTTCAGCTTCCGCGACGAGTTCGGCCAGTGGGACCCGAAGAACCAGCGGCCCGAGTTGTGGGGGCTCTACAACGGCAAGCATCACCCGGGCGAGTCGATCCGGGTGTTCCCCCTGTCGAACTGGACCGAGCTGGACGTCTGGCACTACATCGCCAAGGAGCAGATCCCGCTGCCCAGCATCTACTACGCCCACGACCGTGAGGTCGTCGAGCGCAGCGGGATGTTCTACGCGGTCAACGAGTTCATCCGGCTCCGCGACGGCGAGACCTCCGAGGTGCGCCGGGTCCGCTACCGCACGGTGGGCGACGCCTCGCAGACCGCCGCCGTGCTCTCCGAGGCCGACACGGTCGACAAGGTGATCGACGAGGTCGCCGCCACCCGGATCACCGAGCGGGGCGCCACCCGCGGTGACGACAAGGTCAGCGAGGCCGCGATGGAAGACCGCAAGCGAGAGGGTTACTTCTGATGAGCCAGGCCGTCCTGGAGACCGAGACGGCGCCTGCCGCGCGCATGGACCTGCTGCGGTTCGCCACCGCCGGCAGCGTCGACGACGGCAAGTCGACCCTCATCGGCCGGTTGCTCTACGACACCAAGACGATCTTCGCCGACCAGCTCGAGGCGGTCGAGGCGGCCAGCGCGTCCCGCGGTGACGAATACACCAACCTGGCGCTGCTCACCGACGGCCTGCGGGCCGAGCGTGAGCAGGGCATCACGATCGACGTGGCGTACCGCTACTTCGCGACCCCGCGGCGCAAGTTCATCATCGCCGACACCCCGGGTCACATCCAGTACACCCGGAACATGGTCACCGGCGCCTCGACCGCCGACCTCGCGCTGATCCTGGTCGACGCGCGCAAGGGCCTGGTCGAGCAGTCGCGCCGGCACGCCTTCCTGACGTCGCTGCTGCGCGTGCCGCACCTGGTGCTCTGCATCAACAAGATGGACCTGGTCGACTGGGACAAGGCGGTCTACGACAAGATCGCCGACGAGTTCACCTCGTTCGCGGCCAAGCTCGAGATCGGCGACCTGACGATCATCCCGGTGTCCGCGCTGAACGGCGACAACATCGCGTCGCGCAGCGAGAACAGCCCGTGGTACGACGGCCCGTCGCTGCTGCACCACCTCGAGCACGTGCACATCGCCAGCGACCGCAACCTGGTCGACGTGCGGTTCCCGGTGCAGTACGTGATCCGTCCCCAGTCGACGACCGTGACCGACTACCGCGGCTACGCGGGCCAGGTCGCTTCCGGCGTGCTCAAGCCGGGCGACGAGGTGCTGGTGCTGCCGTCCGGCATGACCAGCACGATCGCCGCCATCGACACCGCCGACGGCCCGGTCGACGAGGCGTTCCCGCCCATGTCGGTCACCGTGCGGCTCAACGACGAGATCGACATCTCGCGGGGCGACATGATCTGCCGGCTGCACAACGCTCCGGCCGTCGCCCAGGACATCGAGGCGATGGTCTGCTGGATGGACGAGACGGCCCCGTTGCGGGTCGGCGGCAAGTACGCCATCAAGCACACCACCCGCTCGGCTCGCACGGTGGTCCGCGGCCTGCAGTACCGGCTCGACGTCAACACCCTGCACCGCGACGAGCAGGCCGGCGAGCTTCAGCTCAACGAGATCGGCCGGGTGCGGCTGCGCACGACGGTGCCGTTGCTCGCCGACGAGTACCGGCGCAACCGCACCACCGGTGGCTTCATCCTGATCGACGAGAGCACCAACCGCACGGTGGCGGCCGGCATGATCATCGAGGCTCAGTAGGGCCCTCGTTACGCTGCTTGGGCGGCAGTCGCGGAGCCTCGTTCCGCGGCTGCCGTCGCTCCGCCTCCAGCGGCGGTTGCAGCGTCGCCCAGACCACCTTGCCCGTACGGGTCGGCAGGCTGCCCCAGGCGACCGCGAGCGCGCTGACCAGTTGCAGGCCGCGCCCCCGCTCGTCGAGGGGCCGGCCGCGGCGTACCCGGGTCATCTTGAGCGGCTGGGGCAACTCGGCGACGCCGTCGGCCACGCTGAGGTGGATGCCGGCGCCCCGCAGGCTGACCGCCACCGTCATCTCGGTGCCGGCGTGCTCGATCGCGTTGTTGACCAACTCGGACATCACCGACCGGCTCGGATGCAACAGCGCCACCCTGTCCCAGACCAGGCAGGCGTCGCTGATCAGGTTGCGGGCCAGGCTGGGCGATTCCGGGTGGGGGCCCAGGGTGAGCGTAAGGCGCTCGGTCAGGGGCAGACGGCTCGCGATCGCCACCCGGGCCTGCCGCACGCGGGCGTAGATCGGCAGGTAGTTGCGAGAGCCCAGGCGCTGCATGCGGTCGGCCAGCGGCAGTTCGGGCGGGATGCAGAGGGCGAGCTGCACGGACGGCGCCAGCGCTTCGGCCGTCCGTCGCGCCGCCATCCAGGTCGGCGCGCTGACGCCGGTCGGATCGTCGAGACCGGTGAGGTCGACGATGAGCGCCTCCGGGTGCTCGGCCAGGCACTTCTGCAACCGCTCGATGGTCCGTTGCCGCAGCGCGCGGTCCCACCGCCCGGTCACGGTCAGCAGCACGATCGATGCATCGACCTCACTCTCGAGGCTCACTGCTGACTCCTTCACCGGCAGACACGCTGCGCTCAGGGACATGTCGCCACGGTAATCCCCCATGCCGCTCTCTGCGGTGCCCCTTAGCTCCGCCGGGTGATCGGACTTAAGTCCTGCAACGTTGTATAGTCCCTTTCCGTGCCAGCAGGCCTCAAGGACGTCGCGGCGCGGGCCGGTGTGTCGATCAAGACGGTCTCGAACGTCGTCAATGGTTACGTGCACGTGGCGCCGGCCACGCGTGCCCGTGTGCAGGCCGCGATCGACGCCCTCGGCTACGTGCCCAACATGGCCGCCCGCCAGTTGCGCAGCGGCCGCTCCGGTGTCATCGCGCTGGCCGTGCCCGAGCTCCAGTCGCCCTATTTCGCCGAGATCGCCGGGCTGATCGTGCAGGCCGCCGAGCGTCGATCATGGACGGTGCTGATCGACCAGACCGACGGGCAGGCCGAGCGCGAGCGCGACCTGGTCGAGGGGTTGCGGCGGCACGCGATCGACGGCCTGATCTTCAGCCCGCTCGCCCTGGCCGGTGAGGAGCTGGCGCTGCGCGACGGCACGCCGATGGTGCTGCTGGGCGAGCGGGTCTGGCACGGGCCGGCCGACCACGTCGCGATCGACAACACCGCGGCCGCGGCCGACGCGACCCGGCATCTGACCGCGCTGGGCCGGCGCCGGATCGCCGCCATCGGTGTGCAGGACAGGCCCTCGGCGGTGACCGCCCACCAGCGTCTGGCCGGCTACCGGGCCGCGCTGGCGGAGGCCGGGCTGCCGGTCGATCCGGCGCTGGAGATGCCCGCGGACGGTTTCCACCGGGTCGACGGGGCGGCCGCGATGGCCCGCCTGTTCGACCTGGAGTCACCGCCGGACGCCGTGTTCTGCTTCAACGACCTGCTCGCCCTCGGGGCGATGCGGACGCTGCTGTCCCGCGGGGTCTCGGTGCCGGGCGACGTCGCGCTGATCGGGTTCGACGACATCGAGGACGGGCGGTTCTCGACGCCGACGCTAAGCACCGTCGCGCCCGACGCGCCCCGGATAGCCCAGCTCGCGGTCGATCTGCTGGCTGAGCGCCTGAGTGACGGGCCGGCCGCGGCCGGAGCCCCGCGCGAGCTGCGAGTGGATCACCGGCTCGTCGCCCGCGAGAGCACGTCCGGCTGACGTCGTTTCCGATTCGTTTCGGGATCTTTACCGCGGTCTCTTTACAACGATGAATGCAACGTTGTAAAAAGTGGGCATGGCAGTGGCGCAGCTCACCCTCGATCCGGCTTTCACGATCGCCCCCGTCGACCGGCGGCTCTTCGGCTCGTTCGTCGAGCACATGGGGCGATGTGTCTACACGGGCATCTTCGAACCCGGTCATCCCTCCGCCGACGCCGATGGTCTGCGCGGCGACGTGCTCGACCTGGTGCGGGAACTAGGCGTGACCACCGTCCGCTATCCGGGCGGCAACTTCGTCTCCGGCTACCGCTGGGAGGACGGGGTCGGCCCGCGTGGCGACCGCCCGCGCCGGCTCGACCTGGCCTGGCGGGCGCTGGAGAGCAACGCGTTCGGACTGAACGAGTTCATGCGCTGGTCGTCGCTGGCCGGTGTCGAGCCGATGATGGCCGTCAACCTGGGCACCCGGGGCATCGAGGCGGCCGCCGAGCTGGTCGAGTACTGCAACCTCGCCGAGGGCACGGCCGCCTCCGACCTGCGCCGCAAGCACGGCGTCGCGCAACCTCACGACGTACGGCTGTGGTGCCTCGGCAACGAGATGGACGGGCCCTGGCAGATCGGCAGCCTCACCGCCGACGAATACGGGCGGCTCGCGGCGCGGGCCGGGCACGCCATGCGCCGGGTCGACCCGAGCATCGAGCTGGTCGCCTGTGGCAGCTCCAACTCGGACATGCCGACCTTCGCCGCGTGGGAGGCCACCGTCCTCGAGCACGCGTACGACCAGGTCGACTACATCTCGCTGCACACCTACTACGACCCCGAGAAGCACGACGAGGCCAGCTTCCGGGCGTCCGCGGTCGACCTCGACGGGTTCATCGACAACGTCGTGGCCACGGCCGACCACGTACGCGCCAGACTGCGCCGCCAGAAGCGGATCAAGCTGTCGCTGGACGAGTGGAACGTCTGGTACCAGTCCCGGTTCACCGAGCCCGAGGACCGCGCGATCGAGGAGCTGCCGGCCCTGATCGAGGACGACTACAACGGCACGGACGCCGTGGTGGTCGGCAACCTGCTGATCAGCATGCTGCGGCACGCCGACCGGGTCACCGTCGGCGCCCAGGCCCAGCTGGTCAACGTGATCGCGCCGATCCGCACCCGGGCCGGCGGCGAGGCCTGGCGGCAGACAATCTTCCACCCGTTCGCGCACACCGCGCGGCTCGCGCGGGGAACCGTGCTGCGCCCCGCTCTCACGTCGCCGGACATGACCACCGGCCGCTTCGGTGCGGTGCCGTCCGTCGACGCCGTGGCCACTCACGACGAAGAGTCCGGCGCCCTCACCGTCTTCCTGGTCAACCGTGGGGCCGAGCCGGTGCCGCTCACCGTGGACCTGCGCGCCTTCCCGCGTCACCGCCTGCGGGAGCACCTGACCCTCAGCGCCGAAAAGCCCGAGCTCACCTCGCTTGCGGTGAGCGACGGCGACGAGATCCTCCTTCCGCCCGTGTCCTGGCACGCGCTGTGCCTCACCCCCGAGGAGTCCCAATGAACCTTTCACGCCGTAATTTGATGGGCCTGGGCGTAGGAGCCGGCGGCGCCGTGCTCCTGAGCGCCTGTGGCGACAGCGGCCCGAACGAGAAGGTGACCGGTGGCGGGCAGAACGCCGCACCGGCCGCGACCGCGTACACCGGGCCGAACGTGACTCTGGCCTTCTGGAACGGCTTCACCGGTGGCGACGGCCCGTTCATGAAGAAGCTGGTCGACCAGTTCAACACCGAGCACCCGAACATCAAGGTCACGATGAACACGTACCAGTGGGCCGACTACTACCAGAAGACGCCGGCCGCCGTCGCCACCGGCAACGGTCCGGACGTCGGGGTCATGCACGTCGACCACGTCTCGACCAACGCCGCCCGCGGCGTGGTCCTGCCGCTGGACGACCTGGCCAAGGCGCTCAACTTCAAGGCCGAGGACTTCTCGCCGCCGGTGTGGAACGCGGGGGTCTACAACAATGTCCGCTACGCGATCCCGCTCGATGTGCACCCGCTCGGCTTCTTCTACAACAAGGCCGTGATGGAGAAGGGCGGTCTCGACCCCGAGAAGCCGCCGACGAACAACGACGAGTACCAGGCGGCCCTGGAATCGATGAAGGCCAAGGGAATCCAGGGCGACTGGGTCACCCCGTTCGAGTTCACCGGCAGCATGCAGTTCCAGTCGCTGCTGTGGCAGTTCGGCGGCAATCTCTTCGACGACCAGGGCACCAAGGCGCTCTTCGCCGAGCAGCCCGGCGTGCAGGCGCTGACCTGGATGACGGACCACGTCAAGAACGGCTTCAGCCCCAAGAACGTGGCTCAGGACGCCGACATCGTGGCCCTGCGCAACGGTAGGAACGCGTTCAACTGGAACGGCATCTGGACCATCAACACGCTCAAGGAGGACAAGAACCTCGAGTGGGGCGTGGCGCCGCTGCCGCAGATCGGCACGCAGAAGGCGGCCTGGGCCGGCTCTCACCAGTTCGTGCAGTTCAAGCAGAAGGCCAAGGACGACAACAAGCTGACCGCGGGCAAGGTCTTCATCAACTGGATCAGCCAGCACTCGATCGAGTGGGCCCGCGGCGGCCAGGTGCCGGCCCGTGCCGAGATCCGCAACGGCGCCGAGTTCAAGGCGCTGCCCGAGCAGGCGGCCATCGGCACGCAGATCGACTACCTGCACTTCCTGCCGCCGAAGCCGGGCATCGCCGACGTCATGGCCACCATGGTCACGGCGATCAACGAGGCTGTCCTCGGACGCAAGGAGCCGGCCAAGGCGCTCTCCGACGGCGCCGCCAAGGCCAACCAGCTCCTGGAGCAGAACGCCAAGAAGTATGGCAGCTGAGACCGCAGTCACCCGTACGCCGCCGGTGCAGGCTGGGGAGGCCGGCGCCGGCGGCCGGGTGCGCCGGACCGGACCACTCACGGCGTACCTGTTTCTGTTGCCGTACTTCGTCGTGTTCGCCACCTTCGTGCTGGCGCCGGCGGTCTACGGCCTGTGGATCAGCCTGCACGACTGGGACTACCTGCTGCCGGGCAAGCCGTTCGTGGGGCTGGACAACTACAAGGCGCTGTTCGACCCGGACTCGGCGGTCTACAGCTTCTGGTGGGAGAGCCTGTCGGCCACCGGCATCTTCACGTTGTTCAGCGTGCCGCTCCTGCTGATCATCCCGCTGCTGCTGGCGCTGCTGCTCAACCGCAGCTTCCGGGGCCGCACCTTCTTCCGGGCGGTCTACTTCGCGCCGTACGTGCTCGGGGTCGCCGTGATCGGTGTGCTCTGGCGTTTTGTGCTCGACCCCAACCTGGGCGTGGTCAACTCCGTGCTGGGCGCGATCGGGTTGCCGGGGGACACGCCGTGGACTACGGCGCTGCCCTGGGCCTGGGTCACGCTCGTCGGCGTGACGGTCTGGTGGACGCTCGGCTTCAACGCGGTGATCTACCTGGCCGGGCTGCAGGACATCCCGCGGGAGCTGTACGAGGCAGCGCGGATCGACGGCGGCGGCAAGTGGGCCGAGTTCCGGCACGTGACGCTGCCCGGTCTGCGCCCGGTGCTGCTGTTCGTCACGGTGAACACGATCCTCGTGTCGGCCAACATGTTCGGGCAGTCCTATCTGATCACTCAGGGCGCGCCGGGCACCGAGACCCGTACGGCGATCATGTACATCGCCCAGGTCGGCCTGAGCGACTACAAGATGGGCAGCGCCGCGGCGATGAGCTACCTGCTGACCGCGTGTCTGCTGGTGGTCAGCCTGATCGTGTTCCGTATGTTCCGGGAGAAGGACGCATCATGAGACGCGTACGCCCGATCGCCTGGTACACCGTCCTGATCGGACTGAGCCTGGTCTTCATCGCGCCCGTCGTGTGGATGCTGCTCACCGCGTTCAAGACGCCGGGCGAGGCCACCCGGGTGCCGCCCACGGTGCTGCCCGAGGAGCCCACCACGGGCGCCTTCGACACGCTGCTGGGCAACTCCCAGACGCCGGTGCTGCGCTGGTTCCTCAACAGCGTGCTGGCCGCTACCGGCCAGGCCGTGCTGGTGCTGGCGGTCGCTTCGATGGCGGCCTACGCCCTGGCCCGGCTCGAGTTCCGGGGCAAGAAGCTGATCTTCGGCATGATCATCGCGACGCTGTTCATCCCGAGCTTCGTGCTGATCATCCCGAACTTCCTGATCGTCGACCGGTTCGGGATGCTCGACACGTTGTGGGCCCTGATCATTCCGGGGGCGGCCGGCGCGTTCGGCGTCTTCTTCCTGCGGCAGTTCTTCCTGAGCCTGCCCAAGGAGCTGGAGGAGGCGGCCGTGCTCGAGGGGGCCAACTCCTGGCAGATCTTCACCCGCGTGGTCCTGCCGCTGTCCAAACCGGCCCTGGCCACGCTCGCGGTGATCAGCTTCCTGACCAACTGGAACGACTTCATCTGGCCGGTCTACGTGCTGTTCAGCCCCGAGCAGTTCACCCTGCCGCCCGGCCTGGCCATCCTGCAGGGCGCGTACACGATCAATTACCCGGTGATCATGGCGGGTGCGCTCGTGGCCAGCATCCCGGTGCTGCTGCTGTTCATGGTGGCGCAGCGCTACGTGATCGAGGGTGTCTCCCGTTCCGGCCTGAAAGGATGATCATGCGACGTCTGACGGCCGCACTCGCGGCGGCGATCACTCTGGTCGGTCTGACCGCGTCGGCAGCACACGCCGGCAGCGCGCCCGGACCGCGCAACCCGATCTCGGCCGACTTCGCCGACACGTTCGCCGACCCGGTGATCGTGCGGGGCGACGACGGCTTCCACTACGGCTTCGGCACGTCCGACCCGCTGCGTGAGGGCGAGAAGGTCGCCCACCGCATCCCCATCGCGCGCACGACCGACCTCAAGAATTGGAAGTACGTCGGTGACGCGTTCGGCGACCTGCCGCCCTACGCGGCGGCGAACGCCTCGCTGTGGGCGCCCGACGTGCGCAAGATCGGCAACCGGTGGGTGCTCTACGCGACCGTGACCGAGACGACCACCGCCCCCGGCGCCTCGGCGATCGGCGTGGCTACCGCACCGAAGCCGACCGGCCCGTGGACCTGGGCGCCGGAACCAGCGGTTCCGCCGCGCGCGGCTCCCGGCGGCGGCTGGTGGTGGACCTTCGACCCGGCTCAGCTGACGACCCCGGACGGTAGGAAGTACCTGTATTACGGCAGCTACTTCGGCGGCATCTGGGTCAGCGAGCTCACCGCGGACGGACTGCGGATCACCGGCATGCCGACGCAGGTCGCCATCGACAACAAGTTCGAGGGCGCTTACGTGGTGCGGCGCAACGGGTTCTATTACCTGTTCGCGTCGTCCGCCAACTGCTGCGCCGGCCCGACCACCGGCTATTCCGTGTCGGTCGGCCGGTCGCGGAGCCCGCTCGGGCCGTTCACCGACCGCGACGGGCTGCGGCTCGACGTGTCCCGGGCCGGCGGCACCCCGGTGATCGCGCCCAACGGCAACCGCTGGGTCGGCACCGGCCACAACGGACTGATCACCGACAAGCGCGGCCAGGATTGGTTCGTCTACCACGCCATCGACCGCAACGACCCCTACCTCGACGAGCCGTTCGGCATCAACGAGCGCCCGATGCTGATCGACCGGCTCGACTGGCCCGGCGGCTGGCCGACGGTGAACGGCGGTGCCTGGGCCTCCGACGCCCGCGACGCGCGTCCGGCCCCGACGCCGAAGCCGGGGCGGCTGCTGTCCTCCTCCTCCGATGAGTTCAGCGGCGCGCTGCGGGGCTGGAGCTGGGTTCGCCAGGATCCGGCGGCGACCGTCGACGGGGGAGCGCTGAGCTGGCCGGTGCAGGGCGCCGACCTTACCGGCGCCTCGAACAGCGCGGGCGTGCTGCTGCGGACTCCCCCTTCCGGCCGGTGGATCGCCGAGACCAAGCTGACGCTGCCGCTGGGCGAGGACGTCGTGCGCAATTATCAGCAGGCCGGGCTCATCGCCTACGCCGGCGACGACCTGTTCGCGCGACTCAGCGCGGTGGCGATCTGGAACACCCGGCAGGTCGAGTTCGGCAAGGAGATGCCGTACGCGGACGCGCTTTCGTACGGTGGAACCATCGCCGGCACGCCGGGGCTCACGACGACGTGGCTGCGGCTCGCGCACCGGGTCGACCCAGCCAACGGCGAGCACGAGTACCGGGCCGGCGTCAGCCGTGACGGCAAGCGGTGGACGTGGGGCGGGGTCTGGACGCTGCCCGCCGACAGCAACCCGCGGGTCGGTCTGGTCGCGCACGGCGGCGCCGAGCCGGCGGTCACAGCGACGTTTGATTACCTGCGGTTCTACCAGTGGTGAGGCGGACGCTGCTGGCTGCGGCACTGCTCGTTGGGGGCTGTGCCGCAGCGGCCGAACCGCAACCCGAGGAGGAGTCGGTGACTTTCACCAATCCGGTCCACACGGACAACTTCCCGGATCCGGGCGCGCTGCTCGTGGGGGAGACCTGGTACGCGTACGGAACCAACGGCCCCACCGCCAACGTGCCGCTCCTGACCTCGCCCGACCTGGTCACCTGGACGCCCGCCGGGGACGTGCTGCCCGAGGTCGGCCAGTGGGCCGAGCCCGGCAACACCTGGGCGCCCGAGGTCATCGCCGCCCCGGGCGGCAGGTATCTGCTCTACTACACGGCCCGGTCGACGGCGACCAGCCGCCAGTGCATCGGCGTCGCCGTCGCGACCGGGCCGGAGGGGCCCTTCGTCGACGACTCCGACCAGCCGCTGATCTGCCAGGCCGACGAGGGCGGGTCGATCGACGCCAGCCCGTTCACCGACGAGTCGGGGCAGCGCTGGCTCTACTGGAAGAACGACGGCAACGCGATCGGGCAGCCGACGTACCTCTACGGCGCCCGCCTCAGCGACGACGGGCTCTCCATCAGCGGTGAGTCGAAGCGGCTGCTGGTCAACGACGCCGGCTGGGAGGCACACGTCATCGAGGCGCCGCAGATGGTGCGCCACGACGGCAGGCTCTATCTGTTCTATTCGGCCAACGCCTTCGACAAACAGGAGTACGCCCTGGGCTACGCCACCTGCGAAGGCCCGCTCGGGCCGTGCGTCAAGGCCGCGGAGAACCCGATCCTGCACACGTCACCGGCTGCGGCCGGCCCCGGACACGGCTTCCTGGTCACCACCCCGGCCGGCGAGTCGTGGCTGCTCTACCACGCCTGGCCACCCAGTGCGATCGGCAGCGTCGCACCCGGCCGGCAGCTCTGGCTCGACCGGGTCGACTGGGTGGACGGCCGGCCCGTGGTGAAGGGGCCGACCGTCGAGGCGCAAGCAGTACCGCGCTAGGACTTGTCGTCGCGAGTGGTGGGCTCGTCGTGTTCCTGCTCGCGGCCCTCGTTCTGTGAAGTCGTCATGCCCACCGGTTACCCGGTGAGTATGACGTTAAGCCGTCCCGCGCCCGGTCCCGCCGTGACGGTCCAGGCCGTCGGGGGTGTGAAGCCTTCCTTGGCGTACGCCTCTTCGACCGCCGCGGTGACCTCGGCCGCCTTGTCCGAGTCGATCAGAGCCAGCACGCACCCGCCGAAGCCGCCGCCGGTCATCCGGGCGCCGTACGCGCCGGCCTGCAGGGCGGTCTCGACCGCGAGGTCGACCTGGCGCACCGTGATCTCGAAGTCGTCGCGCATCGAGACGTGCGAGGCGGTCAGCAGCGGCCCGATCTCGCGCACCTGGCCGGCGTGCAGCAGCTTCACCGTGGCCAGCACACGGTCGTCCTCGGTCACGATGTGCCGGACGCGACGGCGCATCACCTCGTCGTCGAGACGGGTCAGCGCGTCGTCGAGCTGGTCGCCGGTGACGTCGCGCAGGGCGCGTACCCCCAGCAGGCGGGCCGCGTCCTCGCACGACTCGCGGCGGGCGCCGTACTCCCCGTCGACGTGCTGGTGCGGGGCGTTGCTGTTGATGACCAGGATGGCCAGGCCCGCGGCCGCCAGGTCGAACGGGATCTGCTCGACCTCGTACGACCGGCAGTCGAGGAACAGCGCCCGGCCCTGTTCGCAGCGGATGGACGCCGACTGGTCGAGGATGCCGGTGGGGGCGCCGACGTAGACGTTCTCGGCCCGCTGGGCGATCGCCGGCCGCTGCTCGAGCGGCACGTCGAGGCCGCCGAGGTCGATCAGCGCGGTCAGCACCGAGGACTCGAGCGCGGCCGACGACGACAGGCCCGAGCCGAGCGGCACCTCGGAGGCGATGGCGATGCGTGCGCCGGGCACCTCGTGGCCCGCGTCGGCCAGCGACCAGACGACCCCGGCCACGTACGCCGCCCAGCCGGTCACCGCGCCGGGCTCGGTGTGCCCGAAGCTGACCGGCTCGTCCTCGAAGGTCGAGCACACCGTCCACTCACCGGCCGGGGCCGGGCCGACCGCCGCGATCGTGCGCTGCGGCAGGGCGAACGGGAGCACGAAACCCTCGTTGTAGTCGGTGTGCTCGCCGATCAGGTTGACCCGGCCGGGCGCGGCCCACAGGCCCGTGGGCTCGGCGCCGTAGGCCTTGCGGAACGCTTCGGCGGCGTCGTCGGCGATCATGCGACGTGCTTGCGGTAGAACGTCCAGGCGTCGCCGATCATGGCCTGGAGCGTGTTCTTCTCGGGCACCCAGCCCAGCTCTTCGCGGGCCCGCTCGGACGAGGCGACCAGCGTTGCCGGGTCGCCGTCGCGGCGCGGGGCGATCTCGACCGGCAGCTCCGTCCCGGTGACCTCGCGGGCCACCTCGGCGACCTGCTTGTTGGAGAAGCCGTTGCCGTTGCCGAGGTTGTAGATGCGGTGCTCGCCGGCCGTGGCCGCGTCGAGCGCGAGCAGGTGGGCGCGGGCCAGGTCTTCGACGTGGATGTAGTCGCGCACACACGTGCCGTCGATCGTGGGGTAGTCGTCGCCGAAGAGCTGCAGCTTCTCGCGCTTGCCGGCGGCCACCTGGAGGGCGATCGGGATCAGGTGGGTCTCGGGGTCGTGCCGCTCGCCGATCTCGTGGTCGCCCGAGATGTAGGCTCCCGCGACGTTGAAGTAGCGGAGCGAGACCGCGGCCAGGTTGTGCGCGAACGCCTCGGAGGTGAGCGCGTGGTCGAAGGTGAGCTTGGTGGCCCCGTACGTGTTGGTGGGGGCCTTGACCGCGGACTCGGTGATCGGCAGCTCGACCGGGTTGCCGTAGACGGCGGCGGTGGAGGAGAAGATGAACCGCGGCACCCCGGCGGCGCGCACCGCGTCGAGCAGGGCGAGCGACTTCACCACGTTGTCGTGCCAGTACAGCTCGGGCTTGACCATCGACTCGCCTGCCGCGATCAGGCCCGCGAAGTGCAGCACGGCGTCGAAACCGGAGCCGGGCGTCAGTACCTGGGCGGCGTCGCGGATGTCGGCCTCGACGAAGGTGGCGTCAGGCGCGACCGCCTCGCGGAAGCCGGTGACCAGGTTGTCGAGGACAGTGACCTGGTGGCCGGCGTCCAGCAGGAGCCGGCTGGTGACGCTGCCGACATAGCCGGCGCCCCCCGTGACGAGCAGTTTCACGGCGTTACCCTTCCGCAGATTAGGTCTTCATAGTTCCACCATCTTCGCTCAAAAGTCAACATCTTCAAACATCCGGCCCGACCCCACGGGTCGTTCGCGAAGGCTTCCCGACGGCTGACACAATGGTCGTCATGTCCGATGTCGCCCGCCGCCCCCGCGTGCTTTCCGGCATTCAGCCGACCGCCGACTCGTTCCACCTCGGCAACTATCTCGGCGCCGTTCGCAACTGGGTGGCGATGCAGGAGTCGCACGACGCCTACTACTGCGTCGTCGACCTGCACGCGATCACCATGGGGCACGACCCGGCCGCCCTGCGCCAGCGCACCCGCGTCTCGGCCGCCCAGCTGCTGGCCCTCGGACTCGACCCCGAGCGGTGCACGCTGTTCGTCCAGTCCCACGTGCCCGAGCACGCCCAGCTGGGCTGGGTGCTGAGCTGCATCACCGGCTTCGGCGAGGCCGGCCGCATGGTGCAGTTCAAGGACAAGTCGGCCAAGGCGGCCGACACGACGACGGTGGGCCTGTTCACCTACCCGATCCTGCAGGCCGCCGACATCCTGCTCTACCAGGCCGACCAGGTGCCGGTGGGCGAAGACCAGCGGCAGCACCTCGAGCTCACCCGCGACCTGGCCCAGCGCTACAACACGCGTTTCGGGCCCACGTTCACGATCCCCTCGGCCTACATCCTGAAGGACACGGCCAAGATCACCGACCTGCAGGACCCGACGGCCAAGATGTCGAAGTCGGCGTCCTCGCCCAACGGCATCATCGAGCTGCTGGAAGACCCGGCCCGTTCGGCCAAGAAGATCAAGTCGGCGGTCACCGACACCGGCCGCGAGATCCTCTACGACGAGGAGAACAAGCCCGGCGTGAGCAACCTGCTCACCATCTACGCCGCGCTGACCACGCGGACCATAGACGAGCTGCTCGAGCAGTACGACGGCCGCGGCTACGGCGACCTCAAGAAAGACCTGGCCGAGATCGTGGTCGACTTCGTCAAGCCGATCCAGGAGCGCACCCGCGCCTACCTGGACGACCCCGACCACCTCGACAAGGTGCTCGCGATCGGCGCCGAGAAGGCCCGCGCGGTCGCTTCGGTGACGCTGGCCGAGGCGTACCGGAACATCGGCTTCCTCAGCCCGGCCCGCGGCGTCTGACCCCGAGGTGACGCCCCATCCGACCACCCCGCCGCCGCTCGAAAACGGACTGACGCGCATCGGCGTCGCGATCGACATCCCCGAGCCCTGGGGCGAGCAGCTCACCCAGCGCCGGGCCGCCGCCGGCGACCCGCAGGCGGCGTACACCCCGGCCCACGTCACGCTGCTCGGCCCGACCGAGGTCGCCACCGAGGCGCTGCCGCGCATCGAGAAGCACCTCGCCGCGGTCGCCGCCGCGCAACAGCCGTTCACCATCCACCTGCGCGGCACGGGCACCTTCCGGCCGATCACCGAGGTGGTCTTCGTGACGCTCGCGGCCGGCATCAGCGAGTGCGAGCTGCTGGCCGAGGCGATCGTGAGCTCCGGCGACATCCACCGCGGCTCGCGCTTCCCCTACCATCCGCACGTGACGATCGCCCAGGACGTGCCGGCCGAGGCGCTGGACGCGGCGTTCGACGACCTGGCCGGCTTCTCGGCCAAGTTCGGAGTGCCGGCGTTCACGCTGTTCTCCCACGGTGGCGAGGGGCCCTGGCGACGCCGGCGCGACTATCCGCTCGGCAGGACGTGACTTCGGTTACGGTCGGCGCGTGAATCCGATCGATCGGGCCTACGACGCGGCCGAGGCTCGTGTCATGTGGCTACGCCACAGGTCCCGGTACTTCGATCATCTGAGCCAGGCCGTCGTGCGCTACATCGACGTGCAGGGCGGGCGCCTGGCCGCCGCGATCGCCTACTACGGCTTCTTCGCCGTGTTCGCGCTGCTGCTCATCGGCTACTCGATCTTCGGCATCCTGCTCACCAACAACCAGGACCTGTTCGACATCGTCCGCGACTTCCTGCGGGTCAACCTGCCCTTCCTCGACATCGGGGCGATCCTCGCCAGCGGCCGGACGGTCGGCATCGTCGGCATCCTGGGCCTGACCTTCACCGGCATCGCCTGGGTCGAGGCCATCCGCTCGTCGCAGCGGCTGATCTGGCGGCTCAACGAGCAGCCCGGCTACATCGGCGTCCGGCAGGCCCTCGACCTGCTCGTGCTGCTCGGCATCCTGCTGCTGCTGGCGATGTCCCAGCTCGCCGTGTACGGCCTGAACCTGTTGCTCGACTGGATCGCCCACGGCATCGTCCGCTCGACGGCCGGCCTGCTGCTCACCGTGGCCGTCAACATGCTTCTGGCGGCGGCGCTGCTGGCCGCGGTGCCCCGGCTGCGCATGACCGTGCGGCGGATGGCCCCGCCGGTGCTTCAGGTCGGCATCGGCATCACGTTGCTGAACACGGTGGGCAAGTCCTTCGTGGGCCTGGTGACACGCAATCCCGCGTACGGCCTGGTCGGTTCGGCCGTCGGCGTGCTGGTCTACCTGTACGTCTTCAACCAGCTGCTGCTGTTCGGAGCGGCCTGGGCGGCCACCAGCCCGCACGGGCGCGTCATCGACCTGTCAGCAGACGATAAAACTGCCCCCGTGGGGCAAAATACCTGGATTCGGCACACCAGCCCGGAATGATGAGCCCGTGGGCACACTCGTGACGTTGGATCTGCCGACCGGCTCGCCGGTGGCCGACCTCCCCTGGGTCATCACGATCGGATCGATCGGCGACGAGGAGGACTGGGAGCCGGTGGTCTGCGGCCCCTACGAGCGTGCGCATGCCTTGGCGCTGGCTCAGGCCGTGGTCGCCGACGAGCAGTTGATGGCCGTCGTCGAGCCGCTGCTGCCACGCCCCGACGCCGAATCCATCCGCGACGAGATCGACCTGGCCCGTGCCGCCCTGGAAGAACCCACCGGCGACGTCGAGACCGACGACGAGTACGAGACCCGGCGCGTACGTCCGGGCCGCCCACCGACCGAGGCCGAGGTGCGCGAGGGCTGGTCGCGGATAGCTGCCCGCCTCACGGCCTAGCGGTTGTAGAGCGCCCGCACGCCCCGCAGGAAGCCGTCGCGGTCCGGTGTTCCGATGAGCATCCGCTGCAAGCCGTAACCCGGTATCAGCGCGTAGAAGGCGCTGGTGACATCGTCGAGGTCGGCGCCGGGCGGCAGCTCGCCCCGCTCGGCGGCCTGCGCGACGAGCACCCGGACACTGGCCCGCAGCCCCGTGTAGCGCTCGTACACGATCGTCTGGATGGCCGGGTCGACTGTCGACTCGGCCCACACCTGCAGCGCGATCGGGAACGCGCCGTCGGCTCCGGTCTGCTCGTCGATCACGTCGAGGAGCACCGACAGCGATTCCAGCAGCGGCAACTGCTGGGTCGCGATCTCGTCGATCCGCCGGCTGATGCCGCCCACCACACCGCCGGCGATGGCGGCGATGATCTCGTCCTTGGACTTGAAGTAGCGGTAGACGGCGCCGACCGATAGCCCGGCCTCCTTGATGAGGTCCTGCATCGACGTGTTGTGCAGCCCCTTGCGCAGGAAACAGGCTCGGGCCGCGACGAGGATCTGCTCGCGGCGGGCGGTCAGATGGTCTTCCGATACACGTGGCACGCCCCACATCATAAAACGAACGCTCGTTCTTGACGCGGCCGGGAGGTGCGGAGCACGCTGTGATTCTAAAAGAACGATCATTCGTTTTAGGAGGCAACATGCAGCGCAAGGCTCTCGCCCTCGGCGTGCTCATCGCGGTGATCGTGGTGGCCGTCCAGGCGCTCCTCGTCCCGCTCTTCGCCGCTCCGGCGGCCAACATC
Organism: Paractinoplanes hotanensis; assembly: GCF_023717965.1. Lineage (NCBI taxonomy): Bacteria > Bacillati > Actinomycetota > Actinomycetes > Micromonosporales > Micromonosporaceae > Paractinoplanes > Paractinoplanes hotanensis. The sequence goes on along the minus strand of NZ_JAMQOL010000007.1, from coordinate 18,154 downwards.
GCGCCCCGCGACCTACCCATCGCGGTGGCCGGCCCACCCGCACTGGCCGCCCAGCTCGAGGCCGAGCGTCCGGGCGCCTTCGACGTGCACCCGGTGGCCGACGCGGCCGCCGCCGACGCCGCCATCAAGGACCGTGCGGTGTACGGGGCGATCCTCGTCTCGCCGACCGGCCCCGAGGTGCACATCGCCTCGGCCGCCTCGCCCACCGTGGCCGCGCTGCTCACCGAGGCCGCGGCCCGGCTCGGCCCGCAGGTGCCGGTGCGTGACATCGTGCCGCTCGACCCCGACGACGCGCGCGGCGCCGGGTTCGCGGGCGGGTTCCTCCCGCTGGCCATCACCAGCCTGCTCGCCGGCGTCCTGGTGTTCCTGCTCGTGCGGCAGCGCGCCGCCCGGTTGCTCGCGCTCCTCAGCTACGGCGTCCTGGCCGGGTTCTCGGTTGCCGCGGTGCAGCAGGAGTGGCTGGGCATCCTGCCGGGCGGTTACCTCGCCGTCGCGGCTGCGCTGGGTCTGTTCGCGCTGGCCGTGGCGGCGGCGATGACCGGGCTCGCGGCCGTGCTCGACCGGGGCGGGCTCGCTCTCGGCGCGCTGGTCATGTTCCTGGTCGGCAACGCGCTGGCCGGCATCCCGGCCGCACCCGAACTGCTGCCGCAGCCGTGGGGCGAGATCGGCCAGTGGCTGCCGATCGGTGCGGGCGCGTCGCTGCTGCGGTCGGTCGCCTACTTCGACGGTGGGGGAGCCGGCTTCGCGGTGGCCCTGCTCTCGGCGTACGCGGCCGGGGGTCTGCTTCTGACCCTGATCGGACGCCGCGGGCTCGCGTCGGAGAAGGTGCCGGACTCGCAGCCCAGCGCGGCCCGGCCCGGCCTGGTGACCACGGCCTGAGCAACAGTCGCGGCATGGTCATTTCCCAGCCGATCGGGAGCACGGCGCGGTTCGACGAGCCGGTGAAATAGTTGCGGCATGGTCATTTCTAGGCGGTGGGCGGTCTTTCTGACGGCGGTCGGGGTCTGGACCTGGGTCATCTGGCCTCGGTTCGGCCTGGCCATCTGGCAGGACGACCGCTCTTTCGCTGAGGGGCGGCCGACGTCGTTCCTGCTGATCCATGCCGTGCTGATCGGCGCCTCGCTGCTCATCGGCACGACGGTGGGCGTCCTCGGCGTAAAAGCCTGGCGAAAGTCGTGACCCGGCCGCAAGGTTTCTGTCTGATTACCACGCGGGCCGATGATTTGCCGCACTAACGGATAGAAGCGACGCCTCAAGTGTTCCCCGGTTGCGGGCAGATAACGGTGCGCCAACAGTCCGGTCCAAAGTGCCGCCCGCGCTCTGGCCTGCGGCTACGCTCCCGCGGTGAAGACTCACCGACAAGTGTCGGTGCGCGTTGGAAGGAGGGCGTCTTGCGCCCAGTACGTGGGAACCGGCTCGTTGCGCTGCTCGCGGCAGGTGGGCTGACGCTCGCCGCCGCGGCCTGCAGCGACGCGCCTGACGAGACCCCCGCCGGCGGCAGCTCGAGCGCCGCCGCCGCGGCCTACAAGGCCTGCATGGTGACTGACACCGGGGGCATCGACGACAAGTCCTTCAACGCATCGGCGTGGGCCGGACTCCAGGCCGCCAAGGCTCAGGCGCCCGGTGTCGACCCGAAGTACGTCGCGTCGACCGCCGAGGCCGACTACGAGCCCAACCTGCGCGGCTTCGTGACCCAGAAGTGCAACTTCATCCTGTCGGTCGGTGGCCTCATGGGTGACTCCACCAAGGCCGTCGCGGCGCAGAACACGAGCCAGCAGTTCGGCATCGTCGACAGCTCGATCCAGGGCGCCGCGAACGTCTACCCGATGCAGTTCGCCACCCAGGAGGCGGCCTTCCTGGCCGGCTACCTGTCCGCGGGCTACTCGAAGAGCGGCAAGGTGGCCACGTTCGGCGGCCTCAAGATCCCGCCGGTGACCATCTTCATGGACGGTTTCGCCGACGGCGTCGCGGAGTACAACAAGGCCAAGGGCAAGAATGTCCAGGTGCTCGGCTGGGACAAGGCGAAGCAGAACGGCAGCTTCGCCGAGGACTTCGCCAGCCCGGCCAAGGGCAAGGCGCTGGCCAGCACGTTCGTCGCCCAGGGGGCCGACGTGATCATGCCGGTCGCCGGTGGCACCGGCCTCGGTGCGGCCGAGGTCGCCAAGGGCTCCAGCGGCAAGGTCTCGATCGTCTGGGTCGACCAGGACGGCTGCAAGAGCGCGGCTCAGGACTGTGAGGTCTTCCTGACCACCGTGGTCAAGAACATCACCGACGCGGTCGAGACGGCGGTCGTCGCCGGCGCCACCGGTCAGCCGCTGACCGCCACCCCGGGTTACCTGGGCACGCTCAAGAACAACGGTGTCTCGCTGGCGCCGTACAACCAGTTCGACAGCAAGATCGACCAGGGTCTCAAGGACGAGGTCGAGAAGCTGAAGAACGACATCATCGCCGGCACGATCAAGGTTGAATCGCCCAGCGCTCCGGCCTGACGATTCACTGGGTAGCATTCCGGCCGCCGCCCGACCGCGAGAATTCCTCGTGGTCGAGCGGCGGTTCCAGTTCTCGGGTAAAACTCACAAAGAAGCCGAAGTCGGGAGATTCCGCTGAGACTCGAACTGCGCGGCATCACTAAGCGCTTCGGCGACCTGGTGGCCAACGACCACATCGACATCACGGTCGAGCCCGGCGAGGTGCACGCCCTGCTGGGCGAGAACGGCGCCGGCAAGTCGACGCTGATGAACCAGCTCTACGGTCTGCTCCAGCCGGACGAGGGCGAGATCCTGGTGGACGGGGAGCCCAAGGTTTTCCGCAGTCCCCGCGACGCCATCGCGGCCGGCATCGGCATGGTCCACCAGCACTTCATGCTGGTACCGGTCTTCACCGTGGCCGAGAACATCGCCCTCGGGGCCGAGGAGGTGCGCGGCGGCCCGCTCGGCTGGCTCGACCGCCGCCGCAGCCGGCGCGACGTGCTCGAGACCTCGAAGCGCTACGGCCTGCCGGTCGATCCCGACGCCCTGGTCGAGAACCTGCCGGTCGGCTCGCAGCAGCGGGTCGAGATCGTCAAGGCCCTGACCCGCGAGGTCGACCTGCTGATCCTCGACGAGCCGACGGCCGTGCTCACCCCGCAGGAGACCGACGAGTTACTGGCGGTCATGCGGTCGCTGGCCGAGACCGGCAAGTCGATCGTCTTCATCACGCACAAGCTGCGTGAGGTCAAGGCCATCGCCGACCGGATCACGGTGATCCGCCGCGGGCGCACCGTGGCCCCGTCCAACCACCCCGCCACCGCCCCTGACCCGGCTAAAGGCTCGTTCTCCCCCGACACCTCGGCCGACGAGCTGGCCGCCCTCATGGTGGGCCGCGACGTCAGCCTCGAGGTCACCAAGACCCCGTCCGACCCCGGCCGCGAGGTGCTCAAGGTCTCCGGCCTGATCGTCGACGACGACCGCGGGACGCGGGCCGTCGACCGTGTCGACCTGGTCGTCCGCTCCGGCGAGGTGCTGGGCATCGCGGGCGTGCAGGGCAACGGCCAGACCGAGCTGGTCGAGGCGATCATGGGCCTGCGGGAGTCCCGCGCGGGCACGATCGAGCTCGAGGACAAGAACCTCGCCGGCCGGACCACCAAGCAGGTGCTGCGGGCGGGCGTCGGCTACGTCCCCGAGGACCGCAGCCTCGACGGCGTGGTCAAGGACTTCACCGTCGCCGAGAACCTGGTGCTCGACATCTACGACCAGGCGCCGTTCGGCAACAGATTCAAGCTCAACCCCGGGCCGATCGCCGAGTCGGCCCGGGAACGGGTGAGCCAGTTCGACATCCGCACCTCGTCACCCCAGTCGACGGTCGGCACGCTCTCCGGCGGCAACCAGCAGAAGGTCGTGGTCGCCCGCGAGATGTCCCGCCCGCTCAAGCTGCTGGTCGCCGCGCAGCCGACCCGCGGTGTGGACGTCGGCTCGATCGAGTTCATCCACAACCAGATCATCCACGAGCGGGACGCCGGCACCGCCGTGCTGGTCGTCTCGAGCGAGCTGGACGAGGTGGTCGGCCTGGCCGACCGCATCGCGGTGATGTACCGCGGGCGGATCCTGGCCGTCGTCTCCCCGGACACGCCGCGTGAGGAGATCGGCCTGCTCATGGCCGGCGTCGTGACGCGAGAAGCAGAGGACACGGAGTGACCACCGAAGCCCCCGAGGCGCCCAAGGCTCCGGAGAAGAAGAAGGAGGAGAAGGAGGAGTCGTTCTTCGGTCTCTTCCTGCACAACCTCTGGTCGGCCAACACCGTCACGGTGACGATGCTGTCGATCTTCCTGGCGCTGGTCATCGGCGCGGTGCTGATCGTCGTGTCCGACTCCGCGGTGCTCTCGACGTTCTCGTACTTCACGGCCCGGCCGAGCGACGCCCTCAACGCCAGCTGGGATCTGGTCAGCCGGGCGTACGCCGACCTGTTCAAGGGCGCGATCTTCGACCCGGCCGCCGTGCAGGCGTGGTTCAGCGGCACCGGCGACTGGAAGACGGCGCTCAACCCGCTCTCCGAGACGCTCACCTACGCCGCCCCGCTGGTCTTCACCGGCCTGTCGGTGGCGCTCGCGTTCCGTGGCGGCCTGTTCAACATCGGCGCCCAGGGCCAGGCCGTCATCGGCTGCGTCACCGCCGGGGTGGCCGGGTTCGCCATCGGACTGCCGGCCGGCCTGCACCTGATCGTCGCGCTGGCCGCCGGGTTGATCGGCGGTGCGCTCTGGGGCTTCGTGCCCGGCCTGCTCAAGGCCCGCACCGGCGCCCACGAGGTGATCACCACGATCATGCTCAACTACACGGCGACGCTCTTCCTCGGCTGGCTGATCCTGCAGAACGGCGTCCAGGACCCGGACCGCACCGATGCGGTCAGCAAGACGATCGAGTCGACCGCGGGGCTGCCCGGCCTGCCCGCGCCGCTGCGCGTGCACCTGGGCATCGTGCTCGCGGTGCTGGCCACGGCCGGGGTCGCCTGGTTGATCAACCGCTCGTCGTTCGGCTTCGAGCTGCGCGCCGTGGGCGTCAACCCGCCGGCCGCCCGCACCGCCGGCATGAGCGTGGCCCGCACGTACATCATGCTCATGGTCGTCGCCGGTGGCCTGGCCGGCCTGGGCGGCGCGGTGCAGGTGCTCGGCACGGCCGACCGGCTGACCGGCCAGGTGGCCGGCAACATCGGCTTCGACGGCCTGCTGGTGGCCCTGCTCGGCCGGAACAAACCGTGGGGCACGCTGTTCGCCGCGATCCTCTACGGCGGGCTGCGCGCGGGCGGCAACCTGATGCAGGTCGACGTGGGTGTCTCGCTCGAGCTGGTCACCGTGCTGCAGGCCCTCATCGTGATCTTCATCGCGGCCCCCGCCCTGGTGAAGTCGATCTTCCAGCTCCGCGATGCGCGCACCGCGCGGCTCGGCACGTCCATGGCGAAGGGTTGGTGAGCGGCGTGTCGACCGCAACGGTGGAAGACCTGACCGAGGCCACCGCCCCCAAGAGGTTCTGGAGCCGGCAGCGCCGGCTCGGCGCCGCCCTGGTCGTCATCGGCCTGATCGCGGCCGTGATCTTCGGATCGGTGGCCGACTCGGCGACCGCCCGCTTCACCCTCAGCGAGGACGCCGAGGGCGCCGCGCTCTCGATCAACGGCCAGTTCGGCGCCATCCTGTTCGGCATCGTCACCATCGCCGCCGGCGCCGCCCTCCTGGCCGGGGTGGCCAAGCGCTGGCAGACCACTCTGCTCACCCTGGGCATCGTGACCTTCGTCTTCTCGTTCCTGTGCTGGCAGGTGGCCGGCAAGTTCCTGCCGCTGGTCGACACGGCCAGCGGCTCACTGGAACTCGCGCTGCCGCTGATCCTGGGCGCCCTGGCCGGCGTGCTCTGCGAGCGCTCGGGCGTGGTCAACGTGGCCATCGAGGGCCAGTTCCTGATGGGGGCGTTCGGTGCAGCCCTGGTCGGCACGCTGGCCACCAGCGTCTGGGCCGGTCTGATCAGCGCGGTCGTGGGCGGTGTCATCATCGCCTCGCTGCTGGCCGTGCTGGCCATCCGCTTCCTGGTCGACCAGGTGGTCGTCGGCATCGTGCTCAACCTGCTCGCGCTGGGCGTCACCGGTTTCCTGTACGAGCGGCTCATGCAGCCCGACGCGCTCAAGTACAACTCGCCGCCGCGGCTGCCCGAGTGGCGTATCCCCGGCCTGGCCGACATCCCGGTCATCGGCCCCGTGCTGTTCGAGACCAACCTGCTGGTCTGGCTGGCGCTGGCGCTGGTGGTGGTGATCCACCTGGCCCTCACCCGCACCCGCTGGGGCCTGCGCACCCGCGCGGTCGGCGAGCACCCCACGGCGGCTGACACGGTCGGCATCCGGGTGCGCGGCCTGCGCTACATGAACGTGCTGCTCGGCGGCGTCGTGGCGGGCGCCGGTGGCGCGTACTTCACGCTGGTCTCGACCGGGGCCTTCAACAAGAACATGACGGCGGGCGCCGGCTTCATCGCGCTGGCGGCCCTGATCTTCGGACGGTGGACTCCGTTCGGAGCGCTGGGCGCGGCCCTGTTCTTCGGCTTCGCCCAGAAGCTGGCCAACTACCTCAGCGCAGTCGGCAGCCCGGTGCCCAACCAGTTCCTCAACATGCTGCCCTACCTGGCGACCATCATCGCGGTGGCCGGTCTGGTGGGCCGGGTGCGGGCGCCCGCGGCCGACGGTGTGCCCTACGTCAAGAGCTGACGTCGGGGCACGTCAGGCACAATCTGCACCATGCAGATCGACTGGGCTGGGTTGCGCGCGGCCGCCATCGAAGCGATGCGGCACGCGTACGCCCCGTACTCCGACTTTCCGGTCGGGGCGGCGGCGGTGGTGGACGACGGCCGGGTGGTCGTCGGGTGCAACGTGGAGAACGCGTCCTACGGCGTGGGGCTGTGCGCGGAGTGCGGACTGGTCAGCCAGCTGCACATGACCGGCGGCGGGCGGCTGGTGGCGTTCTCGTGCGTCGACGCCACCGGCAACCCGCTGATGCCGTGCGGCCGCTGCCGCCAGCTGCTGTGGGAGAACGGCGGCCCGGAGATGCTGGTCGAGTGGCACACCGGGCCGCTGCGGCTGGCCGAACTGCTGCCGCACGCGTTCGGCTTCGAAGACCTGGAGCGCGTCAACGGCGCCTCCAGGACCCCCGAGGTGCCGGCCGAGCTCGCCAAATGGCGCGGCCGGGGCACCGTTTTCGTGCATCCCGACCTCTCCGGCGGCGAGACTGTCTGGACGGGCTACTGGGAACGGTCCGCTGGCAGCCCGGCCGAGAGCGACGCTGAGAAGGGCGTGCTCGAGGAGGGACCAAACTTCCCGAGCGCGAGCGCGGCGGTGGCGTGGGGACGGGTCCGCACCCCGCGGATCGTGGTCGTGGACGCCGAGGGATCGCTCGCCTGGGCCGGCGACGGGGCGCCCCCCGAGGGCATCCCGGCTTCGTGGAAGGAGGACGGCGATGAGTGAGTTCGCCGCGGTCGATGTCATCCGGGCCAAGCGGGACGGGCACACGCTGAGTGACGCCCAGATCGACTGGGTCGTCGACGCGTACACCCGCGGGGCGGTGGCCGACGAGCAGATGTCGGCCCTGGCCATGGCCATCCTGCTGCGCGGCATGACGCCGGCCGAGATCGCCCGCTGGACCGCCGCGATGATCGCCAGCGGGGAGCGGCTCGACCTCTCCGCGATCACCCGCCCCACCGCCGACAAGCACTCCACCGGCGGTGTCGGCGACAAGATCACGTTGCCGCTGACCCCGCTGGTCGCAGCCTGCGGGGCGGCCGTGCCCCAGCTCTCCGGCCGCGGGCTCGGCCACACCGGCGGCACGCTGGACAAGCTCGAGTCGATCCCCGGCTGGCGGGCGTCGATCAGCAACGACGACTTCAAGCGGCAGCTGGAGGACGTGGGCGCGGTCATCTGCGCGGCCGGCGAGGGGCTGGCCCCGGCCGACCGCAAGCTGTACGCCCTGCGCGACGTCACCGGGACGGTCGAGGCCATCCCGCTGATCGCCAGCTCGATCATGAGCAAGAAGATCGCCGAGGGCACCGGCGCGCTGGTGCTCGACGTCAAGGTCGGCTCCGGCGCCTTCATGAAAGACCTGGACAGCGCCCGTGAGCTGGCCGGCACGATGGTGCGCCTGGGTCAGGACAGCGGCGTCACCACCATCGCGCTGCTGACCGACATGAGCACCCCGCTCGGCCTGACCGTCGGCAACGCGATCGAGGTCACCGAGTCGGTCGAGGTGCTGGCCGGCGGGGGCCCGGCCGACGTGGTCGAGCTGACCCTGGCGCTGGCCCGCGAGATGCTCACCGCGGCCGGCATCGACGCCGACCCGGCCAAGGTGCTCGAGTCGGGGGCGGCCATGGACACGTGGCGCGCGATGATCCGTGCCCAGGGCGGCGACCCGGAGGCCCCGTTGCCGGTCGCGCGCGAGACCGAGGTGCTGCGGGCGGCCGCCGACGGCGTCGTGAGCAGCGTCGACGCGTACGGCATCGGCCTGGCGGCCTGGCGGCTCGGCGCCGGACGGGCCCGCAAGGAAGATCCGGTCAGTTCCGGCGCCGGGGTGGTCCTCAAGGTCAAGCCGGGCGACCCGGTGCGTGCCGGCGACGTGCTGCTCGAGCTGCGTGCCGACGATCCAGCCCGCATCCCGGTGGCCCGCGCGACTGCCGCCGAAGCGGTCGTCATCGGTACGGAACGGCCTACTCTTACCAATCTGGTGCTCGACCGCATAGCCTGACGCACCATGCAGAAGGCAGTACCCGACCCGCGCGCAGTCCGGGAGGCCAGCTTCGACGAGGTGGCCCGGCTCGGGCTGCCGCTGCCGCCGCCCGGCTTCCCCCTGGTGTGGGAGCCGGGCGACTCGGTCGAGCTGCGTCCCACGGCCGAGTTGGAGGCGCGCGCGGCGGTGCTCCATGTGGTGGTGGCCCGCTGCTTCGGCATGCCCACCGAGGCGGCGATGAGCTGGCTGCTCGGATCGCGCCTGGTCGACCTGGTCACCCCGCCGGAATGGCAGTTCGTGATCGGCGCCAAGGGGGACCACCGGTCGTTCGTGCTGCATCACGACGCGGTGTTCGCACTGGCCTGGCTGCTCGGGCTGAGCCGGCATCTCGACCCGACCGCGCCGCCCGAGGGGCGGATGATGTCGCAGATGCCGGATCTGCCGGCAGGAGAGACTTTCGGGCAGTGGCGTTCGCGGTCGCTGATGTCACCGCGTGACCCCGTTGAGGCGGCGGTTCTGCTGGACCTCTACTACTGCCTGGACTGGGCTTTTCAAGAGGCCGAGCGGGTGGGGCTGACCCTGCCGGGCGAGATCGACGCCAACGCCATCGGCCAGCGGCGGTGGGCTCTGGAGTGGGCAGTGATCTTCCACGGGCCCTATCACGACAAGCCCGCCGAATGGGAGGAGGTCGATCTTTCGGTATGAAGAACTCAGATCAAGATCCATGTCGTGGCGGGGTGGTGGGTGCGGATCGCTGCTCCCGCCGAGGGCCGCGACGCGGTGAGCCGGCCGCTGGCGCGTCCGGAGCGCTCACCGCGCCACGGCGACGTGCGTGAGCGGTTGCGCTCAAAGCGGGCGATACGGCGTCATCAGCACCGAGGCCGTCACGGTGGCCGATGCGGCTTCGATGGCCGAGGCGTGGTGGGCACTCGGGGTCATGCCGATCAGCGTGCGGGTCTCGGCGGCGGTCAAGGTCATCTCGCGGCGCAGGGGGATCGGCGTGCCGGACTTGAAATGATCACCCAGGGACTCCTGGACCCGGGCGGCCTTGTCGGGGTCGACCTGGATCATCTGGTGGGCGGCGATCAATTCCCGCAGGTGATCCGGCTCCGGGGTCACGACCAGTAGCAGACCGTCCGGGCGCAGGACGCGATGGAACTCGGGGCCGTTGCGGGGGGAGAAGACGTTGAGGACGACGTCGGCCACGCTGTCCGCGATGGGTAGCGGGCGCCACAGATCAGTCAGCACGGCGGCCACCCGCGGATGGGCCCGGGCGGTCCGGCGCAGCGCCGGTTTCGAGACATCCAGACCCAGGCCGGTGGCGTCGGGCAACGCGTCGAGCACCCGGGACAGGTAGTGGCCGGTGCCGGTGCCCGCATCGACGACGAAACCCGGCTCGGTCCCCGCGTCGGCGTCGAAACCCGGCCCGGCAGGCGCGTCGCCGACGAAGCCTGGGGTGGCCGCCGCGGCCAGCGCGTCGGCGATGAAGTCGTAGTGGCCGGCGGTCAGGAAGGCGTCGCGGTCGGCGATCATCGCGGCGGTGTCGCCGACGTGCGGCATGCGGCCCGCGGTCAGATCGGCGTAGCCCTGTTTCGCCATGTCGAAGCTGTGGCGCAGCGGGCATCGCAGCGTCCGGCCGGCGCGCTCGAGCGGCTGCCGGCAAACCGGGCATCGCAGGTACGGCAATGCTCCGTCGATCATTGGTCCCTGCCTCTAGGCTCGGCTGATGGCCGCCATCGCTTTCTCCGACATCGTTCCGGCGCCCAAGGCGCTGCTGCACGACCACCTCGACGGCGGGCTGCGGCCCGCCACCATCGTGGAACTGGCCGACCGCGTGGGTCACCAGCTGCCCACGACCGACCCGGCCGCGCTGGGCGAGTGGTTCGTCGCGGCGGCCGACTCCGGCTCGCTCGAACGCTACCTGGAGACGTTCGCCCACACGGTCGCGGTCATGCAGACGGTCGAAGGGCTGCACCGGGTCGCCAAGGAGTGCGCGCTCGACCTGGCCGCCGACGGCGTCGTCTACGCCGAGGTCCGCTACGCCCCCGAACAGCACCTCGAACGCGGCCTGACCCTCGACGAGGTGGTCGACGCGGTGAACGCCGGCTTCGTCGAGGGCGCAGCCGAGGCGGCCGCCCAGGGCACCCCGATCCGCATCGGCGTGCTGCTGACCGCGATGCGCCACGCGGCCCGGTCGCAGGAGATCGCCGAGCTGTCGGTGCGTTACCGCGACGCGGGCGTGGTCGGCTTCGACATCGCCGGGGCCGAGGCCGGGTTCCCGCCCACCCGCCACCTGGACGCCTTCGAATACCTGCAGCGTGAGAATTTCCACTTCACCATCCACGCCGGCGAGGCCTTCGGGCTGCCCTCGATCTGGCAGGCCATCCAATGGTGCGGCGCCGATCGGCTCGGGCACGGTGTGCGACTGGTCGACGACATCACCGGAACGGTGGCCGGCGGCGACGTCGTGCTGGGCCGGCTGGCGGCGTACGTCCGCGACAAGCGCATCCCGCTCGAGCTCTGCCCGTCGTCCAACGTGCAGACCGGCGCCGCGCCGTCGATCGCCGAGCACCCCATCGGCCTGCTGCGCGATCTGCGCTTCCGGGTCACCGTCAATACGGACAACCGCCTGATGAGCGGCACATCGATGTCCCGCGAGATGACTCTGCTGTCCGAGGCCTTCGGCTGGGGGTGGCCCGAGTTCCAGTGGCTGACCATCAACGCGATGAAGTCGGCCTTCATCCCGTACGACGAGCGGTTGGCGATCATCAATGACGTGATCAAGCCGGGCTACGCGAAGCTGCTCGGCTGACGCCACGAAGCTGCTACAGGTCGCCCTGCGGCAACCGACACTGGCGGTTCGGCGGCACTGATCGTCCGTTCGGCCAGAATGGTCCCTACAAACATTGCAAAATCGGGCATCTCACCTTGCCGATCGTTCGCGACCGCGCCATCGTCTCTCCTGCCGCGATCCTCTACGATCGGGCGCGTTCGTTCGGTGTAACCCCCACGCCGATCGATCGGTCTGAGTAACGCTGAGAAAAGGTCCCCCTACATCCCGTGATATTGACCGGCGACGTCCCCGCTCCGGCGGACCAACATCGCGTCACACAACCGGTCCGTGTCCGGCGGCCCTTTCTCTTTGACACTCGTCGTGATGGAATCTCGGGGGCCCGACGCGGCAGTCGGCCGTGTGCGGCGCCCGGCAAGCCGAGTGCCGGGGCCCGAAACAGGAGGACGGTGACGTGAGCAAGCGCCCCAAGACGGCGAACGGCGTCATGTCGCGTCTCCGTCGCCCGGCTGATCGGCTGCGAGACCTGCCGATCTGGTCGAAGCTTGGCCTGATCATGTTGGTGCCTACCCTGGCGACGATCATCGTCGGCGTCAGCGGCCTGGTCGACCACATCGAGGAAGCCAACAACGCGGAGCGTGCGCGCACCCTTTCGGTGCTGTCGGAGGCGGCCGGCGGTCTCGTCGACCACCTGCAGAACGAACGTGCCTACGGCATGATGATCACGACGATCCAGGACAAGAAGAGTCCCGACTTCGTCAAGGCGAAAGAGGCCTACACCGCCGAGACGGCCCAGGTCGACGCGGCCAAGGTGCCCTACGCCCAGCAGAAGGCCGCGCTCGACGAGGTCCCCGAGAACGTCAGCACGCTCCTGCTGCGCCTCGATCGCAACCTCGAAGACCTGCCGGCGCAGCGCAGCCAGATCGCCAACGACCGCCCCGGCACCGACGTCGAAGACAGCTACACCAAGCTCATCGACGACCTGCTCGACGTGCGTGACGCGGCCGCCCAGCTGGCCAGCGACACCGAGCTGAGCGACCACCTGCGCTCGGTCGCCGCCGTCGCCCAGGCCAAGGAGTTCATCGCCCAGCAGCGCGACATCGGCCACAAGATCATCGCCGCCCGTCAGCTGACCGAGCCGCTGCGGCGTGATTTCCTTCTCGCCGAGACCGGCTTCGAGCTGGCGGGCACGACCGTCAAGTCGGTCGGTTCGGACTCGGATGTCGCAGCCTTCTCGGCCATCACCAACTCCACCGCCGGTAAGGCCGCCACCAACTACACCCTGCCGCTGCGAAGCCTGCAGGGCGCGAATACCCGCAACATCCCGTTCAACACCGCCAACTGGGAAAAGGCGATGACCGGGTACGGCGCGGAGTTCCGCAAGGTCGAGGTCAAGATGGACTCCGACATCGTCGCCGAGGCCACCGACCTGCGGAACGACGTGAATCGGCGGGTCTTCCTCGAGACCAGCATCCTGCTCGGCATGCTGCTGCTCGCCATCCTCTTCGCCTGGCTGGTCGCCCGCTCGATGGCCCGTTCGCTGCGCGAGCTGCGACAGGGTGCGCTCTCGGTCGCCCAGTTCGGTCTGCCCCACGCGGTGAGCCGGCTGCGCGACCCGCAGCTGTCCACATCGCTCACCCCGGCCCAGCTCGCCGACCAGATCGCCGAGCCGCTTCCGGTACGCAGCCGCGATGAATTCGGTCAGGTGACCGAGGCGTTCAACGCGGTTCACCTCGAGGCGGTGCGCACCGCGGCCGAGCAGGCCGCGCTGCGGGCCTCCGTCGCGACGATGTTCGTCAACCTGGCCCGCCGTTCCCAGATCCTGGTCGACCGGCTCATCGGTCACCTCGACCGGCTGGAGCGCGGCGAGGAGGACCCGGACCGTCTGGCCGAGCTCTTCCAGCTCGACCACCTGGCCACCCGAATGCGCCGTAACGACGAAAACCTTCTGGTTCTCGCCGGTGCCGACTCGACCCGTGTGCAGCGCGAGCCGGCCGCCCTGATCGACGTGCTCCGCGCCGCTCAGTCCGAGGTCGAGCACTACACGCGCATCGAGTTCGGCATGATCGACCGGGACATCGAGGTGGCAGCGCACGCCGTCAACGACATGGTCCACCTGGTCGCCGAGCTGTTCGACAACGCCACCGCCTTCTCCCCGCCCAACTCGACGGTCATCGTCGAGGCCCGGCGGCTGGGCGACGGTGCTCTCCTCTCGGTGGAAGACCGCGGCATCGGCATCAGCCGTGAGCAGCTGCGCGAGCTGAACGAGCGGCTCGCCAGCCCGCCGATGGTGGATGTGGCCGTCTCCCGCATGATGGGCCTGGTCGTGGTCGCCCGGCTGGCCAACCGCCACGCCGTCAAGGTCGAGCTGCGCCCGGCCGACACCGAGCGGGGCACGGTGGCCGAGGTCGGCCTGCCGCTCTCGGTGCTCACCGGCAGCCACAACCAGAACGCCGTCGCGACCGGCGGCCGCCCCCAGGTCGGCGCCGGCTACGACGAGCAGGGCCGCCCGGGCATGCCCGAGCCCCTCGCGCTCGAAAGCGGCCGCGGTGGCTACCCGAGCGGCAGCTACCCCACCGGTCGTCCGTTCGACCCCAACCCGCCGATGAACACCGGCGGCATGCTGGGCACCAACGGGCACTCGGTGCCGGCGTGGTCCGACCTGACCGGCGCGCCGAGCAACGGCTTCGGTTCCAACGGCTCGCTCAACGGCAGTAATGGCAGCAACGGGAACGGCAACGGCAGCAACGGCTTCTACGGCCCGCGCAGCAACGAGCCCATCCCGCCGTTGCCGTCCGGTCCCGGTGGACAGCCGTCGCCGCAGGGCTTCGCCGGTCCCGACGGACTGCCGCAGCGCCGCAACGGTGAGCCGGGCCGTCCCGACGGTGACGCCACGGGCTACGGCGCGACGATTCCGCGCCAGCTGCCGGCCAACCCGGAACACCAGGGCCGCACCCCGTTCGTCCCGCCGGTCTCCGCTCCGCCGGTGCCCTCGGCTCCGCCGTACGGTGGCCGCCCGATGTCGTCGCCGCCCGGATCGGAACCCCCGGTCTCCGCGCCGCCGGCCGCGGCCGCGCCCCCGGCCTGGCCGCCGGTCGCTCCCGAGCGCGAGAACCCGGCTCCGCACGTGCCCGAGAGCCTGGCGGCCGCGCTCGACATGACCGCCGAGCTCCCGCGCTACCGGCCGGAGCAGCGCGGCGACCAGCGACCGCAGGTGGAGCGCCCGACCAACCCGCAGACGGCGCCGATCCCGTCCTCCGCTCCGCCGGCCACGCCGGTCTCCGCTGGGAACACCTCGGGCCTGCCGTCGGAGTCGCAGCGGGCGGCCGCGGCGGCCAAGGCGGCACACGAGGCCGCGACCGCACAGGCTGCCGAGGCTCAGGCCACGGCCGCCGCCCAGATCGCGGCCGCGCAGGCCGCGGCCCGCCAGCGGGACAACGGCCAGGGTCAGTTCGCCGACGAGACGATGGAACTCCCGATCTTCCGGGAGCTCGAGTCGGCCTGGTTCACGACTGCCCGTCCGGCTGACACCAAACCGTCGACCAACGGACTTGACGAGCCGGTCAGCTCGCAGCGGATCCCCACCGGGGAGCCGTCGCGGACGGTCGGTGTGCCGCAGCAGGCCGTCTCACCCGAGTCACGCGACCGAGACCCGGCTACTGTTGGTGCCGGCGCCTCCAACGGCGCCGTCGCGAACGGCTCCAGCCCGAACGGCAGTGTCGCCACGAGCCCGTGGCAGACCGCGGCCGACACGGGCTGGCAGGCCGCTCAGGCGGCGTCCGAGGTGGCGGTCGAATCCACGACCACAGCGGGTCTGCCCAAGCGAACTCCGATGGCGCAGCTCGTCCCCGGTGGTGTCGACCGGAACGACACTTCCGTTCAGCGCCGTACCCCCGAAGGTGTCCGCGGTCTGCTGTCCGCCTACCACCGGGGTGTTCAGCGCGGTCGCACCAAAGAATCGACCAACCCGGAGGAGACTCCGGGAGGGCAGCAGTCCTCGCAGGCTGGCAAGGAGCATGAGGCATGACATCTACGCAGGATCTCGGTTGGCTCCTGGCCAACTTCGCCGACCGCGTTCCCGGCGTCGCACATGCGATCGCGGTCTCCGCTGACGGTCTGCTCCTGGCGGCCTCACGGGACCTTCCCCGGGACCGCGCTGATCAGCTGGCAGCCATCGCTTCCGGCCTGGTGAGCCTCACTCAGGGCGCCGCGCGGTGCTTCGAGGGTGGCGCCGTGCTGCAGACGGTGGTCGAAATGGACAACGGGTTCCTCTTCCTGATGTCCATCTCGGACGGCTCGTCCTTCGCGGTGCTCGCGGCGCGCAGCTGCGACGTCGGGCAGGTGGGCTACGAGATGGCCCTTCTGGTCGACCGCGTCGGTGAGGCGCTCACCCCCGCACCGCGTTCCGCGGCCGGGGTTCTTGGCTGAGTGAGTCCTCGGCTGAACGGGCAGCTTGCCGGTTATTTCGGCCGCTGTTCAAAGAGTTGACAACAAGAGACACTTCTAGGGTCCGAGGAAGGGGTGAGCGGTGACGATGCCCGAACGCGATGAGCCGACCGGCGCGCTGGTCAGGCCGTACGCCGTGACTCGTGGTCGGACCCGACCAAAGCTTGAGATAGCGCTGGAAGCGCTGGTCGAGACAACCGTTCGTGGCCGATCTGGCATGATGCGCGGCGGACAGGGTGGAAGCGAGCATCAGTACATCGCGGAGATGTGCGACGGCGGCCGAGTTCAGTCGCTGGCCGAAATCGCCGCACGCATGCAACTGCCGCTCGGTGTGGCTCGAGTGATCGTCGCCGACATGGCCACCGATGGCCTTGTCGCGGTGTACGAGCCCACCTCGCTGGACGACGAGACCGACGCGGTAGGCACGGAACTGCTGGAAAGGGTGCTGAGTGGACTTCGCAGGCTCTGACATGTCGCACCGTCCCTCTGCGGGGCGCGTGACGTCGGCGAAGATTGTTATCGCCGGCGGGTTCGGCGTCGGTAAGACGACGCTGGTCGGGTCGGTCTCGGAGATCACCCCGCTCACCACCGAGGCCATCATGACCTCGGCGGGTGTGGGTGTCGACGACAACCGGCAGGTCCCGGGGAAGATGACGACCACTGTCGCCATGGACTTCGGCCGAATCAGCATCGACCGCGACCTGATTCTCTATCTGTTCGGAACACCGGGCCAGACGCGTTTCTGGTTCATGTGGGACGAGCTGGTGCGGGGCGCGATCGGTGCGGTCGTGATGGTGGACACTCGGCGTCTCGCCGACTGCTTCGCCGCGATCGACTTCTTCGAGCACCGTCGCCTTCCGTACCTGATCGCGATCAACTGCTTCGACGGTATGCAGTATCACAACGCCCAGGACGTTCGGGACGCGCTGGCGATCTCGAGTGACGTCCCCGTGGTGAGCTGCGACGCGCGCAACCGTGAGTCGACGAAGAACGTCCTCATCTCGCTGGTCGAGTATGTGCTGACGATGCGTCGTACACGCGCGGTGGCGCCCGCCTGACAGTCGGTCGAAGCCCCGTTCCGCTAGGCCGGAACGGGGCTTCGCCGTGTCTTCGCGCTGTTAATCGGTTGTGGACGGCAGCCGGCGTGGGCAGGATCGCTCGCCATGCGTGCCTTTCTGACGGTCGATGACGTGACCGAGCTGGTGGCGGAGCAACTGGGCGGCGACCGGCGGGCGGTGGGCCTGGAACGGCTCACCGGCGGAACCAAGAAGGGCGTCTACCGGATCCGGCTCGACGACGGGCGCTCGGTGGTCCTCTATGTGTGGGCGGCGGCCGAGGACTACTGGCCGCCTTCCGAGACCGTGCCCGACGATCCGTTCACCGATGCGTCCGGGGCCGAGCTGTTCGTCACGAACCGGGCGCTGCTGGCGCGCGCCGGTGTGCGGGTGCCCGAGCTGTTGTTCGCCGGCGGCGACCGGGCGCTGGTCGAGGACGTGGGCAGCGAGACACTCGAGACGCGGATGGGCTACGACCGCAGGCCGCTGGCTGAGCTGGGGCGGTCGCTGCGCCGGATGCACACCACCGCCGGGCCCGAGTGGGGGCGGCCCGCCGCGCTGAGGGCGCAGAACAGGCCGCCCGAAGAGATGATCCTGGACCGTGCGCTGGCCCACCTCGCGGCGGTGGTGCGCCGGGACGAGCGGGTGGCGACCGCCCGCACCAGGATCGAGGACCATCTGCGAGGGCTGCGCGAGCGGGTCGAGCAGCGGCGCGAGTACGTGCTGATCCACGGCGAGCTGGGGCCCGACCACGTGTTCATGTCGGCCGCGGGCGAGCCGGTGATGATCGACATCGAGGGTGTGACCTACTTCGACGCCGAGTGGGAGCACGCCTTCCTGCAGTTGCGCTTCCAGGCGGCGTACGCGGAACTGGCGCCTGTAGATCTTGACCCGGCGAGGCTGGAGCTCTGCCGGTTCGCGCAGGTGATCAGCCTGATCGAGGGCCCGCTGCGGATCGCCGACACCGATTTCCCCCGCGGGCAGTGGATGCGCGACCTCGCCGAGCTGAACATCAACAAGGCCCTGGCGGCCGTCTCGTAGGCGGCTGTTTCGTAGCTGGTTACGCCTAAGCGCGTAGGCAGAAGTTCGGTACGTAACTGGTGACGGGCTGTCCGCGAACATGCTCAGCAAGAAGGACATAGC